>DASYAN010000528.1:0-6149 GCA_036501345.1 Ktedonobacteraceae bacterium
CTCGCAATAATCTCTAGTACACGTTCCCACCGTGGCTGTTCAATCGACTCGATACGCGTCCCTTCCAAATGCTTGCGCAATAGCATGACGAATGGAGGAGGCTCACTAGCAATCTTTTGTGGTTTGAGCGCAGTCAAGTGCGCCCGAGCAAATTGCGGGTGTATCGAGAGATAGAGCCAGCGGTTCTGTCCTCCCTGCCCTGGGACAGAAGTCTGCTCTCCTGCTATACGAGCGGACGCGTAACATTGGATGGCAATGGCATGCTCAGTCGGTTGGATAATGGTATCAATGCGTGCTCCAATCAGCAGCGCACGCCATTCATCGGCGACGGAGGCCAGGGTAATAGCATCTATATACATAATTCTGAAAAACTTCGCATTCCTTGTTTTGTCCCCTTGGATCATACACTGGGAGTCAATCTAAGGTCAAGGAAAGACGGACAATTCGAAAATGGGACACCTTTAGTAGAGCATTAGGCTAAGTACCATAACAAATTAATCATAGTTGTATTTTGCATGCTTATATCAAATTTTCAGGCCCTAATAATAAGCGGTGGCATTAGAAAGATACAGTGTTGTACAATAGTACCGTGGGCACTGTTATCTCAAAGGTTGTAGCACGACGGCAAGCAGCAACCCTTTATGCTCATTGGTGCAAAGATGCAAAAAGTATAACAAGGACGAGGTCATTCGTATATTCACTTGCTTGTCGTATTAGCATTATCAGGGAAAGAAGTATGCAAATTGAAACACAACACACATTGCCTCATGAGATGTCTCCTCCGGCCAATGAACAGGGATTGCTTTTCGTCCTTTCAGCCCCATCGGGAGCTGGTAAAGATTCGGTGATTAAAGCTTTGAAAGACAAAGGCATGGATTTTCATGTCGTTGCTTCGGTCACTACACGTGCCCCACGCCCCGGTGAAAGTGATGGCAATCCCTATTATTTCATTAGCCCAGAAGCATTTGATCGGATGGTCAATAATAATGAGCTTCTTGAGTATGCCAATGTCCATGGAAATTGGTATGGACAACCTACCCAACAGATTACAGATAACCTAAGGCAAGGGTGCGATGTCTTGTTAAAAATTGATGTGCAAGGGGCAAGAACGGTTCGACAGAAGTTACCGGGTGCAATTTATATCTTCCTAGTGCCCGGTTCGATAGAAGAGCTGATTGACCGCCTTACGAATCGCCAGACCGAGACGGCTGATGAGCGAAACCGTCGGCTAGCAGATGCCGAATTCGAGTTGTCTCAGAGGAAATACTACGATTATGTAATCGTCAACCGACAAGGCCAACTCGATGATGCAGTAGAGAATCTGCGTGCGATCATCAAAGCCGAACATTGCCGCACACATCCACGTTACGTAGAGATAGAGACGGAATAAGTTAAGAAGGAAAAAATTATGGATCAAGAAGGACGTTTCGAATATTCAAAGACCAAAGAGCGCAACCTAGGAATGGAACTGGTCCGCGTTACTGAAGCAGCTGCAATAAGCGCAGGACGTTGGATGGGCAAAGGCAATAAAGAATTAGTTGATCAGTCGGCGGTTGACGCTATGCGTCATTCGCTTGATGGTGTCGACATGAGTGGAGTCGTTGTTATCGGCGAGGGCGAAAAAGATGAAGCCCCAATGCTCTACATTGGTGAGCAGGTTGGCAACGGTAACTCTCCAGAAGTTGATGTGGCGGTTGACCCGGTTGATGGCACAAGGTTACTCGCACTCGGTCTGCCCGGTGCCCTGGCAGTAGTAGCAACAGCTGAACGTGGATCAATGTATTCGGCACCTCCAGGTGTCTTTTATATGGAGAAAATTGCTGTTGGATCAGCGATGAGAAACGTGATTGACATTAACGCCCCTATTGGAGTTAACCTGGATCGCATTGCTCGTGTCCGCGACGCACATATTGATGACCTGACGGTCGTCATACTGGATCGCCCTCGTCATCAAGAAATGATCCGCCAGATTCGTGAAGTCGGTGCTCGTATCCGCTTGATCACTGATGGAGATGTAGCGGCAGCCATCCAGGCTGCAATGGATGATTACCCCGGAGTAGATGTCTTAATGGGTACAGGGGGAGCACCAGAGGCAGTTCTGGCAGCGGCGGCACTCAAATGCATTGGTGGTGAAATTCAGTGTAAGATTTGGCCACGCACTGAAGAAGAGCGCGAGAAGTTTAAGGCCGATGGTATCGATCTACAGCAGGTATACCGTACAGATGACTTGGTCAGAGGCAACGATGTATCCTTCGCTGCAACAGGCATTACTAGCGGAGACCTCCTCGACGGCGTTCAATATTTTGGCTGGGGTGCACGAACATCCTCTCTTATGATGCGTTCACATTCAGGAACAGTGCGCTATATTCAAGCCCGCCACAAATGGCGCAAGAAAGAGAACCATGGAGAGATCGGCTAGGTACAACGCAGATTCGAAAGAGTATCCTGCAGGATGCTCTTTTGAATCTACACTACCGAACTACACACTCTGCAAACGCTCGATGATCGCATCAGCCACCTGCGAAGTACCAACAGCGGTAACATCGTCAGGACGAGGCTTTAAATCATAGGTCACATACTTACCCTGCGCGATTATTTGCATCAAGGCCTTTTCCAGGCGATGGGCTGCATCACGCTCATCCAGATGGCGAAGCATCATCACCCCAGAAAACATCATTGCCATAGGATTAACTTTATTCTGTCCTGCATACTTTGGCGCACTTCCATGGACAGGCTCAAAGATAGCATACTGGCTGCCAATATTAGCACCTGGGGCGACTCCTAGCCCACCAATTAATCCCGCAGATAAATCTGAGATAATATCACCATAGAGATTGGGAAGCACAAGTACATCATAGAGTTCTGGCTTCTGCACTAGTTGCATACACATGTTATCCACAATACGATCTTCAAACTGAATATCAGGATACTCTTTAGCCACGTCATGTGCATTAGATAAGAACAGACCGTCCGAGACACGCATAATATTCGCTTTATGCACAGCAGTTACCTTGCGGCGATGATTTGTACGAGCATACTCAAAAGCAAACTTGACAATGCGCCGCGTCGCCATAGCAGAGATATACTTGATACTGATAGCCGAATTGGGATCAAGTTGGTGCCCAGTCGTACGAGCAATAAGCTCGATCATCTCCTGGTGTTCGGGAGTAGCACGCTGGAATTCAATTCCAGCATAGAGGTCCTCCGTATTCTCACGGACAATCACTAAGTCGATATTCTCGTAGCGAGAGCGTAAACCCTGATAAGTTTTTGCAGGTCGGAGATTGGCATAGAGATCGAGTTTTTTACGTAGAGCAACATTTGCGCTTCGCTGGCCCCTGCCAACTGGCGTCGTAATTGGACCCTTGAGAGCTACTTTGGTACGCTTTATTGACTCAATCACCTCATCTGGTAAAACGGTACCATACTTCTCCAGCATTGCTGCTCCTGCTAGACGCAAATCCCAGTCAAATTGGACCCCTGTGGCTTCTAGAACCCGGCAAGTAGCCTGGGTAATTTCGGGTCCTGTACCGTCGCCAGGGATAAGCGTTACTGCATGCGACATATAATCCTCTCCTTAATCACTATCCTTTTTCTTATGGGATATTAGGAAAGCAATAGTTGTCTCATGATTATAGCACATGGATTGTAGGAGAGATTTACCCTTGTATATTAAATTCTATTCCGATTAGTGCTACGATTGAGGAGAAACCAACCATCTTTCGTCTTGGTTCTCAGCTCACACCATCCGAATCGGAATAGAGTCTATTAGCGATTTTTAGCCATTGCGTTAGCAGTCTTCGCCGAGGTATGCCCATTCGTCCTCCCATGGACTGTCGTTTCATCTTGGGTACTCTCGCCATCAGTATCGGCAAGCATTGCTATTGTCGTTTTCTTACGTGTTGTCTTACTGCCCGTTGCACTTGCACCATTTATATTCGGTTCTGTAACTGCTTCTTCCGAGGTTTTCTTTTTGCGTGTATTGCGTATTGTTTTACTTTTCGTTGTTTTTGGTGTTTTTGATTTTCTTTCTGAAGACGCGTCTGCTGAAGCCTTCTTTTTACCTGTGCTACGCGTTGCCTTACTGCGTGTCCCACTCGCACCACTTGAACTACCCTCTGAACTTGCTTCTCCTGAGGCTTTCTTTCGACGCGTAGTACGCTTCGACTGTGCATCTCCAGTCTGTCGTGGTTTTTCTTCTACGTTGCGCTGAGCGGCAATGACTTCCTCATAACATACAGGATCCTGCCCTACTTTGGGAATAACCATTAAGCTGCCACACTTCGGGCAAGGATCAGGCACGGGCCGCTCCCAAACGGCAAAATTACATGCTGGGTAGTTATTACAGCCATAAAAGACACGTTTTTTCTGCCGCGTTTTACGCTCCACAAGATCACCCTTGCACGAGGGACAGTGAGCACCAGTCTTCATCACAAAAGAGCGGCGATAGCGACATTCGGGAAAGCCAGAGCACGAAATGAAGCGGCCAAAACGTCCTGTACGGATTACTAAGTTACGCTCTCCACATTCAGGACATAACTCGTCAATTTCCTCCAACGGCTTCTGCACGCGATCCATCTCAGCTTCTGCTTTTTCCATCGTGACCTTGAAATCACCGTAGAAGCTGCGCAGGAATTCAGTCCAGGAGCAACGCCCATCTTCCACCTCATCTAGCTTGCGTTCCATTCCGGCAGTAAACCCGATATCAACAATATCAGAAAAATGCTTATTGAGCATCTCGTTAACTGTCTCACCCAACCATGTGGGAACAAAGCGCCGCTGTTCCTGATCGACATAGCCGCGATCTTGAATGGTACTAATGATCGGAACATAGGTACTGGGACGACCAATACCCTGTTCTTCTAATTCTTTTATTAAGCTCGCCTCAGAATAACGGGGAGGAGGCTGCGTGAAATGCTGCTCTGGCTTTAGCCCATGTGAGTCCAGTACTTCATTTACTTTCATCACAGGTAAAAGCTTTTCATCTTCCTCACGGGGCCAGACAGCATAGAAACCTTGAAATTTGAGATTGGAACCGGAAGCACGGAAGACATACTGCTTAGCAACAATATCAACTCGAACGGTATCAAAGATGGCAGGCATCATAAAGCTTGCAACAAAACGACGCCAGATCAAGTTGTACAACTTGAATTGATCAGACGATAAGTACGGTTTCATGGCTTGAGGAGTCAATGTTACATCTGTTGGACGGATTGCTTCATGTGCATCCTGCGTTGTTGCTTTTGCCTTGCCAACACGTCCTTGACCGACATAAGGCTGGCCAAAAGCTTCAGCAATGTAAGCCTTTACTTTTCCCTGTGCCTCATCAGAGATACGAGTCGAGTCAGTACGCATATAGGTAATCAAACCCTGATGGCCACTAGCGCCTAGTTCAATCCCTTCGTAGAGCTGCTGGGCCAAACTCATGGTTTTCTTTGGCTTAAAGTAGAGTCGAACTGAGGCATCCTGCTGCATAGTACTCGTCGTATAAGGCAGATATGGCTGACGGCGTTGTTCGCGTTCATCATATTTCAGCACACTATACGCCGCATCTTGCAGATCTGCGAGGATAGCATCGGACTCTTCCTTCGAAGAGATCTTAATACGCCCCTTGCCAACCTTCGTGGCCTTGCTACCATTCTGAGCATCAGTCGCATGTTGTTCCTCAGTCTCAGAGCCAGCCTCATCACCGTTCACAGCTGTTATATCCTTGAGCCGCGAGATTAACATCGCCTCAAAACGCTCTGGCTGTTTCTGTTTACTAAGCGTTGCAGTGATTGTCCAATACTCTTCAGGAACAAAAGCGCGGATTTCCGCCTCGCGATCACAGATTACACGCAGAGCAACGGACTGGACACGTCCGGCACTGGTACCGGATTGAACACGACGCCAGAGGAGCGGACTAATTTTATAGCCAACGAGACGATCCAATACACGACGAGCTTGCTGAGCATTAAAAAGATCCTCATTGATTTCACGGGGCTTTTTGATAGCATCCTGCACAGCCCCCTTAGTAATCTCATGGAAAACGGCACGATGCGGATTCTGTAGTCCCAGAATAGTTTTCAGCGACCAAGCGATGAATTCACCTTCACGATCAGGGTCTGGAGCCAGGTATACCTCATCGGCACGTTTGGATGCGGCCTTCA
>DASYAN010000529.1:0-15581 GCA_036501345.1 Ktedonobacteraceae bacterium
ACCGGATGAAATGCGTGGACGCGTTGCTGCTGTGAATGGACTCTTTCTTGGAGCTTCTAATGAATTGGGAGGCTTCGAGTCTGGTCTAACTGCCCAGTGGTTTGGCCCAACGCTTTCGGTTGTTGGGGGTGGTGTAGGGACAGTCCTGGTAGTTCTGCTGGTTGCCTTACTTGCTCCTGAACTGCGCCGCCTTACCACATTGCGTGATCCCAAGCTAGAGGATAATAGCTCTCCATAGCTAAAGCCTTGAGAATCCTATACAAATTACAAAAGGAGATGTGCACTCTTTTGTTTAATGTGGATAATCCTCAGTCATTTATGGCGGGGAGTGTCAATAAAGGCGCAATCCAAAATATGGGAATGTGAGCTTTGCTAGCGGCTCCCTGGAAAGAAACTTTATACCGAGTCACTATAAGACAAGGTAGTAGAGCCGCGTTTTTGTGCTTAAATGATGCAATAATTCAGGTTACTGGAGCCTCTGATCTAGTATATTTGCCAATTGTACGAAACTTTTGGTAGCGCCTCTCCAGTAATTCATCTGCAGAAAGCTGCTTGAGGTCGGTCAGGTTCTTCTGAATAGCCTCTTTGAGATTAGCGGCGACTTGCTGATAATTGCGATGGGCGCCTCCCAGTGGTTCGGGTACTACCTCATCGACGATACCGAGTTTATAGACCTCGTGAGCCTTGACACGCATACCTTCGGCGGCATACTGAGCGTAGGCTGAGTCTCTCCAGATGATTGAGGCAGCAGCCTCTGGTGCCGCAACACTGTAGATACTGTATTCTAGCATTAAAACGCGATCGGCGACGCCAATACCTAATGCTCCGCCACTGCCGCCTTCGCCGATAATTGTCGCTATAACCGGCACACGCAGGCGTGACATCACAGACAGAATAGAGGCGATAGCCTCGGCTTGCCCGCGTTCTTCATCCACTAGGGCAGGGGAAGCACCTGATGTATCGAGGAGGCTAATGATGGGCATGCCGAATTTTTCTGCTTGTTGCATCACACGCTCGGCTTTGCGATATCCTTCGGGGTGGGGTAGACCCAGGTTGCGAAATTGCTTTTCTTTCATATCACGACCCTTCTGCTGACAGATGAGCATGATTATCTGATTATCCAGTTTAGCTGGGCCTGCGACAATGGCATGGTCATCACCAGAAGAGCGATCACCATGTAATTCGAAAAAGTCCTCACACATCAGCTTGATATAATCAAGCGAATATGGCCGATCTCTGTGGCGAGCAACAAGGACTGTTTGCCACGAACTCAGATTCTTATAGATCTCTCGGGTACGCTGAGGAAGTTCTCGTTCTGCCTCCTGTAGTTGGAAGCGCTCCTCAGGTTTGAGGCGCTCTCCCTTGCGTTGGAGGTTTGCTATCTTTTTTTCTAGCTCTGCCAGCGGCTTCTCAAATTCCAGATCGTAGGCCATTGCATTTCCTTACTATGCCGGTGAATACAGGCGCAAGAGTTGTGCTAGTGTTGATCGCAGGTCGCGCCGATGAACAACTGCATCAATCATACCATGTTGAAGAACGAATTCGGAATTCACAGCGTTTTCAGGGATTTTGATATGCATAAACTGCTCAATGACACGGGGTCCTGTGAAACAAATAAGGGCTCCCGGCTCGGCAAGGATCACGTCCCCGAGCATAGCAAAGCTCGCTGAGACACCGCCAGTCGTTGGATCGGTTAAAAGACTAAAATAAGGGATATGGGCTTCTCTTAGCTTGGCAAGGGCTGCAGACGTTTTGGCCATTTGCATCAGTGCAAACAAGCCCTCTTGCATGCGAGCACCACCCGAGGTAGACACTACCAGCACAGGAATACGCCGATCAATGCCCAATTCGACCGTTCGTGTAATTTTCTCTCCTACCACTGATCCCATACTTCCCCCCATAAAATGAAAATCCATTACTGCCAAGACTAGTGGCATGGCTTCAATAGTTGCTTGGCCACTCACCACAGCATCGGTAAGCCCAGTTTTACGCTGTTCATCTTCTAGCTTCTTGGCATAGGTGCGCTGATCAGGGTAGGATGGTGGCTGTGTGGCAAAGTGGAGTGGATCAATCGAAGCCAAATCTGCATCCACCTCAACGAAGCTGTCCAGATCGACTAGCAATGAGATACGTTCGCGTGCTGTCAGCCGAAAGTGGTGGTTGCAGCGTGAACATACTTTCAGATCTTTCTCCCAGTCACGGGTATAAAGAATCTCTTTACATTTAGTACATTTGACTGCAATGTTTCCTACTGCAGGCAGAACTGGCTTTGTCTCCTTCCCTGAGAAGGTCTGTTCTGTCAGAGGAACAGCTTCTTTTACCATGAAGTACCCCCCCTAAATGCATTCACCTTTTCGGCTTATTTATGTACAGTTACCCTCGGCCAGAGATGTGGCGGAGGCTTGGGGTTTACACCCTTTTGCGATCTGGCTTGAAAATATTAGTGCAACTAATGCTATGCGAAGAGCGCTGCCACGAAACTCTGAGGCTCAAATGGCAGAAATTGCTCAACTTTCTCTCCTGTGCCAAGAAATTTAATTGGTACACCGAGATCATCGGTCACCGCAAAAGCAAAACCGCCTTTAGCAGTACTATCCATCTTCGTAATGATAACCCCTGTCAAGCCGATATCAGCAGCAAATTGACGCGCTTGCAGTAGGGCATTCTGCCCTGTCGTCGCATCGATGACGATTAATAGCTCATGGGGACCATCGGGGACGAACTTCTGAATAACTCTGTTAATTTTCTTTAATTCTTCCATCAAGTTATACTTGGTATGGAGGCGACCAGCCGTATCGACGAGTAACACATCACAACTACGGCTTTGTGCTGCCTGTAGAGCATCGTAGACCACCGCTCCCGGGTCAGAGCCGGGATTCTGGCTGATCACTGGTACGTCAAGACGTCTTCCCCATTCCTGAAGCTGCTCGATTGCTCCTGCTCGGAACGTATCGGCTGCAGCCATGATCACTTTGCGACCTTCCTGAGTGAGGCGATGGGCCATTTTAGCAATACTCGTCGTCTTGCCTGAACCGTTCACACCAATAATAAGGAGTACGGTTAAAGGAGATTGCTTGGCAAAGCGTAGCGGGGAGGATTTCCCGAGAAGTGTTGCCAGTTCCTCTCGTAATGCACGTTGTACTTGAGCACCTGTATGCATCCGTTCTTCTGAGGCACGTTGGTGCAAGCGTTCAATGAGCCACTGCGTTGTGCTTGGTCCCACATCAGCCCCCAATAGTGACTCTTCCAGCTCATCCCACAGGCTGTCGGTGATGGTATCGGTTTCCTGAACAGTATTGCCCAGTCGACCGAATAATTGTCGGGTTCGGCTCAAGAAAGTAAAACGCTGTTCAGATACAGGCTGGCTTACAGATTGCTCCAGCTCTGCATCTTTATCCTGTTTTGTCTCTTCTTGAGATTTCTGCCCAAAAAATCGGTTGAGCACGTCAGCATTGACTCCTTTGATAGTTTAGGTAGCATGCCTAGAAGGTTTCTTCATTAGATAAGTAGCCTACAAGCAACACGAAATAGAGGGACTATAACCACTTCTAAGTAATAAAGCAGTGGTTACCCCTCTATGCGTGAGAGGCAAAAGGCAGACAGTATCTTTCTGCCTCTTGTCTCCATCGTGCACGCCATGACTCGACAACTGGAGCCTATGTACGTGCTGACAGGTGTTGATCCTCACTCCTTACTGCCGTCCGCTGCGATAGGTATGGAGCGAGCCATCACTAATTGGTTCATTAATGATGATATCACCATTACGGATTTTGATGTTGTACAGACACGACGGGTTGGTGCAAACCCAAGCCTTGTACTCGATGGAAGCTCCCTGGCTACCGAAATCCGAAAGCGGAACCAGATCACCTTCACTACATTTGCGACACCGGGGAAATGCATTTTCCACGAAATCGCCTCCTTCCTTCCTTCTCTCTGGAGCTGACACTCCCTGCCATAAATGCACAGGGGGTTCTTCCTTCATCCAGGGGGCTTGCCACTGTCCATTGCTGGTCCAGCGGTAGAAGTCACCTGTCCAGAAGCGTTTTGCAATCCTACCGCGTGGGACCGCCTGTTTCCGAGTGTCCCCCGGTACAGCATATGCACACAGAGCGACAGACGATCTGCCCGTTAGGGAAGAATAGCGCTCCTGTCAATACAGAACAGGGATGTTACGCAAGCCTGCCACTTACTCTTAAGAGTGCTAGTGGACTATTCTAACTAATCTATTGAAGACCGGAAAGAGTAATCCGTACCCTAGCTATCATACCATAACTACTCAGATATGTGAAGAATTATTCATCGCACCTTTTTGTGGCGTCTATCTTATCAAGACACCACTTTCTCTGCGCTATAGAAGTGGCTAGAAGCAACGGTTGTGGCTTCTTACCTTCAGCATAACAGGAGTTCCAACTATAGTCAAGTATTCCTGTCTATGAATTTGGTGGATTTGGAACTGATTGAGGAAATTTCCACAGAGATGGAAATATATTCATCTTCTGGGCCTCTTCTTTTCATGCTTTTCTCACTTTCTTGCCCTGCTGGTCGCAGAAAGTATGTTTGCTTTCTCTCTACGATGAGAAGGAGTAATCGCTGTCCTGCCATTTGGCACGATTATTGCAAAACTGTATGATGAGTGTGCATTTTTCAGAAGTCACAAACTATGTGCTTATTTCCTGGGATCAATGCCCGTTCGTCTTTTCTGTTGGATGGAAATGTGTGAGAAGAAGGAGTTGCTTGTAATGGCAGCAAAAATAAATAAAGTATCGTCTAGTGTAGAGGCCTCTGTCGCCGTTCTGGTTGAAAAGAAACGCTGCTCCAAGGTGGCCTCCAAGGCGGCCAGGGAGGATATGTTTGTGGAGGAGCAAGTGACCAATGGCAGAGATTTGAGCTATGAATACGAGGATGAATGTGAGGAAGAAGGTGAAGATCAGCGTGGCGCTGTTGATGATTCGGTCAAACAGTATTTAAAGGAAATTGGGATGTACCCTCTTCTCACTGCTGAGCAGGAGCTGCTGTTGGCTGAGCGGATTGCTCATGGGGATGGACGTGCTCGTCAGCGCTTGATTGAAGCCAATCTCCGTCTGGTGGTCAGTATTGCCAAACGCTACTCTAATCAAGGTTTGCCTTTGCTCGATTTGATCCAGGAGGGCAATATTGGGCTGATGCGTGCCACTCAAAAGTTTGATTACATGCGTGGCTTTCGTTTCAGCACCTATGCCACTTGGTGGATTCGTCAGGCGATCAGTCGGGCTATTGCAGAACATTCGCGCAGTATCCATATCCCGGTCCACGTCGTCGAATTAATTTATAAGATTAAGCGAGTTGCGCGTCGTCTGTACCAGGAACAAGGCATCGAGCCTCTTCCCGAGCAGGTCGCCGCTGAAATTGGCTTGACACGTGAGCGGGTCGTAGAATTGTTAACGGCCTCTGAACAACCCATTTCGCTGGATGCTCCCATGGCTGATGACGAAGAGTATCATCTCGCTGATGCTCTTGAAGATATTTCAATGACCGCTCCTGTAGATCCAACTGCTCACCAGGCCTTGAGTGATCACATAGATCAGGCACTCAACGTATTAAGTCCTCGTGAGCGTACTATTATTGAAATGCGCTATGGCCTGAAAGATGGTCACACGTTTTCTCTTGATGAGGTCAGTACTCTATTTCATCTTACTCGTGAGCGCATTCGCCAGATTGAGGTAAAAGCCCTACGTAAGCTCCGTTATCCAGAACGCTATGAGGGAGTACGTGAACTTACCCGTGCGTAGCTACAGCAAAGCATAAGCTCCTTTTTCAAAGGTGAGAAAAGAGCTTATACTCTTCTAATCTGCTATTGCCAGTCCCCCCGCTTTCTCCTGCAAATAGGCATGGATAAACGGATCGACATTTCCTCCCAGATACCCCATTGTGTCGCCCATTTCGTAATTGGTACGATGGTCCTTCACAATATTATAGGGATGGATGGTCACCGTGCGAATCTGGGTGCCAAAATCGGCCTGGACATGTTCACCTTTGAGTCTGGCCGTTTCCTCCTCGCGCTTTTTCAACTCGAGCTCGTAGAGGCGTGCTTTGAGTAGCTTTAATGCCACCTCGCGGTTTTGGATTTGTGATCGCTCGTTCTGACAGGTTACAACAATGCCTGATGGCATATGACGCATGCGTACGGCTGAGTCAGTCTTGTTGACGTGCTGTCCGCCAGCACCTGTCGAGCGAAAAGTATCGATCTCCAGTTCTTCAGGCCGAATGTTGATTTCAATCGAGCCTTCGATATCAGGAATAACCTCAACCTTGGCAAAAGAGGTGTGTCGGCGATGGGCTGCGTCAAATGGGGACAGGCGGATCAGGCGATGAGTACCTGCCTCCGAGCGTAGATAGCCGTAGGCATACCGTCCTGTTATTTCGACTGTGACACTTTTGATACCTGTCTCTTCACCCTGACTAGAATCGTAGATCTCAGTGCGAAAGTGGTGTTGTTCAGCCCAGCGCAAGTACATGCGCAGAAGCATCTCGGTCCAATCCTGGGCATCGACCCCGCCGCTACCTGCATGAATACTGAAAATAGCAGAGTGCTCATCATGCTCCCCACTCAGCATCAAGGCAAACTGTAACTGCTCTATTTGCTGCTCTACAGGAGAAAGTGCCTGTATAACTTCAATCTGCATTTCTTCATCTGGCTCCTCTTCCAGTAGCTGGGCTAATCCGTGCAGATCATTAAGCTGTGAGGCAATGCCTTCCCAAGTTGTAACCTCTTCGCGCAAAGCTGTGAGTTGCTGCATATGAGTCTGAGCCTTGCGGTTATCCAACCAGAAATTGGGGGCTATGCTTTCTTCTTCGAGTCTCTGAAGTTGACTGCCTTTATTGGCCAAGTCAAAGACGCACCATAGTTTTCTGGACACGTCCTTGAAGTCGTTCAATGCGGTTTGTTAGTTCATTCATAGGGTGTATTTTAGCATATACTGGTACGCTGTGGTACCCCTTCCTTCTATCTTAGACAGAGATGATCAGAGTATAGCCCAAATTGGCATCCCACTATCCAGGTTTGTCACTTGCTGCCTAAGCAAAGAACTGCTCAACTTTCACAGGCAAATCTGCTAGCACTCGTGATGGAAGTGTAGTCTGACCACTGAAGACACCAAGCGAGATGTACACACCATTTTCCAATACTAACAGCTCAACCGTCTGAGCTTCAGGATTGACTACCCAATATTCAGGTATTCTTGCACTTGTGTAGGCATCCAGTTTGGTACGTAAATCGTGACGAGCTGTACTTGGTGAAGCAACCTCAACGACTAAGTCTGGGGCTCCAATGATACGAGATTTCGTTATGCGATCAAAATGCTCATTTAGTAGTACAAACACATCTGGCTGAACTCCATTCCCATAACTCAATTCTACATCCAGAGGTGTTATAAATGCTCTTCCTAGCCCGCGTGTGTCTAAAGTATTGGATAAGTGGATAGCAATTTTGAGAGCAATATTTTGGTGCCAAACATTAGGGGAGGGCGACATATACAAAACTCTATTCACCACTTCATAGCGATGCCCATCCTCTGGTATCGCCGCATAATCCTTATAGGTCCATCTCCCTTGCTGAGGGCCAGCAACCCAATCAGCTGGTACCACAACGGGCAATCTTTCAGCAGTTACCATAGAAACTGTGCCTTTCTGAACAGGTAGAACAAATCACCTTATTATGAGTATACCATATTTGAGGCTCTATTAGTACAAAACTAGATTTGTTAGAAGTACTATAAGCTGGGTCTTTTGAGGAATGGCTCATCCCAGCAAAACATTAGTGAGTAAAAGCAGACCAGTATTCTTACTCTTATCCGACGGGATATCTTCAATCAGCAGCAGTCCTGGCTGATTGGGTATTGGGTTGCTATAAGAGATAGTGGCTGTGTAGTGCCCATTGGCTCTAGCCGTCAAGGCTGGAAGTGTTGGATGTTTTGGCTGTACTGACTTAGGTAAGAGTGTCAAGGTATGGTCAAAGAGTTGTATGTCGATGTGTCCAGTAATATGCTTGATAGTTCCCTGTATACTCATGGGCGAAGCAATCGGAATTGCTACTGGGGCTGGGTCGATTGTAATACCTCCCGTGTGAGCATCTGTGACGAACCAGAGTCCGTTGCTTGTATGCTGTATGAGTCGGTTAAGGGAGACGGTAACCTCTAAGCGTGGTTTGTCGTGTACAAGTAGAACATGAGCTGTAGTATTGTTCCTGTCTTGTAAGGTCACATGTATTTTACTTGCGGGCCAGCGAAAGAGATCCTGGGCCATTTCTTTGGCTGTTGTGAGAGGATCAATCCCGGGAGGCGTTTGCCCCTGATTCGCCTCGTCTTGAAGTTCTTCTGCTTCGCTGCGGCTAGTTACCGGATAGAGTCCTGGGAAGGCCGTCTGGACCAATGCTCCTTTGATCCAGCAATATTCGTGGTAAACGTTCTCTTGCAGGGGCAGTAGTTGGGTGTCGGCATCTGGGTCTAAGCTGCTATCTAGTTGACTGATGCTCAATGTGTGGGCCTGTGTGATAACTGCTGTACCCTCTATTAGCCCCTGTTGCTTAAACAGTAATGCCAGCTTAGGCCTAGTATGGTGCATTGAGCACCCATAGATATAGACATCCAACAGTTGCTGAGCGCCAGTATCAGCTACTTGCACCATTGCTGCTGGTTGCTCTCCCGTCAGTTCGTTAACCAGCTGCACGGCAATTATGTGTTGTGTCCTCGTTAGTCGCGGTATGCTCTTCGTATAGTCATTAGTGCGGATGAGCTGAGAACAATTGTTTAGTGCATTGGCAGGAAAGTTTATATTGATAGCGGCAGTAAAGTGGAGAAGTGTCATCATTGCCAACAGGGTCAGGAGAATAGTTAACAATGGTGGGCCCTGCCACTGCTTATGTGGAGCAGATATTTGTGGTTTCTGATCGGCTTGAGATTGTGAGGTAGGGCTCCCCATAGCAATGGTACATTTCTTTCTATGCCTACAGTGGTTAGCGGAAGTATTGAGCCTCCATAGTAGAGAAGCCAATGACATCTATGAGGCTTCAATCTTTCTGAAGACTGCTGGTGATGTCGCTTCTTTTTCTATTCTACTCATGCGGTGAAATGCTCAAACGCCTCTATGCTTCAGTCTACTAAATCGCGCCGCTTTGCTGCATAATGAACAAAATGACGGAACTCAGTATCAAGAGCACGCCGAACAAAACGATAATCAGGCCAGCAACGCGCAGTGTAGGGTTGCCACTGCTAGTGCTGGTGTTTTGTTGTGGTGGGTAGCCTATCTGGTTAGTTATACCAGGGGAGGACATGCCCCCAGGTGCATAGGTACCTCCAGGCATACTGTAATTGGGATAGCTTGCCTGTTGAGTAGGATAGTGGCCGCCAGCAGGATACTGTGTCCCCATAGTCTGTCCGGGGGGCACATTGGTATTATAGGTAGGTGCCTCCATCATACTCGTGGCATCCTGAGGATTGTAGTTACTGGTTGTCGTTCCTGGTCTCAATATAAGTGGCTGTGGAGGCGTACCTGGCATCGATCCTGCCTGGGAGAGGTTGGGAATTGATTGCCCTGCAATTGTATGATCATTTACATGCAAAGCATCCTCAGCTGCCTTTGACTCTTCAACTGTTGCTCCACAGCGGGGGCAGCGTACAGCTCCTGGCGCCAGTTGTAGCCCACATTGACCGCAGAAAATCATATAAGCTCCTAAATAATTCGGCTATTGAAAATATATTTGAGGCTATTATTGTAGCAGATCGGTCATGGAAAATTCTAGTCTTGCCTAGAGAAATTTCTCAGAGAGCAGAGTCTTTCAAAAACTAGTATGAGTAAGAATTGTCCCTCTTTCTCCCTGGAGAAGCGTGTAAACGTCTACTACAATATACTCACGAGCATGCGTTCCCTCAAGCAAGAAGGCTGTCTTATTGTTAGTGTATGACTAATTCTAGATAGTAAATCCTCTAAAGGCTAACCATTTCTAGGGAGGAAGTCAGGAAAATGGAATTCATACCATTGCGTGGACGTATTTTTCTGCTCGTAATGGTTTCTTTACTGATCATTATCTTCGCTATCATCAGTTGCAGAATAAATGGTAACAACGCCGCTAATACTACTGGGGACATTGAGACAGTTTCCGCTACTCCTACCCCTGACCTTAGGAATTTGGTAGTCAAGACGGTTGATACTAGTGTGTATGGAGTTCAAGAGACCATTCTGACAGATAAGGATGGGAGAACCCTCTACTATTCCAAGCAGGATAGATGGCATAAAGTCTCCTGTACTGGTGATTGTACATATGCTTGGATTCCGCTCCTTTTTAATGGAAAAGGTCCTATGACTGCTTCTACAAAATTGCCCGGTAAATTAACGACGGACAAGACTGTGAATGGCAATCAGGTGGCCTACAATGGTCATTATCTCTATACCTTTTCTGGTGACTCAACCCCTGGTGATATCCAAGGGCAGGAAAGAAATGATCGGTATGTGGTAACACCTAATCTACGGTAGAGTAACAGTCAGCCAGTCAATGGGTCTCAGATCCTCTTCATTGCCAAGAAGATCTCAATCTCGCCGAAGTGCAAAATGGCCCTATTTAAATTTAATTTGAAAGGCAGAAAGTATGGCATCTGAACAGCATAAGAGCTCTTCTGGCACTTCTCTTAGTCAACTGCCAACAATTCCTGCAGAGGAAATCACACCGCTCTCAAGTGAAGATTCTCCACTAGCTGGGCAAGAATCTACCAAATTGTCTGAGCAGAGTAGCGTACTGCCAGCCAAGAGAATCTCTCGACGTACTGTAATCAATGGTGCTGCACGAGCTACGACGGTAGCGCTTGTGGGCGCGGGTACTTTCTGGTTGACGACCCACCTATTGCAATCAACCCCTCAGGGCACATGCCTCCTAACCTATCGTGGTCATAGTGATGGTGTACGCTCTGCGAGGTGGTCGCCTGATGGGCAGCGTATCGCCTCCGGGTCAACCGATGGAACTGTGCAGGTATGGAATGTCAACGATGGGGGTCGAATTCTCGCCTATCGTGGTCATAGTGATATAGTGTATTCAGTGGCTTGGTCGCCCGATGGCAAACGTATCGCCTCGGCATCCTCGGACGACACGGTGCAGGTTTGGGATGCCAGTAATGGCAAGCAAAGCGTCACTTATACCGGTCATAGCGATGATGTGAACTCAGCAAATTGGTCGCCTGACGGCAAGCGTATTGCCTCGGGGTCTGAGGACAATACCGTGCAAGTTTGGGATGCCAGCAGTGGCCAACTACTCTTGACCTACAACGGTCATGATAATGCTGTGAACTCAGTGAGGTGGTCACCAGATGGTCAGTATATTGCCTCGGGATCTGACGACCATACAGCACAGGTGTGGAATGCCAACAATGGCAAGCCTCTCATCACCTATCAAGGTCATATCCAGGAAGTGAAGTCGGTTGATTGGTCACCGGATGGCAAGCGTATCGCTTCGGGTTCTTGGGACAATACGGTGCAGGTATGGAATGCCAGTGATGGCAGCATGCCTTTTACCTATCGCGGTCATACTTACTATGTGGTCTGTGCGAGTTGGTCACCTGATAACAGTCGCATTGTCTCGGGTTCCTGGGATACTACAGCGCGGGTGTGGAATGCCCGTGATGGTAGCCAGCCTTTCACCTATCAGGGTCATAAAGATGTGGTGGTGTCATTGGCGTGGTCACCAGATGGCAAGCGTGTTGCCTCGGCATCCTATGATCATACAGTGCAGGTGTGGCAAGCTGTATAAAACACTGTAGGTCCTTTTTTACCAATAAATGTACCAAAGATATGAGGAAGAGTACTGTGCTCTTCCTCCCCTATTTAGACTTTAAGAAATTGTTACAGCAGAAATCCCCGACATCGTACCAACGAAGATGAAACTCCCCGAGAGCGTGGGAGTGGCAAAACGCGAGGTGCCGCCGACGTCTACCTGTGCTTGCATCTTGCCAGTTTGGCTATTCAGTGCATAGAGGGTTGGCCCGCTAAGGCTATAGACAGTATGGCCACCAATAATGGGTGAGCCGTGTATCTTGCCGTCTGCCTGCCAACCACGCTTCATAGTGGCTCCTGTGATTGTCACTTGGAGGACTCCATTTGTGCAGGGCACGAAGATGACTTCACCCATTGTGGCAGCCCCACCAAATGCGTCGCAAAGATCCTGTTCCTGCAACTGACCTCCTACACCACCTAGTTTGTTTCCATCGAGCAAGTATCCTTTACCTGCCTTGCCATCAACAAAGATCTGATTATTGGGAAGCAGGACTGGACCCATTGAACCAAGATCCTGATCTCCAGCGTTTTGCTTTCCCCAGTCTGTAGGAGCAAAACCATCTTCGAGTTGGAGTGTAGGCGAGAGGCGCAGAACGGAGTCACTATGGTCCCATGCTCCATTAGTTGCATCACCGTTACCCACGGCGATATAGAGATTGCCACTTGCATCAATTACAGGTCCCGAGGTGGCCCAGATTCCGGCTTCGCGGCTTGTTGGTACTCGATAGGAGAGTAGTGGTCCCTGCCCATTGGTTTGTAAGCCAACCACCGTGCCGATATAGTCACTACAGTCACCGGCTAGCCCACCATAAGCGACATAGACCATATTGTTGGATAAGGCCAGTGCTGCACGTTGTTGGTGTGCTTTAGGATCCATGTCTGGTGAATCTGCGTTGTGCTGGAGCTTGATTGCTCCGGTCTGAACATCGAGACCTACCAGAATATGTTTGGGCCCCGTTACTTCGGCTACAGCAAAGACCAGCTTTGTGGCCGGATCATAGACGGGAGTTCCTGTAATGCCCAGCGGAAAGATATCCCCACATGGTAGATCCTTCTGGGATACTGGAGTACCAACGTTCTGCTGCCATTGTACCTTCCCTGTAGCTGCATCCAAGGAGTAGATCGTATCATTCTCGGTTGCCACAATGACGTCTCCACCAACCACCAGAGGTTCAGCATAGACAGCACCATCCAAGGATTTTTTCCAAGCTGAAGTAAGCTGTTGGGGATCAGGTGCCTTTGGATCGTAGCCAGTGCGTGCCAGATCGTGGTGAAACATCGTCGTCTCGGTAAAGGTGAGAGGTGGCTGTGCGGCAGGCGCAGAAGGCTGTCCCTGAGTATTGTTAGGTGGCGCTGTTACTCCCTGGGTAGCGTTAGGAGTCGCAAGATTTGAATTCTTGGATATAATGAAAGCATTATATCCAATACATCCAAAAGCGGATAAGGCCAAAATAAGAAGTGCAAAAAGGATTCTTTTCATTCTTTCAGCGTGGCGGATATATCTCCGGATCTGGTCCGAGATATTAGGACATAGCGCCGTCTCCTTTCTTGAGCTGGCTTGAAAAGGATTTTTTAGCAGCCTGGGCATAAAGACCTGAAGAGGATACCTAGTCAGTAATTTTAGTGGTTTATGCTCAGATCTATAAGCTGTACTATAGAATATATCTCAATTGAATAATTTCTTCTAGAGGGATAGAGCCCCAAAATTTCTTCGGTGTGCTGCGTTACTGTAATGCATCCTCTATTGGCTACTCTGAATGAGAAGGAGAGGAATAATATGTTCCTCTCCTGGTTTCTTAGTGGTGCATCCGGCAGTTTGGCTCGACAAGAAAGGCTCCTCAATGAGCTTGTCTTCTACTCTCTGGATAGGCAAGCTCGGAACGCTCTTAGCGAATGCACCACTTAGGATGTGACAATAACTGTGGCTCTCATATAGGGGTTAGTCCCACTGTGATAGCCAAAAGGCCCAGGTGTGTTAAACACCATCTGAATGGTCTGCTGTGATCCGCAGCTAGAGGAGGCAGAGAAGGCGTTGGTATCACTGACGATTGTCTGGGCCGCATCAGAATTATTTATCCACTCGACTGTTGTGCCCTTTGGAACTATTACAATCGGAGGTTCAAAGGAATATTTCCCGTTCTTCTCGACTATGTTCACTTGTTGGACTGACTGTGGTACTGACTGAGGCGCTGATGAGGCAACTGATACACTTGAGAGTGGGCTAAATGTTGGTTGGACACTTGGTGGCGGCTGATAATTTGGTGTTGGCTGATAATTTGGTGCTGGCTGGGCATTCGAATTGATTGGATCGGTAAGAATGGCAGATGAGAACCAGTTATCTAGTTGCTGGTAGTTATTCTGGCTTACAACCCAAACCAACGCTATTAGTAACTGGGTATTTGATGCATTAGCAATCGCGGTTTGAATCAGGGCATCTTGTTCTAACAGGTAGGCTTGATTAGGCTGGATGGGTTGCCCATTCAGTTTCAATGTCTGAGCAAGGGTCGCGACGCTACAGTGGTCTTGGAGGAGCAATCTGCCATAGATGTCATATGTTCCGATAGCGTGACCATTCTGATCCTGCAGATCCTGGCTTATCGTTGTGAGGAGCATTGGACCTACTACAGGCCATATGTCAGTATGCTGGAAGCTCTGAGGGTTAACCGGACAGCTAGGAGCTTGATTGGGTTGATTGGGGCAGGTGCTGATGGGAAGTTCGGAGTTACTAGTAGCAGTGCCGCAGGGGGGAAGGTAGTCGTATGTGGAGTTATAATCCCACACGGTGGGCAGGAACTCTGAATCCCCCTGGAATAGATTCAACAGATCTGTATCTGCGACCGGAATGGCAGCTTGAAAGTCATGTTGTGTTTTAATAGGTGTTTTGGTTTGGGGATTGACTAACTGACCTGCCATAGCAATATCGTCCAGAGAAACCTGTTGCGGCCATTTAGTATAGTTGTCTGAGGAAGTCTCCTGCTGTAAAAGCGACAAGAATGTACTACTCTGTTTATTGCAAGTAGCAGTATCTGCGTCTGCGCTAATATCTTTTCCATCATGGTAGTAAAAATTACAGAACACACTAAATGGATCTTGCTGGTTCCATGCCCTCTGAGCGTGTATTCCTGGGGAAGGGCCGAGGGTTACTGTAACCACGATGCAAAGGATAAGTAGGTTGACAACGCCTCCTATCAGCAGTGCTCTGTGCTTGGTAGAAAAAAAAGTCTTCATGTTACCCCCAAGTGCGTATGTACTAAGACAACAGGATCACAGTACCTGGTGTCAGATCGTTTGGATGTCGAAAAGACATAGCTCTTCTGTCGCATAATGATCTTACCAGCTAGCATGTAACTTAGTATCAGAAGATACGTCACTCTATCTTTCTTTCTTTAGCATAAGCAATGCAGAGGTTGCTTGCTAGGGGGAAGGAGGGACAATATGATACTAGATTATGGGAAATGAAGGTCAATTACAGTACAAGTGATATTGCCCTAGAATGCATCAGAGAGGGCATCCTATGGGTGGTTCTCTCTTGCTAGCATCTCCCAATAATAATTCACCAATTTCGTAGGCAAACCTATGAAGAACGGGTCTACGAGTTGGTCGGCAAGTTATTATTATTCGGTAAGTTACTGTTGTTCGGTACCAGTGCGTTCGGATTGGTTAAAATGGCAAATGAAACCCAGTCGTCTACGAGCATTGGATTCTTTTGAGCCATGATCCATGCCAATGCCGGGGATACATCATGTATCTGGCTATCCTGGAAGCGAGACTGAACAGTAGCCAAAATC
>DASYAN010000530.1:0-5984 GCA_036501345.1 Ktedonobacteraceae bacterium
AAGATGGGAGGGGCAACAAAAATGGGGTTTGCTACGTCAGAAATGACGCGTGCGAGCCGCAACTGGGCTCCTGGAGATGTTCCCAACAGACGTTTCTTCTCTCCAGCTTTTTTCATACGTTGTCTCATCACGACCCTTCGAAAGAGACTCCATGTATTGCTTCTTGTTAGGCACATGTTCGCTTGATATGGCTCTGTATCAGCGACACTAGTCACTGCCATTGCCTATCGTAGTATACCGCAATGCGATCTCTAGATGCATCTTCTTCAAGAGCTAGAGGGCATTTCATCCTACTGAGAATCCGCCCAGAGATGAGCCAGAGTGCTTCGCTCACTTTCTTTTGCCAGTCCTTAACCAAGCGAGGAAACGGCAATCGGCCATGCCAACAGGTCTCGCTTGGGATACCCCTTGTCTAATCTGCTGCTCAGTAAAAGCATGCTGTGGAATCAGATCAGGAGGGAGTGGATCACAAGCTGGAAGTGGTTCAATGACTCCTTCTGAGAGAATGCGCACTTGTGCCAGAGAAACCAGAGGTCTCGTCATCAATCGTTCAAACCACCATGAAATGAGAGAGAGCAGTATGACAGGGAAAGGAAGCAGAAGCACTGGCTTCTCCACCACATGAGCCACGCGTTTGACCATTTCTCTCATGGTCACCTCTTGTGGCCCTATCACGGCAACGGTCTGGTTCACCAGTCTCTCTTCTATCAGGCAGGCTTGCAGGATACGAACGACGTCCTCTACTGCGACAAGACGCAGAGACTTCTCCCTCATCCCAACGAGGGGAAAGAAAGGGAAAAGATGCAGACTACGGTTCAGATGGTCTAACAGATGATCACCCTTCCCATAAATGACTCCCGCCTTGAGAATCGTAGAGGGAATACCCGACGTGCGAACCAGTTCCTCTGCAGCCCATTTTGACTCATGGTAGGCAGAACCACAATTGGGACGAGCACGCAGAAAACTCAGCAAAGCGAGTTTGCGTATTCCGGCTTTTCTGGCAGCATTGACGACGGCGCGAGTGCCTTCCACATGGACATGCTGATAGGTTTGCTTTCCGATCTCACGATTGATCCCCGCGCAGTGAGCGATCCCATCACAGCCAGAGAGAGCATCAACAAGGTGCTCTTCATCGCTGACATCAATGACAACAAAGCTGACATGTGGTAAGGCGAGGATACTCCTATCCCGCTGGTCACGTCCTCGTGCAAGAATGACAACGTCATGGCCCTGTTGTACAAGAGATCGAGTGAGGTGGCGACCCACAAAGCCAGTCCCACCAGTAATGGCTATTTTCATGAGAAGTTCCCTTCCTTTGACGTGATTGCTTGTGATGGTACTGAGAGAAGTCTTTACAAGAATAAAAGTGAGATTTAGTGGTATCATGATTGGTGCGGCCATTTAGTGATTATAATTGATAATGTATTGCTATCTGATCATTACTATTGATTACTATCTATTTGACAACTTTCACAAAAGAACCTTACACTTACTCGCAGTATGATTTTATCATGGATGAACCAATCAAGTCTTCCAGACTGTTTCTCTGTAGGAAGCAAGAATCAGAGACAGATACATGCAGTTTTTGCAGAAAATTGATGATTTTTGGGGACTCCTCTTCATGAAAAAAGCGAGTGGTCGTCTACACACGTGTATCAAAACGATCTTGATCTCTTCTATGATTTTGCTCTTTTTATTCTTCATCATTGGAGAAAGTATGGCCTATGCTATGAGCTCGAATCTTTTCTTGACACTTGCAATATCCAAGCCAACACCAAAACCGACACCTGAGCTGACACCAAAACCGACACCTGAGCCAACTCCCAGGCCAACACCTGGGCTGACACCAAAACCGACACCTGAGCCGAGTCCTATTGCTAGGCGAGTAGCAGTACAGCCACGACAAGCCATATCGACTCGACAAACATTTCCAATACACTCTTCTGGTGTGCTTTCTGCCCCTGCAACGACGATGATCTCTGCCACTGCCACTCCGACAAGGACTCTGGTGACCGGAACTCCTGTTCCTACCGCAGTGGCTCCCCTGTCAGGCGGGACAACGGTTCTCTCTGCTCTTCCTGTCGATTCCCCGGAGCAAGATGATACTCCTCTCAGGCTCGTTCTTGTCCTTGGTGTCGTTGCTCCTTTACTTCTGATCACTGGAGGAACACTCTGGCTCTCGGTGAAATGGCTGATCAATCGGCAGAGGCTCATGAGTACGGTGAAGGATAGCTCAAATGAGCCTATGAAGTCGGAAGACAGAAAAGCCTGTATTGAGAGGAGGAGCTGAGTTCGTCTTTGCAAAGCCGCCCAACCAAGCCAATGATAAGACCACGAAGGGAAGAGGCTGTTTGGAAGCATACATTACGGACAAGGTGAAGTTCTCCGCGCAAATACAGTGATTTTGCCTTGCCCAATGGCAATGAAGAAGGATGAGTCACACACCGCTCCGTTAACTGGACCTAGCAAGCGGATAGCATCCATTGGCTTGTATGAGTCAAGTGAAGAGATCTGCTCCCAGTGTCGATTATCTAGGAGAGACTTGTCTCGCCTATCACGTTTTGAATAGGATGGTACCATGGACAAGAGTATACCACTTCCTCTGGCTTGGGACCAAATCCTAACCATCTTGTTTGTCGTCTTTAATCCACTCAAGGTTGTCGGCCCGTTTGCGACTTTGACGAGGGGTACAGACCAAGCTTTCTGCAAGCAGCTCGCTTGGCGTGCTATCCTCTTGGCTGCAATTGGTGTGGTCATTGCTGGGATACTGGGACAAAGAATCTGGGCAAATTGGGGCATTCGAGACGCTATCTTACTGTTGGCAGGGGGCATCATTTGGTTTCTCGTAGCACTGTTGATGGTCTTACAACCCTCTATTCCAGCGTTGCAGCGTGATCCTGTTCGTATTGATCAGCCATCCCTCGCACTTGCATTCAAACCCCTGGCATTTCCAACCATCGTTACCCCCTATGGTATTGCGACTTTTATCGTGCTCATGGCAACTATGCAGACGATTGGACAGCAAGGAGTAGTTCTCGGCCTTACTGGAGCGATACTCCTGCTCAATTGGGCGGCCATGATCTTCGCTCGTCCCATCCTGCGTCTGCTAGCAACACCACTTGAGCTGATCAGTTGGGTACTTGGGGTTCTCCAGGTTGCAATCGGGCTGGATTTGATCTATGTCGCCTTGTTGCGTCTCAGTGTCATTCCCACTTAGTCCTCATTACACACCAGATCTTTGAGACCTGTGCAGATCCACCAAGACAACACCGATGAGACGATCCCGACCATACTTGATCACACACACAACACGAATAGTGGCACTGAGAAGTGACAGAAAGTCAGGTACCCCATGGATAAATCCAGAGGCTTGTCCCTAACTCCGAAGAGTGACAATAGGCAGTGGGATTGACACCACTACGTGGAGAGATGTCACCCTCTTGTGAGACCTTTCGTGCTAATAGGAGTGCGGTCAATTGAACGTCTATCTGATGACATGATTGTGGACCTTAGAGAAAGGATCTTTCTTGATCTCTTTGGAGGAGGAACTATGCAGAGCAAACAAGCACAGACAACCGATCTGCGAGGCAAGGTTGTGATAGTGACGGGTGCAAGTAGTGGTATCGGAGAGGCTATTGCCGAGGAACTGCTCAACCATGGTGCACGCGTTGCGCTTTTCGCTAGACGCGAGGATCGCCTGCAAGAGGTGGCACACCATCTGAGCAAGGATGCAAATGGTGAGACACTGAGCCTGCCTGGTGATGTGAGGAAACCGGAGGATGTCCAGAAACTGGTCAATGAGGCTGTGCAGCGGTGGGGAAAGCTTGACATTGTTGTTGCCAATGCTGGCTTTGGCTATCGTGCACCCATCATCGAAGGTGATGTTGAACGCTGGAAACAGCTTCTCGATACCAATGTCTACGGCTTGCTCCTGACCCTGAAGTATGGTGGAGAAAAATTGCTCCAGCAAGGCAGAGGACATATGGTCGTGATCTCCTCAGTTGCCAGCCGCTCGATCACTGCTGGCGGTGGAATCTATAGTGGCAGCAAATGCGCCGTGAACGCCATTGCCGAAGCGTTACGCCAGGAGGTAGGTCCGCAGGGGATCCATGTGACAACCATCGAACCGGGAGCTGTGACGACGGATTTTGCTCAAGCTGCTGGCTACTCAGCCGAAACCATTGCCGCCATCCAACAGATGGAGCCACTGCAGGCAACAGATATCGCACGGGTGGTCATCCAGGCACTTGAGCAACCAGCCAATGTCAACGTCGCAGAGATGGTCGTCTATCCGACCAAACAAACGGGCATGAGTGCCTTTGTCACTGCTGGCACCCACTAAGAGCAGGAAGGAGTAGCGTGCAGAGAGAGTGTGCTTACCTGCCAGGAGAAGCTTCTTGGTTAGAGATGAACCGGTGGAATACTGGAGTGAACCCATTTTACCGGTTCTTAGCTATCCTGGTGAAGAAAGTCATGTACAGAACGATAAAAGGTTTCCGATTGTTCAACCCAGGGAAAGTGACCACACTGTGGGATAATTTCCAAGGTGGTTTTTGCATGGAGAAATGCATCTCTTGTTGCCTCAGCCCACGGCGTTCCAAAAGGATCATTGGCTCCAAACAGAATCAGAACGGGGGGCGTTATCCTGGTGAGTTGCTCTCTCAGATCATAGTTCCCTATGGCATTCCAGGTCTTGGGTTCAGCTTCTGGATTTATCTCAAAGGTATTACCAGCGATACCTGACAGCATTTCAGGAGAATAGACATAGGCAGGGATAATCTGTTGTAAGTATTCCAGCTTGTCTGTCGTTGATAACTCTTTCGCAATAATACCTTTTTGCTGCAACTCTTGCACCCTTTGCTGGCATCGTTGCATGCCGGCCTGCCAATCAGCTGTGCTTGGGGGAACACTCTCAACCAAGAGTAACGAACCAACATATTCGGGATACGTTATGGCATACACCATTGCCACATACCCTCCCCATGAATGTCCGAGAAGATGAACCCTTTTCTGCCCAGCAACGGCCTGACGTACTGCGTCCAGGTCCTGGACATAGGTACTGGGAGCAAAATCATTTTCCGGTTGGGCAGACCTTGAAGAGAGGCCACTGGCTCGTTGATCATAGCTCACAACTAAAAGGTCCGAAGTAGCCAGTTGCTCCAGGTCATGCAAATAGCGATGTGACAAACCAGGTCCACCATGCAGGATAATAAGCACCTCGTTCGCCTCTGGATTGCCTGCTGTCCGAACATAGATGTTTGTAGATTGAGAATCGACAAAAGTTTCATGAATAGGTGTGTTTTTCATGCAATTTCTCCATAGGAATGATGAAGTGAAACGTGACGCCATTGACGTGAAAAACGTGTCAACGTTGCGTCAGCTGGCTTCTTGACAAGCCTCACGTTTTCGCATCAGGAGAACTGACGAAAAGATTAGTTGTACCATAGAACTGAATAACTAGCTTGCACCTCAGGTGATGAAGCATTGGTCATTTCGAGAAGAAAGACACGAAAGAATCTCGTGTCTTTCTGTTCATAACTTGTTCCTGGTCGTCGTAGCTCACCTGACGAGTGTTTCCTCCTGTTCAGAGACGGCATGAAGCAGATGCGCTCCGGGCGCCTGGATTCTAATCGGGATCTCACGAAGCGGAGAACTCGATTAGAACCCTTGTGAGAAACATGCCCATGAATAAATGGGATACCGAAACGAACCTATGCTTCCTCATATCGACTGCGGTCCGCGATGAGACTTTTAGGCAATCACGCGGTGGTGCCAAACTTAGTTCTCTGCCACCTCAACTCCTTTGATGGCTTTTTCGATGAGCACCGCCACCGCATCTGGCAGTGACACGTAGATCGCGTGACTACCCGCTATCTCGATGACTGTCGAACCTGCACGCTTGGACATGAAAC
This sequence comes from Ktedonobacteraceae bacterium, assembly GCA_036501345.1. Lineage (GTDB taxonomy): Bacteria > Chloroflexota > Ktedonobacteria > Ktedonobacterales > Ktedonobacteraceae > DASYAN01. The sequence goes on from DASYAN010000530.1 coordinate 5,913, forward strand.
GCTGGGCGCGAGGAGGAATCATCTTGTCATCAGTAGCAACCAGATACCAGCTCGGCTTGGTCTTCCACGCTG
>DASYAN010000531.1:0-4059 GCA_036501345.1 Ktedonobacteraceae bacterium
GCCATTACTGGCCTACATCGCGCCATGCAGGAAGTAGGACGAAGCGTCCCAATCCAGGCTCAGGTTTCGCTCGATACCAGCGGACGCATGCTGCTTGGCACCGACATTGCAGCAGTCATGACCACCCTGGTTGCGCTACGCGTGGATATCGTGGGACTCAACTGCTCCACAGGACCTGAGCATATGCGCGAACCAGTGCGCTTCCTGGCAGAAAATTGTCCCCTGCCAATCTCGACAATCCCAAATGCGGGTATTCCACTCAATGTCAATGGGCAGGCCGTCTATCCAATGGAACCGTGCCCAATGGCTACCTCACTGCGCGAATTCATTACCGAATTCGGCGTCAACATCATTGGAGGCTGCTGTGGAAGCAGTCATGAACACCTGCGTGAGATTGTGGAAGCTTGCCGTACTGCTCCTCGCCGTCCGCGACCAATTGCCGAAGGCAACTTGAGCAACAAAGACTTTCGCCAGATCATACCACCATTTGTTTCTAGCGGCATCCGCGCCACGGCTATGCAACAAGACCCGGCACCACTGATCGTTGGCGAACGCATCAACGCGGTAGGGAGTCGCAAAGCCAAACAAGCCATGCTCAAAGACGACTATGACACAGTGCTTGTGATGGCTCGTGAACAAGTTGAAGGTGGTGCTCACGTTTTGGATGTGCAGTGCGCCATGACAGAGCGCACCGATGAGGCAGAGCAGATGGCTAGCATCGTCAAGAAGCTCTCGATGGGCATTGAAGCTCCATTGGTCATTGACTCTACAGAGGCTGATGTCATCCAGGCCGCCCTAGAGACCGCGCCAGGACGCTGCATTGTCAACTCGATCAATATGGAGAATGGCCGTAAGCGTATCGAGAGCGTGATGCCACTAGTTATCGAACATGGCGCAGCAGTTGTAGCACTCACGATTGATGAAGAGGGCATGGGCAAGACCATTGAACGCAAGGTCGAGATAGCCCACAAAATACACGATATCTGTGTCAATGAGTACGGGCTGCCACCCAACGCGCTTATTTTCGATCCGCTCACCTTTACGATCACGACAGGGCAAGAAGAGCTACAGACAGCAGGCATCGATACACTTGAAGGCATCAAACGCATCAAGGCTGAGCTTCCCGGCGTGATGACCCTTCTGGGCGTCAGTAACGTTTCGTTTGGTCTGAAAGTACATGCACGCGCCGTACTTAATAGCGTCTTCCTCTACCATGCAGTCAAAGCTGGACTCGACATGGCGATCGTGAACCCGACGCACATTACGCCATACGCAGAGATCGATGCAGAACAACGCCAGCTTGCCGACGATCTGATTTTCAACCGTCCCGAGGCCCTGACACGCTATATCGCCTACTTTGAAGAACATGGTCCTCAAAAAGACGATGGTAACGCGAAGGTCGATCCAACCGAGGGCATGGAGCCAGCCGAACGTATCCACTGGCAAGTTCTTCATCGCCGCAAAGAGGGCATCGAGCCCCTCATTGATCAGGTCATTACCGAGCGGATGAGTTCACAAGTTTCACGCAATGATGCAGCCGTGAATGTACTCAATACGGTCCTGCTACCCGCTATGAAAGATGTGGGAGACCGCTTCGGTGCTGGCGAACTTATTCTACCCTTCGTATTGCAATCCGCCGAAGTGATGAAACGAGCTGTGGCTCACCTGGAAAACTATCTAGAAAAACAAGAAGGCTATACGAAAGGCAAGGTGGTGCTGGCAACGGTCTTTGGTGATGTCCACGATATCGGCAAAAACTTGGTTAATACTATCTTGAGCAATAATGGCTATACGGTCTATGACCTTGGCAAGCAGGTTCCACTCAACATTATTCTGGAGAAGGCTATCGAGGTTAACGCTGATGCGATTGGCCTCTCCGCCCTGCTAGTAAGCACATCGAAGCAGATGCCACTATGTGTCAAAGAGCTACATAAACGCGGCCTGACCTTCCCCGTGATCATCGGTGGAGCAGCTATTAATCGCTCGTTTGGACGCCGTATTCTCTTTGTCGATGATCAGACGCCCGAAGCAGACCCCCTTCCTTACGAGTCCGGTGTTTTCTACGCCCGCGATGCCTTCGAAGGCTTAGATATTATTGAAAAGCTCACTAGTGCTCCTGAAGCACGCCAGACATTTTTGGAACATATCCAGCAAGAAGCGCTGAAAGAACGTCTCAAGAAAGCTGCGAAGAGCACAGAGAAGGCCACTAAGACCCAAGAGGAGGATACAACCCCTTCGGCAAGCATCAAACCAGCACTTCCTATTCCGACACCGCCATTTTGGGGTCCACGGGTGCTGGAACGCATCGGTCTGGAGGATGTGGCTGAATATATGGACCTCAATGCGCTCTATCGTGGACGATGGGGAGTTACAGCCCATGGTCAAGAATTTAACAGTCTGGTAGAACAGGAGTTTCGTCCACGTCTGGAACGCATGTTACGCGAAGCACGCCAGCAGCGTTACCTGCTGCCCAAGGTGGTCTACGGCTACTTTCCCTGTCAGTCCAGTGGCAACGAACTGATCATCTACGATCCTCAAGATTTCCAACGACCAACCGATGGAGCACCCATCTTGCGTGAGATCACACGTTTCCATTTCCCACGCCAGCATGAACGGGATCGCCTCTGCCTGGCTGATTACTTCGCTTCAACGACAAGTGGCAAAGTCGATGTGGTAGCATTCCAGCTCGTAACGATGGGCACACCTCCTAGCGAAGCTGTAGAAAGCTTACAGCAGGCTGGAGATTATTCAGAGGCATACTTCGTACATGGCCTGTCCGTTCAGATGGCCGAAGCCCTAGCCGAATATAGCAATCGCGTCGTGCAACGAGAGCTTGGACTAGAGGGGTCCAGGGGACGCCGCTACAGTTGGGGCTATCCAGCTATTCCCGATCTACAAGATCAGACCAAGCTCTTTGATTTGCTGCCAATTCGTAGCGCTACTGGCGTTGAAATCACGGAGTCTTATCAGTTCGTGCCGGAGCAAACAACGGCAGCTCTTGTGGTCCATCATCAACAAGCAGTCTACTTTGCGGTACGTACAGAGACTGAGGTGGCGCAGGTCTGATTAAAACAGGATCAGCATGAATTTCTCAAAATGTATAGGGATGCCCGAAAAGGGGAAGTTATTTTTGCCTAGTCCCTAGTCGCTCAATTGCGGTCTTCTCACCATCTAGCTGTTTAGAACGTATATCACCTCCATATTTTGGGGAAAACTCGCCGACGAGCTTTCTTCCTGACGCTTCTGTCCAGGATTCACCAACGGATCAGCCCCAGATTTTTGAGATGATACTTTGTAACTCTCGAAGCGTGCTTGCCCTTGGCAAATGGCAGTTATGATTTCTTTGATGCCACAATAGCCCAAGTAATAAGGGTTGGTCGGATCTAAAATGACAGGCGAGAGGTCATTTTCGAGTAGCAGTTTGTTAAGGAGACAGAAATTGTGAAGTCGGCCGTTGCCATCCCAAAAGAGATGCGACAGCTCCAATTCTCGGAAGCAATGTACAATTGGTGTCAGGACTTTCTCTATTTCTTCCTTAAGTAAGTTCTTAACCAAATCATAATTCCACTCTTCTTGTCCATGTTGCTCTGCTATCTCGCGGCGAGTTTGGTTGATCTCTTTGTAGTATTTGTCAAAAATGCACTGGGCATGGGCTTTACATTCCTCTTCTGTAAATGGCGTGAGTGCATGCGAAAGCGGTGTCCGACGTGGATCTGCAGAACTCAGAACTCTCCCTACAGGATGGCCTTGATCCCCATAACGGGGATCTCCGCTATACCTATGATCATAATTTTGGCATGCTTCCTCAAATCCTAGACGGCTTCTTTCAACCTCAAATGCAAATTGGCGGAAATGTAGGCCAGAAGAAGGATCCTTCACAAACTTCAGATATCTAAATCCCTGTTCGGTCCTGACCACCTATAATGGACCCAAGAATTCGGACAGGGAAAAGGCCAGAAATAAGATATACTAAAGCATGATGAGGAAACAGTATACAGCTGCTTTCAAAGCGAAAGTAGTTCAAGAACTCTTGAAAGAAGAGAAAAGTCTGGCTCAAAT
>DASYAN010000532.1:0-14671 GCA_036501345.1 Ktedonobacteraceae bacterium
AGTTGCTGTGAAGATGATTGACTCGATGTTGACTCAGACGAAGATTGTCCAGAGGTTGACCCGGGGGTCGATGTCGGCTTAGTCGTCGGAGTTGATGTCCCTGTCTGCGTAGGCGATGAGTTACCGCACGCAGCAAGAGCCAGCACTGCTATGACGCTCATGAGTATAAAAAAAGCTTTATTCTTCATTGGAAATCTCCTTAGTAAATGTATTTGATTAAGTGCCCTTACCACATCTTTAATTGGACAAACACGTGTCCCAGACACTTTCAAAATGAGAATACTCCCGTTATTACACTGTCTAGCATAGCCATTGGTAACAAGATGATCCAAGGATGGCACAAATATACCCGCAAAAGGAAGGCATGCATATTAGCCAGGTCTCTATAGAGAAAACTGGGCTAGCGCTCACCAATGAAAAAATGTTCGTGTAGAACTCTTGAATAATGCACAAAGCGATACTCAAGCTCTAATCGCATGTTGGAAAAGAGACCTGCCGGAGCTGATATTAGCATGCACTGGCAGGTCTCTTGCTTATGAATGACTTACAGCATGAGACATCCTGCGAGCCTTCGTGAGCGCATCGAGATATTGCAAAATCATTGTGGGGAAGAGGTAATTGTCCTTGACACGTTCGTGCGCTTGCTCGCCGAGTTTACGCCACATCTCTCGGTCCTGAATGAGCTTGAGCGTATACTTTGCACACGCTTCTGTATCATCTGCGATATAGCCGTTTTGACCATCAATAATCTGCGCCCGTAAGCCTGTTACAGAAGTTCCGATGACAGGCTGATATTTCCACATCGCTTCTGTCACAGTCAGGCCAAAACCTTCACGGGTTGAACGTTGCAGGATAACACTGGAGTAGCGTTGAAATGCATTCACTTCAGTATGCTTGATCACTTCAGGATCGTATAGCAGATGAATGTCTGGATCTGCTCCTGCCTTAGCTTTGATCTCTTTGAGTATGTCCATGGCTTTGATATCATCGGCAGCTTCCATGGCACCGACCAGAGCTACCTGCACCGAAGGAAGTTCCTGCGTCACCAAGCGATAGATATCAATCACCTGCCAGGGATTTTTCCAGTTGCCGAACCGTGAAACCTGCGTCATGAGAGGCCGCTTTGTGTCTATACCGCATTGAGCTAGCATCTTCAATCCCTCTGCCGAGGTAAGGGATCTATTCTTTTCGCTGAAGGGGTCTATCGTTGGCGTGATGCAATGTGCCTTTTCCGGCGGCAAGTCCTTGAAGACTGAGAGCGGGGTATCAAAAATGCAGACATTGTAGGGATCGAGGAACTGATCAATGTATGCCTTTCCACCTGGATCTGGATTTGCTGTGTCTACATGGCACATCCAGAGAGCCGGTCTGATCCAGGGGAATAAGGTAGCTAGAGGAGCAAGCTGAAAGTCATGAATAAAGTAGAGATCAGCCTGATTTTTCTGCTGCAACACTGGTGTACGACGTAATTTTTCAAGAAATGTATGCTGATCAGCTTCGGGAATTTCTCCATGCTCAATACCTTGTAATAGGTCTACAAGGCGTGCGGCGAACAAGTTAGAGGCCTGATCCAAGGGGACGACGGTCCAGGTATGGGGAATGCCGAGTTCCTCCATAATAGGAATAAGGCCATGAAGCAGTTCCGCTACACCCCCGCCTTGAGCGGTTGTATTGATATGCTGAACATGCAATCCAGCCAGAGACTCAGCAACACGATATATGTGCTCAAGCGCATCTTCACTAACAAGGCGCTTATATTGATCCAACAGAGGAGATCTTTTCAAGGCACACGACTCCTTCTCTCATATGGAACAAACTTATTAATTTAACAAAGCAACTGACTATAAAGGAGCTAAGAGGAAGGCTCGTTTCTTCACACATTGCATGTGTTCTTCCGTTCACACTACAGCACCTTTGTGTGAGGATCCTATAGATATCCTCTGCTATTTGAGAATACGGATCAAAACACAAGAACGGAGACAAAGTTGTGTTTCCCGAAAAGAAGTTGTCCACAATCAGTAACAACGCCTGTATGCTCCATCCCATACACATCGGGTGAATGACTTCATCAAGGTTGTGCTCAAGCCTTAATTGCATTTTGAAAGACCTGCTGGAACTGATATCAGCACACACTGGCAGGTCTCTTGCTTTTTTAGCTGCATCTCATCTTTTGATCCCTTGTTTTTCTCTACCATATCTGCTACACTGAGTGGTAATACTAGAACCTATTTTTCTATACGAGTAGCATAACCAGGGAATGCTTTTACTAGCATTCTATGTTCATAGAGGTCTTACTGGCGAAAGAGGATGTGTCAACGATGACAGGTGCGAAACTCGTATCAGAATAGTTGGGAAAGCCAGAATAAAGCCGTTACTTTGCTAAAAAGTGATATATTTGTACATTCTAGTTTTACCCAGCATGCTACAAAAGTGTAGCCAATCTGTGGAATATTGCCCTTATTTGTAGCCACCACGCAATCCAATAATGCCTGTGATACCTTCGTTTCTACTTTTATATCGCCATGCTCACAATGTGTGATATCTAGCTCTGTTTGTGCAATGCAAACGTCTATGAGCCTGATGGAGGTAAAGTATGCCACAGGATCAAGTGACACATCGATTGGTCACTTTTATTCAGTCCATTCAACTTAGACGTGGATCAGGTCTAATGAGTGCAAGACGTGGCGAAGGGACCAGTACGGAAGAGGGAAGTATTGTCTTCGTCAATGGACAGGTCACTGATGCCAAAGTAGGTCGGTACACTGGTTCAGAAGCGTTTAACCGACTGAGCACCTGGGAAAATTGTCACTTCTCATTTGTCCTACAAGGTTCCTCACAAGCAGCTCACCCCAATCTCAATCATACAGATGCCCTGCCAAAACTCCCATCTACATCTGAGCTAGATATATTTTCTACAACTCAATCTCTCTCACTTGATCCAGTTGATGTGTCTCCTACTACTCAATCTTCCACGTCTGTGCAGAGAGAAAGCAGCAGGAATCCAGAAACGCCACCATACCTTTTTTCTTCGTTCACTTCCACACAAGGATACCTTTACCGCAATGGAACTGGTATACCTCAACTTGGCAAAAGGCTCAGTGACGCCTTGCAAACGATAGACCTGGCGGGCCTTTCACGTGCCCATCGACGACTTTTTTTGCTCATCGACGGGAAACGATCTACCGATGAATTAGCTCCTCTGATGGGGCGTACTCCCAACGAGGTACTGGAACTCTTGCGTGACCTAGAGTACGCAGGTGTTATTCTGATGCCGGATGTGTCTTCCTGACAAGCCAGTGTTTTTTCGAAACGCGGTTTCAAATGGTGATAAGCGCTTTAAATCTGAGCACAATTAGGGACCTACGTGAAAACACCCTCCCAATCCGTGCTCCATCGCTTCCCTTCAAACTTGCAGACGCTATTTTTACGCAGATCTTACCAAGAGAAAGGATTGGATAATGGCTGATAAAGCATATGTTCTTATGAGAGACGAAGCACTGCGGGAGATTTCTAAAGCAGATACGTACGATAATATACCAGGGAATCAATTGCCCCGGCCCACCCTACGGACGCGATAAATCGGGTCCCTACACTCGGGCAATAAATTACCGTAGATATCTGATTTATCAGGTATCTACATTTCTGCCTTCTGAGAAATGTTGCTCTCATTCTGAGCCTGTGGGAGCAATCAAAGAAAAAGAAAGCGGTCTTGCACGAAAAAAGCAATTTAGTGCCCGAGTGTAGGGGCCCAATTCCATTGCGCCCTGAGTAATTACGATTAGCAATCATAAATCATCTGCGGCTTGATCCTGGTTCGTTATCCGCTGAGAGTGCTGGAAGTATATTCTTGGCAAACTTCTCTAAATCCTTAGAAAATTGAGTAAGTTGTTCAGATAATCCCCGTCCACGTGCTAAATCCGACAGTACCTCTATAATTTTTTATAGCTGCTTTTATGACTTTTAAGTTCTTGTCAATTTCTATAATTCTTTTTTTTATATTATCTGCCAACCATCGTGAATTCTCTGCACTTGGTACCTTCCTGTCTTCTAGAAACTTCTGAAATTTTTCTATCTGTCCGGTAGCTTTAGGAACAAGTTCACCTATTCAAGCAGCCAAACCCAGGTGTTTTTCTGACATCACATGTGACATCAGAGAGCTTTTACAAAGGTTGACACTGGTGTACTCAAATGAACTATCAGCACTCTGTCGTCAAGCACGATCCGCACGGAGAAGCCGCCTCATCCCTACATGGAATAGTTTATCCTCAACTACACGTTTGAAGCAGCATAAACTCATAAACATCCTTCAATCCTAGATTAACCCCGAATGCAAGAAAGAGTTCAGGCTTTCTCATCCAGCAAGCCAAGTGTTCGTGCCTGTCTGGCTGCTTGTATGCGATTCTTCACGCCTAATTTGGAGAAGATATGGCTCACATGGCGTTTCACGGTGTCAATGGTGATGACTAGTTCTTGAGTAATCTCCTGGTTAGATACACCTCGAACGAGCAACTGGAGCACCTGGAGTTCTCGTTCACTCAAGGGCTTGGGCAGCATTTGGATCTGCGTTTGCTCTTCTGGCTGAACACGTTCCATGCGCTCTTGCTGAAAGACGGCAAGCAACGTATCCAGATAGGGAGTTGGCCCATTCTTGCGATCTCGCTTCCGTAACCGATAGAGCAGATCCTCCATTGGAGGTCCCTCGTCGACAAAGCGGCGAATGTAGCCCTCTGGCTCAGCCAGACGTACTGCCTCGGAGAGCGTGTTGAGAGCCTTCGTCTCCTCTTGAGACATCTGGTAAGCCAAGGCTTGCAAGAGCCGTATCTCAATCACATAGCCCCAGCGTTGGCCCACGGCTGCTCTCTGGAGCACAGGCCCCAATCGCTCTAACGCAAGAGCTGGTTGCTTATTCGCCAGGAGGATGCATGCGTATACCACCTCTTCCCTTTCGTGAGAAAGTGGAGTACCAGACCAACACGCGATATCCCGTTCCTTTGCCCAGTGGATGGCACGATCCAATTCACCGCAAGCCAACCAGAGTTTGACTTGGTCTATCATGAAAATATGGGAGGAGCAAAAGGCATAGATAGGTTGGTTCATCCTCCTACCGATATCTTCAATTTGCTTAAGAGTCGAGCGTGCCGCATCTAACTCTTTGTATGACAGGAAGATACGAAGCTGCACCATGTGCCCATAGAGTAAATAAATGAGCGATCCTATCGATTCGCTCTGTTCGGATAGCAAAATGGCCTCTCTTACTAGAGCGCGTGCATCTGCAAGCTTGTTCCATTCCCACAGGACTTCCGCTTGCCAGGTAAATGCCCAACCCACTTCAGGTAACATCAGTCCTTCTGACTGCTTTCCTAACAGCATCGCTTGCTTTGTCAATTCCAGAGCTTTGTGTAACTGTCCTGCAGCTATCATGGGAAAGGCAGTGATTCCTATGAGATTAATAGCGAAAGCAGGCAGCCCTCCTGTCTGGGCAAAGAAGATTGCCTGCTGTCCTCTTTGAATTGCAATCACTGCATCGTTGAGAGAAGTACAATAGACGAAGAGTTCGGTAATAGCAACCCGTGCACGAAATATGCAATTGTCTGGCAAGAGCAGGGAGAGAGCCTTTTGACAGAGTGAGAGTGCAGATCTTCCATCTTGCTCAAAGCTTCGCAGGAAGGCACACCAAGCAATCACCTCCCCAAGGAGATTCTCTTGTTCTTGTCTCGCAGATGGAGCTAACATCGTAGCTGAGATCGTCTCAGGGGTCTGTGCCGTAAGCAAAGCCGTCAGTCTTCTGTTGGCTGCATCGAGCCAAGCATCGAGCAAGGAGTATGGAGCAACCGCCCACAACATATGAGCGCAGGCCAGACAGAGACGAGGCCGGGCTTCGATGATCTCTATGGGGAGTTGCTCAAGCCAGTGTTGGAAGGTGACCAATTGACGTTCACTTACCCCCCAGGTAAGGGCCATCAATTGCTGGCTTTTCTGCTCAATCAGATCAGCCACCCACTGCCACTCCTTCGCATACAAGGCGTGCAGAATAGCCTGAGTGGGCAGGCCATGCTGAGCATACCAGAGACTGGCTCGATGGTGCAAGATGGGCACGAGGTCAGCATGTGTCTGCTCCATTTGCTGCTGCAAAGCTTCAGTAAAGAGGGCATGATAGCGATACCACTGCCGCTTGCTATCCAGCGACACGACAAATAAATTGGCCCGCTCGAGCCGTTGGAGCATCTGCTGGCTGCCATGCTGCTCCATGATGGTGTCACAGAGTGAGACATTGAGCCGCTCGAGAATGCTGGTGCAGAGCAAAAAGGTTCGCACCTCCTGCGGCTGTCGCTCAAGGACCTCCTGGGTCAAAAAGTCCAGAATGTAGCGCTGATCCCCACTGACCTCCTGTAACAGGGTAGCAGGATTGACTTGCTCTGGCAGGGAAAGGCCAAGCAATTGCAGACCCACCAGCCACCCTTCTGTGCGAACTGTCACCTCCTGGGTTGTCTCCTCAGGGAACTGGATACCCATCACCACCTTGAAGAAGGCTCCGGTTTCTTCTACGGTACAGCGCAACTGATCGGTACGCACTTCTAGCACTTGCCTATGCGCTCGCAACTGCACCAGCGGCAGAGGAGGATCAGCGCGGGTTGCCAAGATGATGCGCAACTGAGCCGGAAGATGCTCGATCAGATAGGCCAGGGTTGTGTGAACCTGTGGCTCAGTAATCACCTGATAGTCGTCCAGGATCAGCACAAAGTGATCTGTTTGCTCTACCAGCAAGTTGATAAGCTCTGCTAAGAGGGTGCCCAGAGGGAGAGATTGTGGGGATTGCAACAGCTCTAAGAGTGAGGTAAAGTGCCCTGGTAATTGCTTGTTGAGAGTTGTCAAAATGTATGTCCAGAACAAGCGAGGTTCGTTGTCCTCCTCATCGAGAGAGACCCATGCGACTCGACGATAGCTTGCAGGCAACGATTGGCTCCAAGTAGAGAGCAGAGTCGTCTTACCAAAGCCAGCGGCTGCAGAGACGAGCGTCAGGGGATACTTCAGGCTCTCGTCGAGCAAGCCAGTCAGACGAGGACGTGAGATGAGAGGGCCCAATGTGACAGGTACATAGAATTTGGTGACCAGAAGCTGATTCTCTAAGAGCATCGATGAATTCATGATCGTCTATCCTGGCTGTAAGAGCTCCCCTTTTTCTCTATCAAAGTAACTCATTCGTTTTCCGTGAATCCACCCTTCCTAGGTATTCTAACATAGCGGAGCAATCCTTAGAAAGACTCGTCGAGCCGCTATGAGCATCATATGATAAGGATAATCCATCCCTAATTTCGCTGGCCGTCACGGAACTCTTGCGTTTGGACCTGGAACCCAGCTAGCAGGCATAACTACAGGAAGCTTCTCAATCGTGGTCATAATCATCCTGCCTTTCGCTCAGGTACAATCTCTCGCATCGTTATGTAAGTATACCCTCAGCAGCAAAGAATAGAACCAGAAAAGCTGTGCTACCCTATCTATGCAATTCCTCACAAGCTGTCAGCAAGGCAACATGGACTTCATCATCGGGATAGTGCACCTCAGCAAGCCGATCAATCGCAAAGTTCTGGCTATCCTGATTCTTTGAGCGTAGCAGTGACAGCAGGTATGTACGATAACAGACAAGGAAGTGATTTTCAAATTCCAGGGTTTGCTCGCAGAGTCTACGAAGAAGGGCTCGGTTCTCCTGCTTCCTCGGCAACACATACCCCCAGCGCAATTTTACGTGTGTATAGACCGTATTCAAGTATTCCACCCATTGATCATTGATATAGTCAGGATAGAGAACCAAACCTATTTCTTTGACTGATACGAAGCGCTGCATGTGCAGATGGATAACAGAGTATCTGCCAGCTTACAAAGCATCCATGACCCATTGCCGAAGATCCCAGCCCTGTACCAGCATATCATTGGCATCATGCCAAAGGGCTGTTATATTCGTTACGTCCGTTACATTAGTGACAACTGTTGCATTAGTTATGTTTATGGCTTAAATCAGCCTGAGAAGCCAGTTAATGTACCTAACGTTCAGTCTGTATTACCGTTTTTCTTCGATGCGGTTTGAAACGGCATTGCTCCTTGCTTTCCTAAAATGAGACTGATATTTACATATAGGTCTCAAGAAGATGCTTCTCCTCCAGTCCAAGTTCTCTGGCTATGCTCCTGCTGTCAATACAGTTTGCGTCACTAAATTTCAATCATAGTCAACTCCCAGGATATATTTGTTATTTTTATAGTACAGGAATCCTTTGCTATTCTGACTGATGCTTTTTATACACCAGTCAGAATACCATACAATGCCACTCTATTTTCTGTTGGTGAACAATGGTGGACAGGTATTTTATTGCTGCCTCTACATTGTCACTAATGTAACAGTTGTAACGCTTGCAACGGATGCTATTTCTCTGGTGAGAATGGTACTGGCAGAATGCAATACTCTCCCCTGCCAGACTTGGCAATCTGCCCATCCTCTGCCATACGTTTGAGTGTCATACGCAAATTGGCATTACTGATCTCTGGCAACTCCTCGGCTAGAGCTTTGATCGACAGTGCTTCTGGATAGTGTTCTTCTAGCACACGCAGGATCTCTTGACGCCCTGCTCCTAGTTGCTGAATGTCAGTTAGGCACAGGTGGATTGAGTAGTTCCTGCAGCGTCTGTGTGGATTGTCCCAGCCAGCTAATATAGGGCCGATCATCTCCATATTCCTGATCACTAACAACACTAAAGACGAGGTTGGTGGCTTGCACGCTCAGGTTGGACTTGACGTGTGCAAGGACTCGTTTGCTTTCATCAGTGGGATCTTTGAGCACCATCAGTCCTGAGCGGGCCGTTGCGATAAAGGCAATCGATCCACCTGCACGATAGAGGGCGTTGCTCCCACCAGCTTTGGTCAGATGGCGAATCATTACACACGCTGCACCCGCCTTCTCGATGAGCATTTGTACCGGAGCCAGGGTTAGCCTCACCTCGGAGTCTTTGTAGGTATCTCTGCTACCGAAAATGGCCATCAGGGGATCAATAATCACCAACTTGGCTTGCACGCGCTCAATAGCTTGCTCTAATACAGTAAGATCATCCGGCAATAAGAATGGGCGTTCATAGGTATAACCTGTCCCTAGATCGGTAGTAGTAATGCTGCCAATCGAGACAATCCGGCTCAGATTCGCGCCAGCTCGTTGGAGCCGTGGTTGAATGGTATCGGCCAACCCATCCTCTAGAGCAATCAGGACCACGCCAGCACCGCCCTCAATGCCTGGAGTACCATCGGGCATCTCTCGACCCATGCTCACACGAGCCGCCAGATCCAGAGCCAGGTTAGACTTGCCCAGACCTGGATCTCCATCGAGGGTAGCTATTTTTCCCAACGGGAGGCGACGTTGCCAGAGCCAATAAACCTTTTCGCCTCGCACTTCAGAGAGCAAAATGCCTACTGCTTCTTCTCCTGTTGAAGTACGAGCGCTGCTGGAATAGGGAATAGCTCTCCAGTTTGCAATACTAGAAGAGCTTGCCTAACTTCTACCAACACAGACACTTCTACACAGACGATGATTGAGGAACCTTTGAGAGGAAATGCTGAGGAATTGTGCACCCTGGTACAACCAAACAAGCATCGTTATACAGCATGTTCTCCTCGCAGCGTGGGAGAACGAAGAGAGCTGCAGCAGGCGAAAAGACATTTTGCTAGACTCAGAGAGCCTAAAGGAGAACCAGAGGAGAGGTATCCCTTCCAACCAATTTACCACGTTTCTCTTCCTTTTCATACATAAGCAGTGGACACATATATTTTTCAGTACTGAAACTATAATCTAGTATAACATGAATAGATCATTTTTTCAATTGTCTATGGGGCAAAATCTTTCTTTTTATGTTTCTGGATTGACAAACTGAAAACCACAGATCATGAAACCCTGCCCTATCAGAAGGCTTATATGGGGCCTAACACTAGATGTCCGCTTTATGCCTTAAAGATGTCCCTTTTCTGATCAAGATGGCCGCTTTGTCCCTAGACATCATATCACCCAATACCTTAGAATCTTGCTATGAGAAAGCTTTCTCTTAAGAGAGAGAAAAAACCTCCTCCGTAAATTAAGAGATAAGCTGGAGCAGTGAGAGTTTCTCTATAGGTTGATAGAACACCCCCTAGACGAACCATCTATACTTCCGTAGGACCTTTCCTGCTTCCCTCATTTTGTATAGATCGCTACATAAATAGATGTTCTTTGCCTTGACAAACAACGAACCGTTTTTTTACGTCCAGTCCCCGTAAGGAGTAATTGAAATGCGTCTATTCCTAAAACGTCGCTATATACCCTCCTGGCAACTGCTGGGTCTGTTCCTCGTGTGTGTATCAGTTTTGAGTGCTTGCAGTGGTAGCGAAAACCAGACACATACGGCTTCTGCTACTACCGCAACATCAGCATATAATATACCAGCTATTACTATTCAGGCGAGAGACGACACTTTCCAAATCCCAGCAAAGGTCCAAGCAGGCACCGTTTCCATCACCCTTAACAATGATGGACCATCACCACATCAGGCAACGGTGCTAAAACTGCACAACAACATTGACTATCAAACCTTTAAACAAGCCCTAGATAGCAATCCAGTTACAGCATTCCATATGGCAGATGACCTCGGCGGCATCAATACGATTGGTTCTAAGCTAAGCCAGGTAGCTATCCTAAAGCTCACTGCAGGTCAATATGCTATTGTCTGTTTCGTCAAGGGACCTGATGGACTATCTCATTACATGCACGGGATGGTTTCTCCCCTTGTCGTCACGGACCCAGCGGATTCAGCAGATCTCCCACAAGAAGATGACGCCCTCACGCTCGCAGACTATAGCTTCACCTTTGACCAACCCTTATCGGCTCAGGTTACAACATTGAAAGTCATCAATAATGGACCACAGGCACATGAGTTTGCTCTAGTGAAAATGGCACCAAACAAAACATCCACGGACATCTTCAATTTTCTGAAAAAGCCTGCTGGTACACCTCCTTTCACTGATTATGGCGGGATGGCAGCGTTAAGTCCTCATCAATACGGCTGGATCAAGCTACACTTACGACCTAGCACATACATGGCACTTTGCTTCATTCCTGACTCAAAGGGTACGCCCCATTTCATGGACGGAATGTTCACGTCGTTTACCGTCGTGTAGTCTTACCATGCCATTCCGTAAAGCAATTGGGAAAAGCCAAGGCGCAACAGGATCAGGAAGTTGTTCAGCACTAGGACAAGGGCGGTTCCTAAGCTTGAAAATACTTTTCATACCAATCCGCATTCTTAAGGGTAATCTTGAGATGGGGAAAGTCGGTTAAAGAACGCAAGCGCTCAGTATCATCAGCAAGCGTAGTGAGTCCTTGGCACAGCACATCTATCAATTTATCAATAGAAGAGGCCACTGATGTGATCTTGAATGATTGAGCAGCGCATCAGTGGCCTTGTTGAGAAATGGCTACTTTTCTATGGCGAGACGTATCCCGAGAGCAACAAAAATGCCGCCTGTGATGTAGTCGAGCCAGCGTTTTGCTCTCCGATAGGCTTTACTAATTGCGCCAACCGAGAAGACGCAAGCAACAATACAGAACCAGCTTACGGCGATGACGAGCATGAGTATGACACTTGCTACTTGAACCCAGATTGGGGAATGGGAAGGCAAAAGAACGACGAATAAACTGCTAAAGAATGCCACCGCCTTCGGGTTACTGATATTGGTCAGAAATCCCACGCGCCAGACGGCAAAGCTTTGTGTTCGAGCCGGTTGGGACGACGCCTGTGAGATTGGGCGATGGGCAGAAAGAATCATTTTGACGCCAAGGTAGACGAGATAGCACGCGCCGACTGTTCTGATCATTTCGATCAGCCAGCTCATCCGAGCTAACAGGACTTCTAACCCAACAAGACTTCCGATGATCCAGATAAAGAGAGCACTGGTAATGCCAAGTGCAACAAGCATACCATCGCGTCGGGAGCGCGTTGTGGCGTATTGGACAGTCGCGGCAAAGTCTGGACCAGGGCTCATGACTGCAAGGGTCCAGACGCCCGCAAGTGCGATAAGACTTGGTAAATAGGACATGCTATTTTCCTCTTCTTCCTGTGTTTTTTCTATCCTATCACACAGAACGCAACTTGATATCAGTGGTCGCAAACATAGGAACCGTCCTCAGGGCAATCGAAGCTCTTAGTTAGAGCAAGCCATAGCGGATATATTACTAAACTTCGTAATATGCTCTATCAGTATTTTCGAAGTTTCCAAAAAATTGATTTTCGAAGTTTCCAAAAATTTGGTTTCGAACTTCTAAATTAGAGTTGTCTTATTCATGGACAAACTATCACAAAATTGCTATACTCTTCTCCAGAGGTCGTAAATAGTCACAAACAAACAAACCAAGGAAGGATAACCATGGCAACAGATCATATCAAAGCAGCATTCAAAATAGCACAGGAACGAGCAGAAAAGCTCTCTCTCAAAAGCCAAGATATGATAAGCTCATTCTAGAAGAGATTGAAGCGATGGAATGGGATGAAAAGTGGGATGAGACACTTGCTAGTCCAGAGTCACGAGCATACTCAGCGAAACAGAGAGAGGAAGTCATTGCTGAGCATCTCGCTGGTGAAACAATTCCATACGTTCAGGGGAAAAGTCTTGCAGAACTCTTTCAGCAAGAAATTTAGCGGCTTCTATCAAAAACTTCCTCCCTATGTTCAAAAACAAGCTGATAGAGCTTTTAGGAACGTTGCTCTTAACACGCTTTATCCAAGCTTGGAATTTAAATGTGTTGATCAAACTGCACAAGAATATGCTATCCGTATTAACAAAAAGGGATATCGCGCTCTAGGATACATGCAAGACGATAACATGCTATGGCACTAGATAGGTCCTCATGATGAATATATGCGTAAGATAAGAAATGCATAATCAACTCTATTCCCTTGACTCCTGATACAAGCATGATCAACCACGCACAGCTCGGATATACTGCATCCCACCCACTTGCTTCACCATCCCCTTTAACTCCAGCGTCGTCAAAGCTGCCGTAACGTCTTGAGCGGCGAGTTTGGATTCGCGAATGAGATCGTCGATATGGCAGGGTTCTTGTCCGAGCAGAGCTAGTAGAGCTTGTTCTTCGACACTGGTGGGTAGATCTACCTGGGCTTCGACCTGTTGAGGTACCATATAGAGGTTCAGGCTCATCAAAATATCGTTGATATGCGTCACCGGGTGGGCACCATCTTGAATGAGCTTGTTTACGCCAGTACCGCCGGGTGAAAAGATGTTGCCGGGAACTGCAAAAACTTCGCGGCCTTGCTCCAGGGCGGAGTTAGCGGTAATAAGTGCCCCGCTTTTTTGGGGAGCTTCGGCCACCAAGATGCCTAGCGAGAGTCCTGAAATGATATGGTTGCGGGCTGGAAAGTTTCCCGCCTCCGGTTGAACACCTAATGGGAATGCACTTAACAGTGCTCCCTGACCCGATTCGACTATGCGTTTGGCAAGATTGAAGTTCGATGCAGGATAAATTATGTCCAGCCCACAGGCAAGAACGGCGATAGTACGCCCACCAGCATCTAGGGCCGCGGTATGGGCAACGGTATCGATACCCATGGCTAGTCCACTGACAACGGTGACTTTACCTCTGGCAAGTTCCCGTGCAAAATGTTCCGTCACCTGTCGCCCATAAGCACTCATTTTGCGCGTACCGACAATGCCTAGCGAGTAATGTCGGTCGTCATCAGTGAGATTGCCGCAGATGTAGAGGACCGATGGCGCATACTCGATCCTTCTGAGCAATGGTGGATAGGCTTCGTCTTTCCATGTAATGATACGTACACGCAGACGCTCTAAGCGTTCGAGTTCTTGCTGGGGTACGATGGAGGCACGTTGCTTGATAAAGCTTTTGATAGTCTTCTGGTCAAGTCCAGCTTCAGCAAGTGCCGTAGAACTGGCCTGCCAAGCTGCTGCAACATCCTCATGGAAAAAGTCGAGGAGCCGCTTGAAGCGCACGGGACCAATGCCCAATACGCGGCTGAACGCAATCCAATAACTTAATTCGTCCAGTGAGAGTACATCGGATGGATAATAAGGGGCTGATGGATCACCCACTACCATCCGCATCATCTTTTTGCCCATTTTCGGTTGTTTCTCCTATTCTGTCATCTTATAAGATGAACTAAAAACCCTACAATCCCACATTATTTATTGTATTAAAAGACATTTCACATTTATAGTATATTTTATTGCCTCTGGCTCGGGGGGTAGGATGGTACCCCTGAATACTGAGACTGTTGCACACGAGGTTGTCTTGGTAGAGCATACGACGATGGGGATGTATAGTTGCCCGGGGGTGTATAGCCTGTCTGGCGCGACCATTTTGGTGGCCCTTTCTGACTTGGTACGATATGGGGGGGGGCATATTGCATCTGCTGAGCCAGTAACGCCATTTGTCTTACTCGCCGCTGATATGCTATGATGCTACCCAGACCAAGCAGCGCGACTACTACTAGCCCTATCCCTAATAGAAGCAGAGCAATAGTTGTACCATTGTAGGGGTTAGGTGCTGGCAATGACGTTGGTAATGGCTCTGCCAGCTGATCTTTTGAGAGTGTAGGAGGCTGGTTCAGGGAGAGATGCCACTGATTCTCCAGGT
>DASYAN010000533.1:0-3329 GCA_036501345.1 Ktedonobacteraceae bacterium
TGGTAATCTACACACGCTTCATTCAAACAGAACGAGCCAATTGTCACTGTTTGTTGTTTTTCCATGATGAGAGGTCTCCCTGATCGCACAAAAACTTTTCCTTCTACTCTACCATGCACAGTCAAGGGGGAGACCACCCAATCTCTGAACTGAGTAGAAAGGGCACCACCTTATTTCTCGCTATAGCTTTAATTTTTTCGCTGAACGGAAAATTTGGCTTGTGGCGAGCGTGAAAGAGCACTGAACATTTGTTCTTTTTGTGCGTGCCTCAAGCACTCTTTTCCATTCAGCGTTTTTTTGTCCGTTCTGTCCCATCCAACCTGTCCGCTTTTTGGTCCAAGATGGCCGCTTTGTCCCTAGAAAAAGGCCCTTCTGCAAGGTATCCTTAGTATCAAACCTCGCTAAGGGATCCCTAACAAATAGGACTCATATCCCGTTAGCAAGAACAAGTAGTTACTCTTTTTGAGTGCTTTACGAAAATTGTTTGAAATGCTTTATAAAAAAGGAGAGATACAATGCAGCATGAAACAGGAATAAATAGAGGAGACCAGCAGCAAAACCGTACAGATAATACACCTGGAGTTTCAAATCCAGCTACTCTTCATCATCAGCGAATGATGCAAGCTCAACAACATTATTGGAGTCATCAAGCAATGGATCCTACTCAGCAAGCTACGACTAGTGTATTCACGCTCCAGCCGGGTCAGAGTCTTGATCGCATGACTACCAGACAATCACAATTAGACACTGCCCAACTTATACCAAAAGATAAACCAAAAGATATAAGAGAAGAGTATAAGAAGATTAAGGGAGAAATTCGGACGGACTGGCCACGTATGCTAGCCTCGCGGACGCTAAAAGATAGCTATGATATTACAGTAGAATTCAAAAATTTCCGTAACAAGAAAGAAAGTGAGTGGAAGAACAATCCTAACGAGTGTGTTAAGGATCTTGATTCTTTCAAGAAAAGGATGCTTATTCAGAATAGCACGAATGATTCTTCGAAAGTCCTCTCTTTAGCAGAAATGGATAGGGGGCCTCGTGGTTACTCCTATATATTATCAAAATTGCACAAGCTAGGGCCAACTGGTTTAGGGGCAAATGAATCACAAGTAGATTTAATACGTATGTATACTGATATAAATAATAAAGTAAAAAAGACAAATTCAAAGCTAACTGCGTTAAGTCTAGCAGCCGGTGCAACAGTTGGAATTCCACTTTTAGTCCCTTCATTTACAAAAAAACAGAAAAATCTGATGAATAGTGCACAGCTGTATAATGGATGGATGACAGAACTTGATAAAAGGTTAGATGCAAACGAAACCAAAAAACGAGATGAAGCACGAGCTGCAAGAGAATCACGAGATGAAGCACGAGCAAAACCGAAGCCTACTACTACGAAACGGAGGCCTCCTACGACATCGAATCGATAGTGTATCTTTAGCTAAGGGGCGGCTTTCTGTGGCGAGAGTTTCAAGCTCACTCCTTGGTCACGAAAAGCGGCACCCTTAGAGGAAGATACGGTATCTGCGTCTACAGTGCATAGCGTTTTGTAAATTTGGGAATTATTCCGATCTTACACAATCTTGGTGATAAGCTCTTCAATAGAGTAGCAACAAATCTGGAGCTGAGCTTGAAAAAGGTGAGAAGCCAGAAAGATAACCTCATCCTTCACCAAATTTGTGTAAGATCGGTTTAATGTTGAGATTTACACATAGGATGGGTATAGTTGAGAGTAATACTCATTTTGTTTAAATGTATTCGACATGATTGAAATAAATTTCTAAGAAAGGAAAGTAGATGGAAGGGATAGGCTCTTCAAGCACAACCACAGAGCAAGTCAGACAGTCAAGACCTACGCTGCGCTGTCATCCATAATTTGCATGTCTTAGCTCGTTCTGATGCTTTCCTTCAGGCAGCTTGATTATTTGACCGACGCTCTAGGGGTTTAAGCTCAGGTATGTCCGCTGAAACCCATAATAAATATACCCAACGTATGCCCATATTTTAAGGGACAAAGCGGACATCTCTGATAGGACAGAGTGGATGGGTGCACAAAGTAGACAAGGCAGTTTCTTGCACGCCAGCACGCCCGAACGCCTATCGTTGCATGTCGCATACTGTGTGTGGTATACGTAGGATACGTCGGGAAAGCAGAGACGCAAAGACATATCCTTCAAAATCTCGCTTTTCCAGGGGTGCCGCAAGTAAACCGCACCCGAGGTCGAGTAGCAGGATGATGTTGCCACCACCCCATTCGTCAATCTCGGTAGAGCAGTCCAAAGGAGGTCCTTGGGCATGTGAGGGCAAAGGCGTACATCTGCTGCCTTTCCTCTTGCCCACCAAAAGCCCCTGGCTCAACCCGATTGAGCCAAAGTGGGTTCACGGCAAGCGCAACGTTTCTGAGGCTGATCGGCTCCTCAGTGCTGACGAATTAGAGACTCGCGTGTGTGCCTGGTATGGGGTTTCGCATGAACCTCATCTGGTCCAGCCCAAAAAGGTCGCTTGATTCTGCACTAAGCAATCACCACTGTTCCTCAGCAATCACCTATACCTGTACAGCTTTTACATCCTGCTCTTGCTTATTAGCTCCAGCTCCGTTGACAGCTTGCTCCAGTTCTGGTGTAACCTTCTCAAATTTCACCAGACGCACCGAAGATGGCAGCACTAGATCACCTTTGCCTCGTTTTTCCTCGAAGCGTGTGCCTTCAATAAAGCTCTTACGACGAATGGCGATCAGCAAGACCACAATCACGGCTAGCCCTGCCAGACCACAGACCCACCATGGCAGATTTAGTGCCACGCACGTTGCAGTGATGACCACATTCAGTACGGCCAGCGGCAATAGCAATTGCCAGCCAAGACGCATCAGGCGGTCATAGCGGATGCGAGGTAGAGTGGCACGTAGCCAGATGAAGAAGAAGAGGAAAATTGCAACCTTGATCAGGTAGATAATAATCGACACACCAGGAATGCTATCAGTTAGTCCAAAGAAACTCCAGCCACCGAAGAATAGCGTTGCAGCGACCGAACTGACCGTAATCATGTTGATGTATTCCGCCATTTGGTAGAGGCTCCAACGCAGGCCACTGTATTCGGTCAGATAGCCAGCAGTTAGTTCCTGTTCCGCCTCCGGCAGATCAAATGGTGCACGGTTGACTTCGGCAACACCCGCGATCAGATAGATCAGGAAACCCAGGGGCTGTGCTGCAACGAACCAGATGCCCATGGCAACCTGCTGATGAATAATGCCTACCATGCTCAACGTGCCAGCCCACATCAAGGTTCCACTAAGAGCCAGTCCCAGGCTTGTTTCGTAAGAAACCATC
>DASYAN010000534.1:0-7107 GCA_036501345.1 Ktedonobacteraceae bacterium
GCGAGCATGTGCTCATAGAATGTGTAGATCTCGCTGAGAATTAGATCACTGCTGATGGCTTGTGCTGCTTTGGCGGCAGCCTCTAGGTAGATGCAGCTCTGTATCATATTGCCAAGTACAAGCGAGGTATAAGTTCGGTGTTTGAGGAATTCGGCACGCAGACGTGCTGGGGGAGTAGGTTTCTGCTCATCGACTCGTGCGAAGGCATCCCAGGCGTGTTTGGGTTGGCCTAGTCTGAGAAAGACCATGCCTTCATATAAAAAGAGCGTGGTGAGGTCGTATTGGGTATAGGCAAAGCAAGGGTCCTCTTCAGGTTTTGGAGGGAAGACTGCGAAGGCCAGTTTTAAGAATTGCAGTGCCTCTTGTTCTCGCCCCATGGCTGCCTGTATTTCTGCTAGCCCTGCGAAGATCCAGCTGTGTAGGAGCGGAGAAATGCTATCAATGCCAGCGTTCACCCTGCGCAGAGCATCGTTATAGGCGCTCAAAGCTGATCCAACTCGCTTACGGGCGGAGAAGATTGTTGCCAAGCGGATCTGTGCAGCAACGTACATATTCCAATCCGTAGAAAGCTGACTGTAAACAAGCGCTTGCGTTCCGTTGGTCTGTGCTGCGGCAAAATCTCCGCGTTGTAGATCTAGCAAGGCTATGAGTTGGTAGACCTGCGATGTGAGACCCGCAGCCGTTTTCTGATCCGGACCTGGTGAAAGTGTTGGTTTGCTTAAACCTGTCAGGTAGGTAGGTGCGGTGCGTTCTAGCTCAGCCTGATTCCCAGCTATATAGTTTCTCCAACACTCAGCAATGCCAGAAGTCCATTGCGCGAGTGTTTCAGCAGATACCTGTGGATCATCGGAGGTAGTTAAGGCTTCATCCATTTCACGATACTGCTCTGTCTGTTCTCCTAGAGGTATAGCTCGACGAAGATCAGCAGGATGAGTGAACCCCAATTCTTCGGCTGACATCTCAAAAACTTGGCAAAGCGCAGTAAGAGAAGAATGGCACGGCCTTTGTCTGCCTGCTTCCCAACGGATGTAGGTATAAAGGCTAACTCCAACCTTGCCACTCACAAACTCAGGTGTCCAGCACCTCTCGATGCGAGCAGATTTTAATAAGTTGTTCTGTTTTTTCATCAAAATGTGGCGTGGAGATCCTTCGCGTTGCACTTGGGAGAGAAAACGCTGTTACTCCTTTCTGCCTGCCCCCTTTGCAGAGAAATGGTTTTAGCTAGGAGCATTCCGCTCCCGTTAGTTTCCCAGGATATTTTCTGATGTTGTTATTAAGTCTATCTTACCTGCACGCAAGTATCAATAGGGTAGAGTCTAGAAATTTTGCGAGCATGATGAAAAATATCACAGTAGGAAGTTGAGAAGATGCACATTAAAGCGAGCATCATAGATCACACAGGGCGCATGGTACGCCATGGACTAGGTGGGTAGGTAATGACAGCGGGCTCCCAACCGGGTTCCCCAAACAGGGTTGAACCATTCCATTTCGAGTTTTTGCAGTAGAAGCAATACCGAATCTGCCAGTGTGGTCCGATCTTCTTCTTCTCGTGGCAAGCCGTGTCGACATTGAGCCGGAAAGCTAGTAATTGAGCATAGTAAGCTTGGAGATGATATTCCATCGCATCCGTATCAAGTTCGTGGTCGGTGAAGGACATTTGCAAGTCAAAACAATAGGAGTAGTTGCTAACTTCAGGGTCACGATCCTCTTCAGCAGTTTGATGCATGAATACCAGCATGCCTAACATCTCAAATTGGCAGTATGGTTCTTGCGCATGCAAATCTAATTTGAAAGGGGGAAGCGAAAACATATCGCGTATCTCTGCAGCGAGATGTGGCAGCGATTTATCAGTCTTAATACAGATTTGAAGTGACATAGAAGTCCATCCTTGCGGGTACGGGAGGTTTGCGTAAGAATATAACCATCATCTTAACGCTTGTCTGGGATAGGTGTCAAGCCTTCTTCCCAAAACTCACTTTTCTTCCTCTTGCATCCGTGTTTTCAGCTTGATATACTGTAACTTATGATACTAAATGGTAGCAGATATACAGAAATGTAAATCTGTTATCATTCTGTTTGTCTATATTCACCGGGAACCATTTGGGTTGCCCGCTAGGACTAGAAGGGTGGTCATTGTAACCGTGAGTAAATCCATGCCTTCAAAACGATCAACAGCATCTATGCCTCCACTAAAGCAGGCAGAGCCAATCATTCATGGAGATCATTCTACGCTCCACCATTGGTTGATGCACTATTGGGAAAAACTCCAGCTTCCAACAGCCGAGTTACGCTTCCTCGCCATCACGCAAGATCGCCAGGAATTCAAACAATGGACGGGCAAGCGACTCAATAGTATGGCGCTTGGTTGCTACTGTTATATCAATGCACTCTCTGTCTCCCGCCAGCCCAAAGCATCATCTGGGGAACAAGTAGCACATCGTCATATCATCTTTATCGAGCCAGACATGGGGCCACAATCGATAGAAGTGACTGTTGCACATGAATTAATTCATCTAGCTGATCGTGTGAAAGGCACACCTCGTCGCCACCATCATCATGGCTATGATTCTATCGCAGCGGATGAGGCTGCGATTACTGGCTATACACTAGAAGATTTACGTACTCTATTACATGCCGAGAGCGTGGCACGAGAACGCATACGCCGTGAACGTCGCCCAATTCGCTATTTGTATGAATGTCCAAGCTGTGGTAAAAAATATCCCAGAACACGGCGCTACTCACAAGCTGTCTCATGTAGTAGCTGTGATACGAGCTATAATCCTAGTTTTAGGTTATTGTTATCTCCTGTGGATAATGATGATATTGCGACCTATTACCAGTAATAGGAAAATGGCTCACTGGGATACAAATATCACGTTGGCATGCCAAGTATCTATAGCATGCTTGAGTGCAGCAATATATCCAGCCTCATTGTTATGATCAGCCTCTGGTGCATATTTCGGAATAATCTGATCCACGGTGGTCAAGCCCCACTGAGCCACGTACAGATTGCGCATCAACTCGTACCAGGCCTTGAAGCCGTCCTCCCAGGTATTAAACCAAGCGAAATTATCTTGACAACGAAAATTAGGAATACAACGTAGATTGCCTAACGACAAGCTATTTGCTGCCTCACCTTTGGTACCAAAAGAACTTTCGTGCATAAAAAATGCCAGGGCAAAAGTTGGGTCAATGCCATATTGCACGCCCAGATCATACAACGCTTGACCTTTTCCGGCAGCAGGCGAATGATACGCAGCAAGCACCTGATTAATAAAATCCACACTAATAGAAGGGTTACCCACTATGGAGTAAGGACCAGCCTGCGGTTGAAGTGGATTTTTTGAAGCCAATGGATGATCTTGCTCCCAGGTATTTGCCAGATTGCCGCCAACCTGCACGGAATAGCTTCCAGATCCACTGAAACTTAAAAATTCTGAACCATGGGGACGCAGGTTTATGGCAGCCGAAAGTAAAATGGAGAGAAAGATTACACCGCAGACCAGACAAATCATCCATCGTAACAAATGTCTCTGTTGTGGCTGCAGAAGCAGCTTTGCAAGCCTAACCGTATTTGCAGGGTGAGGAGGCTGAGAAGCTAATGCTACCTGCCCTTTAGGGGAACTACCACGGATTGCTGGAGTAAGGACTGCACCATAAGCAGTTCTGGTATCGGCCTCTTCCTTGCTGCTGGCCTGCTGGAGTCTACGAGT
Organism: Ktedonobacteraceae bacterium; assembly: GCA_036501345.1. GTDB lineage: Bacteria > Chloroflexota > Ktedonobacteria > Ktedonobacterales > Ktedonobacteraceae > DASYAN01. The sequence continues at coordinate 3,714 of DASYAN010000534.1, forward strand.
AGCACGCGCAGGGATATTTGTATTTACTTCGACTGGTAGTTCTTCTCCTGAAGATTCGCGAATGTAGCCGCCTCTTGCCATGAGAAAAGGCCTCCTTTAGGTGGTAGAACGTAAGTTCTATTTTAGTGTAGAGCACAATCCCCCACATTGGCTACTTAATATGCATAGAAACACCATCAATTAGAAAATATCATATCACCTCAAAAACAGCTAAATCATGAGAAAAAAGTACTAATTCCTAGACTACACATACCTCGGACCCGTAAATGGTATCGAATTGTCCTCCAGTTTCGTCTTTATAATAGGGAAATGGAAAACATGGTCAAAGATCTCAGAGTATCTGTTGTCTGCCATGTATGATATATAGTAGAGCATGCAATGGTTGAAGGCCTCTTTGAGGCATGTCGCAGTTCTGCAAGGTGGTCGGCCAGTATAAGAAAATTAGGCTGAACAAGCAGTTACCACTTATCTGCAAAAAGCGTTTTGTCGATAGAAGTAGTCAGGAGCCCGATCCTTTTGGAGATGGGTCCCCAGAAAGGATTTTTATGGAGCACTTATCGAATAGTCCTACTTCTGTCATTTGTTGCCTTGTAAAACGTCATAAATTGCAGTGTGACGTAGTCTAAAAACAGACCGAGCGCAATAGTGTTTTATTGTCAAAAAAGTAGCTGAAATCTCTTTTCTGAAAGGGGCATTTGTCCTGTGAGCAGAATGATGTTAGTTTTCCTGACTGCAGCTGTAGCCCCGCAGTCTGGCGCGACGGGAGGGTCGTCTAGTCCATTGGGGTCTATATCAGGGTATGTTGGGGCTATGATAGGTTGTGCGGTGACCTTCTTTGTGATCTTCTGGTTAAGCACCGTAATGTGGACATTTCGTGATGTCCGTGCACGCACACAAGATTTCTTATCCCAAATCCTAGCTACTGTGCTAGCAGCCATTTTTCCAATTGCGGGCTTGCTTATCTATATGATTCTGCGCCCTCGCCAGACTTTGGCCGAAATCTACGAGCGACAACTAGAAGAAGAATCGCTCCTAGCGGAGATGACGGAACGCCAGACTTGTAACAATTGTCATGCACGCGTTGAGTCAGATTTCCAGATTTGTCCATCATGTGGTCAGAAGCTGAAACGTTCCTGCCCCAAGTGTGAGCGCCTGCTAGAACTGCGCTGGACGTTTTGCCCCTACTGCGCTACTAGTTTGGGGAGTGCCTCGCTGGCTCCAAGTATGCCAAATATGCCTGGCATGGGAGCGGTTGCTATGCCGCCTGGTGCACCAATGCCCGGTATGCCCAATGGACCCATGAATGCTGGCCCAGGAATGAGCATGCCAGGAAACCGCTTCTAAGCAGGCAGGCTAAAAAGGAAGTTACTGGCTGATATCTGTGCTTACAGATAGACGACTCCGATGAGAAATTCTTAACGGAGTCTACTGGGTGGACCGTGGTTGTCCGTTCAACCTACCCACTTTGTCTAGACAGCGAAAATGTGATATAATGACGGGACGAAATGGTGTAGCAATACCACATTTTGTCTGTTCTGTTGGAATATATCTTAGATTGGTCAGGCCTGTCTCCCCACAAACCGCTTCCTGACACGAGAGGCCTAGGGTAGTTTTGTGCTCTCGTGGGTAGTAGCGTTTGTGTGAGTCTCAGGGTATGCCTGGAAGAAAAAATCTATGAGGTTACATAAGAGGATTTATCTCTTAAAAGGTGCGGTCCCAGCCTCGTAGCTATCCATAGCGGAGTTTTTTGATGGCAAAGACGAGAGAATCGATAGTGTCAGAGCAACCCTCCCAAGATTATGATGCACTTGCAAAAGATCAAGATACCAGTGGGAATGGTACGAATAGTACAGAAAAATTGAATAGTGACGGCAGCAATGGTTATGGCGGACAGAATATCCAGATTCTCGAAGGCTTGGAAGCCGTACGCGTGCGTCCCGGTATGTATATTGGATCGACAGACCAGCGTGGGCTTCACCATCTCATCTATGAAGTTGTCGATAACAGTGTAGACGAAGTGATGGCAGGTTATGCGGATACTGTCAGTGTAGTCATCCACGCTGATGGTGTGGTTACGATCGAAGACAATGGGCGTGGTATTCCTGTCGAAGAGCATCATCAGCGTCCTGGTCTCTCAACGCTTGAAGTAGTTATGACTGTGCTGCATGCTGGCGGAAAATTTGGTGGAGGAGGCTATCAGATCAGTAGTGGGCTGCATGGAGTTGGTGTCTCTGTCGTTAATGCGCTCTCGGAATGGTGCCAGGTTGATGTCAAGCGTGACGGATATCGTTATTACCAGCGTTACGAAAGAGGTACTCCACTCACGGAGATGATTACCGTGGGTCCCGAAGAGGGTCAGGGAACAATTACCTCCTTCCTAGCTGATCTCTCCGTTATGGAGACACGCGATTATAGCTTCGATATCCTAGCTCAGCGCTTCCGTGAAATGGCCTACCTTAACCGAGGTATGACTATTAGCCTGAAAGATGAACGTACGGATCGTGAGGCGACCTTCTATTTTGAAGGTGGTTTGGTCTCATTTGTGCGCTATCTGAATAAGAATCGCAATAAGCTGCAAGCACGTCCCATCAGCACTGTCCGTGAAGTTGATGACGTCAAAGTTGAAGTGGCATTACAATATAATGATAGCTGGACCTCTACCGAGTTTTCCTTTGCCAATGGTATTAATACCGTTGATGGGGGCATGCACATTACTGGTTTCCGTAGTGCGCTTACGCGTACCTTGAATGACTATGCTCGCAAGGTTAACCTGCTCAAAGAGAAGGATGGTAATCTAACTGGAGAAGATGTACGCCAGGGTCTGACGGCTGTGATAAGTGTCAAAATTCCCAATCCTCAGTTTGAAGCTCAGACTAAATCGAAGCTTAACAACGCCGACGTACGTCCGATTGTTGAGGCTGTGACCTCTGATATGCTTACTCAGTACCTTGAGCAGACGCCGAGCGAAGCTAAAGCAATTATCGAGAAGTGTCTGACCTCAGCGAAGGCCCGCGAGGCTGCGCGAGCTGCGAAGGATCTCATCCAGCGCAAAAATGCGCTCGACACGACATTGCCGGGCAAACTGGCCGACTGTAGTGAGCGTCGTGCTGATCGCTGTGAACTCTACTTGGTGGAGGGCGACTCCGCTGGGGGAAGTGCCAAGCAAGGAAGGGATCGTCATTTTCAAGCCATTCTTCCCTTGCGTGGAAAAATCCTCAACGTAGAACGCGTAGGACTCGACAAGATCCTACATAATGAAGAAGTTAAAAATATTATTACGGCAATCGGTGTAGGTATTGATGAGCACTTCAATATGTCCAAACTACGCTATGGCCGTGTCGTAATTATGTGCGACGCTGACGTTGATGGCGCACACATTCGTACATTGCTGCTC
>DASYAN010000535.1:0-13597 GCA_036501345.1 Ktedonobacteraceae bacterium
ATTTGAGCCAGACTTTTCTCTTCTTTCAAGAGTTCTTGAACTACTTTCGCTTTGAAAGCAGCTGTATACTGTTTCCTCATCATGCTTTAGTATATCTTATTTCTGGCCTTTTCCCTGTCCGAATTCTTGGGTCCATTATAAATCTTGGGGACTCAAGCTTTCTCTTCTTTGAAAGGTAGTTTATAATAGAACTAATTTTATGACACCAGAGCTAAGCAACATCAGAGGGGATTTAGGAGGATGCATGGACGACCAAGAATTGGAATTACTGTTAGACGACCTTGAGTCTGATCGGGTAGAGCGGAAATCTTCGATTGCCGAGAAAGATAGAATTTGTGAAGCTATCTGTGCATTTGCCAATGATCTGCCTAATCATCAAGATCCAGGAGTTCTTTTCATAGGTGTGAATGATAATGGCACATGTGCACAACTCTCAATCAGTGATCGGCTTCTCCTCACCCTTTCTGAACTGAGGTCAAATGGGAATATTTTACCTTTCCCAAGGATAGACGTTCAAAAGAGAGTCCTCAGAGGATGCGAGGTAGGCGTAATTATAGTAGAACCATCAGATGATCCTCCAGTCCGTTTCAGAGGACGAATATGGATACGTGTTGGACCGCGCAGAGCGATTGCAACCCAACAGGAAGAACGACATTTAGTAGAGAAACGACGTTTCAAAAACTTGCCTTTTGACCTCTATCCACAATCATTTGCAAGCCTTGATGATCTCGACCAGGATTTATTTTATCGCCTGTATTTACCTGCGACCCTTCCTATCGATATCATTGAACAAAACCACCGTACGCTGGAACAACAACTTATGGCAATGCGTTTCACTAGCGTTGACCCTCAATCCAAGCCAACCACTCTTGGTATCTTGGTCATAGGTAAAGATCCACGAGGCTTCATTCCAGGTGCATATGTTCAATTCGTTCGATTTGATGGCACAGACTTAACAGCGCCGATCAAAGCGCAAAAAGAGATAGATGGGCCCTTGCCTGAGTTGCTGCGGATACTCGATGAGACATTTGAAGCTCATATCTCAATAGCGTTAGATATCACAGCGCAGCCAATAGAGACGCATCATCCAGATTATCCTATAGTCGCCTTACAACAGTTAGCACGCAATGCGATTCTTCATCGTATTTATGAAGGTACAAATGCCCCTGTACGTATTTCTTGGTTCTCAGATCGCATTGAGATACGTAATCCTGGCGGTCCATTCGGACAGGTAAATCGCTCTAATTTTGGAACGCCAGGCATTACTGATTATCGCAATCCACATATTGCTGAGGCAATGAAAAATCTTGGCTATGTTCAACGCTTCGGGGTAGGTATCTCACTGGCCCAGAAAGAGCTAGGCAATAATGGCAATCCCCCGGCTGAGTTTCAGGCAGAAGATACACATGTACTTGTCACTCTGAGGAAACGTGTATGAATGTGCCTGCTATCGCTTTTTTTAATAACAAGGGTGGAGTTGGCAAAACCTCTCTAGTTTATCATCTAGCTTGGATGTATGCTGACCTGGGTTTGCGAGTGGTTGTTGCCGATTTAGATCCACAAGCAAATCTTACAGCCGCTTTTCTTGATGAAGAGCGTCTGGAGCAATTGTGGCCAGAGGGAAAGCACCCAGATACTATTGCAGGTTGTATACTACCATTGCAGCGAGGAACAGGAGATATAGCAGATCCGCATCTGGAAGACGTAGTTTCTGGCCCTCAGCTCTCTCTTTTTCGCGGCCCCATAGCCCTGCTTGTTGGAGATCTCCTACTTTCTAGCTTCGAAGATAGTCTTTCAGAGGCCTGGCCTAAATGCTTAGATAGCGATGAGCGCTCATTTCGAGTTATGTCTGCATTCTGGCGAATTATACAAAAAGCAGCAAAACAGCATAATGCAAGCCTGATATTGATGGATCTGGGTCCCAATTTAGGTGCAATTAATCGAGCAGCCCTGATTGCTGCAAATTATGTTGTGGTACCACTCTCTCCAGACCTTTTCTCCTTACAAGGGTTGCGTAACTTAGGACCAACACTGCGGAGATGGCGTGAACAGTGGCAAGAACGTCTGGCAAAAAATCCAGCAGCAGATCTGCTTCTTCCTGAAGGACAAATGCAACCAGTTGGCTACATTGTCTTACAGCATGCTGTGCGTATGGATCGCCCTGTGAAAGCATATGACCGCTGGATTGCACGTATCCCAATCGAATACCGAAAATATGTTTTGGCAGAATATAATGGCGGAAATATGTCTGTTCTTAAAGATCCCTACTGTCTGGCACTTCTCAAGCATTATCATAGTCTAATGCCACTTGCCCAGGAAGCCCATAAACCTATGTTCCATCTCAAGCCAGCTGATGGAGCGATTGGATCGCATATTCAAGCCGTCCAAGGAGCTTATCGCGATTTTCAAAAGCTAGCACATGAAATTGCCAAAAGAACACATATATCATTACCACCACTATTTTAATGCATTTCATCCCTGAGAACTGGAAAAGTACTCCTGCTAGCAGTCTGTTGATTAATCAATGCAAGACTTGTAAATTCTCGAAGATGTGTCGTTTTTATTGCCCAATGCATCATGTATGAGTAGCAAAAGAGATTTTTCTCTGAGAATTTACAGACCTTGTTAATCAATGGAACTCGTCTTGACATTTATCAACCCATGAATTATCTTCAGCTATAGATAAAGCTCCAATGTGCCAGATAGACCAGTACATTTGTATTTCATGGATCAGATGTCGCATGTATATAGATCCGTAGCATTGTGCTCTTGTGAAGGACAGGATTCCTCATGAAAAATACCACATTGCCTCCATCTCCTAAAGGATTGCCTATTGTTGGCAATGCATTCCAGTTCAATAATGGCCCGCTAGCGTTTTTGCGTAGTGTACAGCGCATATATCCACGTATGGCAACCATCTATGTGGGTAAAGAACCACTGGTACTCTGCTTCCGCCCTGAACATATACGTGCAATCCTCGTGGAGAACCCGCGCAACTTTGTGAAACCGAACCGAGCAGGTGCCAGGTTCAATCTACGGCTCCTGCTCGGCGATGGCTTGTTAACCATCGATGGCGAGTTTCATCGCCAGCAGCGGCGTCTCGTGCAATCTGCATTTCATAAGCATCGCATTGAGACATATGCCGAGACTATGGTGCAACTAACGCAGGAGGAACTGGCTACCTGGCAACCATATCAGGTGATAAATATTGCTCAGGCCATGCAGCGGCTCACGTTGCGTATCATCCTCAATGCTCTTTTCAACCTCGACTCGTCTTCCGAGGCCATCAGACTAGGAGATGCCTTTACTGCTCTTACCTCTAGTCCTACGCGGCAGCTAGTCATACTGAGACGTCTCCAGAGGAAACTTCCTTTTACCTCTTATAGTAAGAGGATAGCAGCCAAGCAGACACTAGATAACTTTGTGTATACTCTGATTGCTCAGCGTCGCGCCGAAGGACAAGATGTAGGGGACGTGCTCTCAATGTTACTTGAGGCACAGGACGAGGGCAATACTATGACTGATCAGCAAGTGCATGATCAGGTGCTGACCTTTATTGCAGCTGGACACGAGACTGCCCAGAATACGCTGAGTTGGACCTTCTACCTGCTTTCACAGCATCCAGCGGTATACGAAAAGCTTCTAGCGCAACTGCGCAGCGTCCTGAATGGCCGTGCTCCTACAATGGAGGATCTGGCACAACTGCCTTACCTGGAATGGGTGATCAATGAATCCTGGCGCATCTATCCTCCCGCCTGGGTACAAGGGCGGAGAGCTATCGAGGACTTTGAGTTAGATGGCTATCGCTTCCCGGCAGGTACGGTATTTCTCCTCAGCCAATGGGTTTTGCATAACCTTCCTGATATCTGGGGTGATCCTGAGGTCTTTCGGCCAGAACGCTGGGATCCGGTCCAAACACAGAAAGTTCCGCAGGGAGCCTATTTCCCCTTTGGAGCTGGTCCACGCATTTGTATTGGCATGCCCTTTGCCCAGTTAGAAACCAAGTTGCTGCTCGCCACTATTTTGCAGCACTATAGGCCACGGCTCGCGCCGGACTTTCGGGTGGTCTTCGAGCCACGTGTCACGTTGCGCCCTAAATATGGTATGCGTATGGTCCTAGAGCCCGTAAGCCAAGTTTCCTCTCTGACTGTTTAAACGCTGACTGAATTAGCAGGGGCCTTGCGTCGCTGAAGCGAGTGCAGACCCCTTCCCATCTTATCTAGCTGCAAAAGCATTGAGACTCAATGCTTTTGCAGATGGATAGAACCTGTATTAGTCGTAAGAGTTATAGTGGTGGTCGAGGGTGCACTACCAACATCACCTGTGGCACTTGCTCCGACTATATTTGTCTGTGTTGCGACACCAGGGAAATCGCTAGTGATGCCGCCCACATTCGTGTTGGCATTGACGTGAAAGCTAGCATTACTAGGCAAGCTAACATTGACATTGCCTGTACTTGACTGGAACTGATAATTCCCACTACCTATAGAACCACTAAAATTCACACTGCCAGTGCCTGTCTGCAATTGGGAGTTGCTAGTGAGCGTGGCCTGTGTCGCATTTATGCTACCAGTACCATTTGTCAGTAACATTTTCCCTTCAATACCTGTAACTGTAATATCTCCTGTTCCATCCTGAAGTTGCAGGTCACTTTTGTTTGGTAATGTTATATCAGCGTCGGCTTTAGCATTGGAGTTTGGGTTGATGCGTTTGATCGTAACCGTAATGGTAGTGCCGCTCTGGCTATAATTCGTCTGGATATCACTGGGGTTATCTCCAGATTTTGTGACTTTGATATGCACATTGTTCGAATTACTGCCAGTCTGCACATTCACGGAACCAACATCGTTGTTCACGATCAGTGTAGGCTGTGTACCTCCACTGATCGTGAAATCGCGTGTCTCCGAGTTACCATTGCTAGTATTTCCCGAACTAGTTTGCGTGTTACTAGTGCTAGTATTTCCCGAACTAGTTTGCGTACTGCTACTGTAACTTTGTGAGCTTGAACATGCTGTAATGGTGGTGAATATGGTAAGTAGTAGGAAGAGACCTACTGTGCTCATTATGGTTCGTTGCATTGTATTCTTCAATCTAATTTCCCTTCTATTGAGAGCATTGTCGACCTCGGAAGTGTTTGCGTCTCCAATCAACATGCTTAAGGCCTAGTTCAAAAGAACGTGACTGCTTGGGTGCCCGTGAGCCAGCTAGCATAGTAAAGCACTCAGGAGCTCTCTTCTGCTAGCCTGCTGGTGAGTGGCTTGGACATTTGGTACTATCTCCTAATTGTAGGATACGTGAGAAGAGCCGTTGTGTCTATATCTTCTCTTCACTACCTCTACCAATCTTCGAGTAGTCACTGTGAATTACGTCACTTGACGTGCATACATGACACCTCTACAATACACCTTGGTATTCTTTACTATCGATGTATCGATAATTGTACACATGGAAGGTAACAGAACAACAATGGCAGAGCAACAGGAACTCCTTGGCTGGCAGGTTGACGGGTATCGTCTGCTCCAAATGCTTGGTAAAGGCTGCTTCGGGACGGTCTATCTCGCCGAACACCTTTATGACCACTCCCAAGCTGCTGTGAAAGTACTTCACTTTCAACTCACCAGTCAGGAAGACTTCAAAGCTTTTCTCAATGAAGCACGCACCATCCGCCTGCGTCATGAGCACATTGTTCCTCTGCTCGACTTTGCCCTCAGCCGTGACAACACTCCCTATCTGGTGATGGAATATATTGCGGGAGGCACCCTCCGGCAGCACTATCCCAGAGGAATGAAGCTCTCACCCGAGACAATCGATCGCTATGCCGGTCAACTGGCCTCGGCTTTACAACATGCCCATGATCGCCGTGTGATCCATCGCGATGTCAAGCCGGACAATATACTCTTGCGCACTGATGGCACTCTCCTGCTCAGTGACTTTGGCACAGCCAAGGTCCTTGAGCAGAGTTCCTTCGTGAACTCGCAGATACAGGTAGGTACACCAGCCTATATGGCTCCTGAACAGAGTCAAGGAAAACCTTGTCTAGCCAGTGACCAGTATGCACTAGCCGTCATCGTCTATGAGTGGCTTACAGGTCGACTCCCCTTTCAAGGCACTCCCTTGGAGATCATGATGCAACATCGGGTCGATGCGCCACTTTCCCTGCAAGCATTATGCCCAGAAGTACCCATTCAGGTGGAACAAGTCGTCCTGCAGGCACTGGCAAAAAAACCCGAAGAGCGCTTCAGCACTGTTGAAGAGTTCGCGCAAGCATTGCATACAACTCTCCAAACGTTCACCTCCACCCAGCAAGAGACGCGACCGAATGATTGGCTGAGCAGCATTGAGCCCTTCACCGTTTCTTCACACGCACCTGAAGCACTCTCAATTTCCAGTAGATCTACAATCATTAATGATCAAGCGGTCTCCTCTGCCCTATCAGACACATCTCTACCGCAGAAACTCTGCCCTTCGGATACAGCTGTACCGCCAATGCTCCATTTTGCTTCTTCCCATTCACCGGAAAAATCTCCGGCATCATCTGACCAAGTGCAAACGCTATTGCTACCACAGTTGGCTTCCTCTGCTCAGACACAAGCAATAGCGGACAAAGAACAAGAGAACCACTCTCTCCAGCCACTTGCACTAAAGGCTCACCTACCCACAATCCAGAGCTTATGGGATTCCTCTCCGAAGGAGAATATTCTACCAGCTAATGCTATGCCAGCTGAGGCCATAATCCCACGTTTCTCCAACAAGAGGTTCGTAGGGTATAAACTTCTGGGAACATTGCTCTGCCTCACCCTGCTTATGGGCCTTGTCTGGGCAAGCGCTTCGGCCTTCTTCCCATCATACGTCACAAAGCACCATCTGCAACTCTTACCGGTCCCTAATGTATGGAATACTCCTTCTATGTCTAAAACCTCTCTTGTGCCTACCATTTCTGTCACACTTCCTGCTAGGACAAATGATACAGACTTCACTCCAGTCACCCCCTCCTCTAGCATCGCACCGACACCCGGAGCTAGTATCACAGCTACTGCAACTGTACCTAAACCCAAACCGACTCCTACTCCCACTCCTAAACCAACCTGTCCACCCACGCAGGAGTATGGCAGCACTGGTTCCTGGGTGAAAGTTCTCCAGCAAGAATTGAGTGCTCGTGGCATGAAAGACCAGGATGGGAAGACGCTGGTAGTTGATGGAGAATTTGGACCAAGAACTCGCTACGCTGTAGAGAGCTGGCAGAAACATGCCAGTATACAAGTCGATGGAATCGTCGGGCCAATCACCTGGCACACCTTGGGCAAGTGCTAGCGGTGCATCCGCCAAATTAACGGGTAGTGGATTACATGAAGTTGATAGCCCTTTCCGCTTTACTCTATCAACCCTTAGTTATCCACTCTCCTTTTGTCTACTCTCTACCTGAGTAGATACTTGAAAAGATGTTCAAAAATATGCAAGGCTTCACTAGCATTTTAGCTATCATTTATGATACTATGGAATATGATGGGAAGAGGCACAACACAAACATTGTTGTGTCTCTCACCAATGCTCCTCTCTTATTATAGCTGAACTATACTACAAGACCCTTGAGGGAAACAATATGGCAAAGACACTTAACGCACAGCAGACTGCTACTGCCCAGGATGAAGCTAAGAAGCAGCGTAAGAAGCAGGCTAAACGCGAGGCTAAACTAATGCTGGAACTCGGGGAGGCTAGGAAGGATCTGCAAAGGGCCGAACAAAAGTTTTCTAAGGCTCAGTCCAACCTCGAAGCCAGCCGCAGCCGTTTACACGAAATCGAAGAGCAGCTTGCGCAGATCCGTAATAGACACACCGAACAGCCAGAGCCACCAGTTGGAACAACTCCGGTCGAGCAATCTTATGAACACCCAGAGGAGATCAGAGTGCCTGATCAAGGCGAGTCCTATACAGATAGGGAGGCCGTAGAGGAATTACATCAGTCATCTCTTCCCCCCGTAGAAGGACGCTCTGATATAGTTCCAAAACTCTAGCGTTCTATTGACCGCTGGCTTTTTGGGTTCGGAGGGGAACGACGATCCTCTCAGGATGTACTACGAAAGACGCAATCGTCTTATTCACATCCCCTATCCCATTGTCTCGAAAGACGTTTGGGAGTGCTTTTCGCATGATGTTGTAGCTTCCATTCACATCAGCATTGATCCTGCGTTTGTCACTGGCTTTGTGCATGCCGCGTTTGACACGCTTTCCACTGAAGACAGGTTCGCTCTCGATCTGTCCATAGGTTGGTATTGGGTCAAGATCGAGAAAGCTGGCTTTGCTGGTATAACTCTCTTCAGTGATAATCACCTGTATCCCTACCAGTTTGGCTTTGTAGCAAAGCATATCGATGAAACGCGCATGTGGCAACTGGACAAAGTGCTGCTTATCTTTCTTGCGCATCGTTGGGTCCTGCTTCCAGAAGGGGTTTTTGCCAATGATAAGCGTGCCTATGCCTTCTGCTATCAATAGGTCAACAATCCGTCGTGATGTTGTGTGCAAAAAGGTCTCAATGCGCCGCGTCCGCTTGTTTGTGATGTTTTCTAATTCGCGTGAAGTGTGGTGATTCTTGCTCATCTTCTTCTGAAAACGCTCTCGTTGCTTATTGTAGAATTGGTTCACACTCTTTATTTGACGCCCGTTAACAAGACGTGGGGCAAAGCCCACTTTGTTTGAAGTTAGCGCGACAAGGTTGTTGACCCCAATATCGATTGCTGCAACCAAGGCTGGATTCACCTTTTCTTGGACTTCCTCTCGTTCATAGACCACTTCCACAACATAGTGCCCATTGCGGGGAACAATGCGAACTTGATCGACCTTTTTCTGCTTGGTTTTGATCTCGATCGGCAACCCTGATGGTTTGATGATTCCCCGTTTCATGGCTGGTTTTGAGAGGGCCTGAATGGTGTAGACAAGGATATTCCTCCCTTCTTTCTTGTCTTTGTATCCAGGTATTTTCGGACGGCCTAAGCACTTGGACGGGTCCTCTTCATAAGCTCGCAGTGCCTCAAAGAAAGATATCCAATTCTTGTCCAAAAGCTTCAAAACCTGCTGAGACACCTTGCTGGGAAGCATCCGGTAAGCCGCATGCTTTTGCATGATCTTATCCATTTGCTTGTAGTTGAGATACTTCCCAGCAAAGATGAAATGCTGTCTGATCTCATAGAGAGCCGCATTATAGAGGTTCTTGGAGGCGAATGCTGCTTTGTCGATAGCTGCACAGCGTGAGTCAGTCTTGCTGATCATGTGTTGTTCTACCAGTTGCATCGGTTCCCTCCTCTTTCTCTAATCCTAAACACTGCTCTAGACACCAAACAAGTTGTCCATTCATGGATCGATGTTGTCTCTCAGCCTCTTTTCTGAGAGCGTCTAACACCATCTTCGGGATATATGCCGTAAATTGTGGATGCTTTGATGTTTTTGACATACAGGCATTGTGCCATAATTATACCTGTATATCAAGAGGAAGAATTGTCAATGATACGCATGAATTCGCTATGTTTTCAATGAATGTTCACGATACTTGCGCTTGAGAGTTTCAGGAAACTCTCTCGGATCAAACCCTAGCAACTTTTTCCCATCCCGCGTTTTAGCGAGCATGATACAGTAACCATCGGGAAAGTAAAGATCATACCTCCAGGTATAGCAAGCAGGCCAGATGAACCTTTTGAGGGCACCGGGAGGAAAATGAGCTATATGTTTGTCTGCTAACACTTCGAGTCGTCCCCCATGCTCCTTCATAATCCTCTCAACATGTGGAATGAAATCGGGGAGAAATGGCTCAATATCGATACTGCCTGGAACGGGCATATCTCCATAGAGCGGTCCAGTGGTCATGTCTTTCACCTCTACTAGACTAACACGAACGGTATTAAGGACGTAATCTGTTTTGCACAGCATGTTGACCTCATCTAAAACCCTCTGTGCTAGCTCTTCCGGCACCGGGATTTTGACGAGCATACAAGTGGCTGCCTCTTTTAGCATCCTGCCTTGAAATGCCTCTAGCGATAAACCGTGGCTATTGAAGATAGTCATAAAATCCGGAACCCATTTTTGGGTTCCACTGGTGGATGGATATGTGTTTATCCTCTCTTCACCAGTTCGTAAACGTAAACGTGTTAAACCGCTCAAAATAGCCCCCCTTTTAGACATTGCCGATATCCATTGATGGGAGAGTACCATGATTTTTCGTAACTGTCAATAAAAAAGCATTGTTATACAATTGTTTTAAGTAAAGCAGCTCAATTTTAGCAATCGTGAGAAAGTCGTGATTCTGTTAAAATCAGGATAAAAAGGAATGGTGCCGATGATTAGGCTAAGGGTCAAAGAGGTAGCCGAAGCGAAGGGATTGAACATGACGAAGCTATCTCAGCGCTCAGAGGTAAGCTTCACGACAGTCAAATCAATGTTTCGTAACCCCTATAGGACGGTCAATACCGAAACACTGGACAGGCTAGCTAAAGCGCTAGGCGTATCCGTGTTTGAGTTAATGGAAGAGGTATCCGAGGAGGGAGCAAAAAAGGAGCAGGAAAAATGATCCTCTGCAATCTCAAATAGCCCCTATTGGCATGATCCGCATTATACTTTAGCCATGCAGATACGTTTATACACGTAGGAGAAAAAACAACCTCATAACCTGCTCTTGAGGAGTAATTATTATGGAAGCAAATGCGTCGCCCAGCTCCCACGGTGTCCCTGCATGGCTCGTCAGGTTCTGCAAATTGCTCTCGACGGTGCGCGGGCTGATATGGTCGAGTATTTTCAACATTGTCCTCAGTCTTCTCTCAACTTTGTTATTTACTGCCATAGATTCCGACTTTGGCAAATTTCCCATCACATTCCTATTTCAGCATTGGAAGATTACCGTCACAACCTTTATCGTGCTGGCATTATTGACAGGATTGGTATGGGCTATTGGGCAGTTGCCAATAGTCGAATCTTCTGCAACCCTCAAGCGGCAATACCTCACGCGTAGAATATTGCAGACGCAGGATCTAGCAATTGAAGGTATCCCTTTACTACCGCCGCGTGTGCAGCTTGACGAAATCTTCATTCCTATGCAGCTGCGACCGCACCAGTCAGACATTGATCAGTTATTGACACAGGAGCAAAGCAAACTTCTCCGTGAAGGTATTCGACGTGGTAAGGTAGCAAAAAATGTGGAGCACGTCCTTATTGATGCTGAACGACAGTATGAGCGATTGTTAAAAGGCAGCGATAAAATTGAAATACAGGATCTCTGGCAACGTTTGACGAAAGATCATCCGGCAGCAGTCATCCAGGGCTATCCTGGCATGGGCAAGAGCACGCTGCTGTTGCGTCTGACACTCTACATGGCGCGGCGGGGTCGCGGAAAAACAGATCCACTAGCAAAGCAGGTTTCCCCTGTACTTATACCTATTTTCATTCGCTTGGGCAGATATGCAAGCTTCTTGGGCCAGCAAACCAAAAATGGTCAAGACTCCTCGCTTTGGAAATATCTATCCTCTGCTCCCAAAGAGCTAGACGAACTGGCTACTCCTGGCATGCTGCCATGGCTGAGTCGCTGTTTGGAGCGGGGTCAATGCTTTGTGCTATTCGATGGTCTTGATGAGGTAAGCGATCCTATAGAACGCTTTGAGGTGCAGGAAGCTATCAAGTCGTTTATTGAAGATGTATGTAGCAAAGCCAGTGATAAGACGAGCTATAATCATTTTCTGATTACCTCGCGTGTGGCGGGCTATGATCAGAATGCATTTCCTGGCTATCCTCACTATACGATTGCCGAACTGACTCCTGAGCAAATCAAGGCTTTCTTGCCTCGTTGGTGTCGTGCGAGTGCGCGTAGTGGTGTGCAAGGTCTTCCGGCAGAGGAAAAGACTCACACAGAAGAGACCAAAGAGCGTCTGTTCACTCAAGAAGAGAGTGAAGAGTATATAACCAGACAGGCGGCAGCCATTGAGCAGAGGTTGAACAATGCCATTCAGAGCCACCAGGGTATACGTGAACTCGTCCAGAACCCGTTTCTGCTCACATTATTGGCAATCATGCAACAAATGGGTATTGAACTACCTAGCCGTCGATTCGAACTGTATACGACACTGACAAAAATATTGCTTGAGACGCGCAATGCTCGTCGTGGTTTGCCAGTTATTCCCGAAGCTCAGGCCATACAGCGACTTGGACCTATTGCCTACCAGATGCAAGAGACACAAAATAGCTTCGCTACACGCAGCGGTGTATTAGCATCGTTTGCTAAAACAATTGAAGGCATTGATAACGTTCTGCTAGAGCAGGGACAAAAAGAGGCAGAAGTGTTTCTCGATCGTATGCGAGAACGTGGAGGTATTTTTGTCTTGCGTACGGGCGATTACTATGGCTTCTTTCACCGCACCTTTCAAGAGTATTTTGCCGCGCGTCAAATTCTGCGTCGTATGGCTACTGATCCTGATGAAATAGATGATCTTGTTCAAAAAGCGCGGCAACAAGATGATCTGTGGCGTGAACCGTTTTTGCTAGCTGTAGCGTATAAAACAAATGATGAAGCTCCTGTCGCTTGCGAGATTATCAGGAAGTTGATCGTATTTCCTCAAGGAACTGCCAAAGAGCAACGCTACCATGACGCATTGTTGGCAGGCGAATGTCTGCTAGAGGCGAAAGAATCAACTATCCGACCTGATCTTGAGTGTGAAGTTGTGCTTGCATTAGTACAGGTATATGAGGATGCCCAAAGGTTCAAGGACTTTGATATCTGTCAGCAAGTAGAGAAGGTGATGCAGCGTCTATTGCTTGCAGTCTCCCGTGAGGCAGAGCATTCTCCGTTGCTTGCGACATTTCAGGAGACTATTCTTGATATCCAATATGCCTCTCGCCAGCGTGTTGTCCTCACCATGCTCACAATGATAGCGCAAGATCTTCGTGCATGTGCTCCTGTGGTTTTTAACAAGATTGTGCCACCTCTGCTGGGTCTAACTGGGCTTCCAGAAGTTGGCTGCTTTCAGCCCTTGTCTCCCTCAATATCTCCCGATCTTGATATTATTGACCTTGCTCTCGCTGCTCTCTCTTTCCTGGGAGCAGGTGGTCCTGCAGGAGCATCTCTAAAGCAAGTCCGTCCTCGATTTGAGCAGCATCTACAACAGCTAGCTGAATACTCGCTGCGACTGGATGGTACTCTCATCACACCTGTTGTTGTCCCATTACGAGAAGAAAACTATTCTCGTTATGAGAAGTGTGTTAAACAGTGGTATGAGTTGTACGATGATGTGCAGAGACGAAAACGGGTTACTGAAAAAGATAAAAATGCCTGTATCAATATCCATCAACAATTGTTGGAATCTGCTGAGGAGGTATGTTATCCGGCTGAAACGCACATCTTAGGCATGCTACAGCACTCACAATCCCATCCTGATCAACCCGGACAAGCTACTTGGCAAGCCTACTTACGCGAGCAGATGATCACCGGGACCTATATCGATTATCAATCATGTGCTTTGCTATGGGCCACACTCTTTCCCGAAGAGCAAGCACAGCGGAAGCTTGCTTCGGTGTTATTGGAACACTTTTCTGATAATACAAAGCTCCAACGTTATGCACAGCGTTTT
>DASYAN010000536.1:0-4748 GCA_036501345.1 Ktedonobacteraceae bacterium
AGGAATGTGCGCCTGCCTTGCTACGCTACGTTCTCTCGCGAAAACGCAAGCGGGGCCATCGTGAGAGCGAACAGCGTGCTTGGTTAGAGGCCAAATATTGCCAGATGGCAGGTCGATCTGTTGCTTAAGTCCGCGCCTATGAGGGCAGCCACCGAGAGACCTGAGGGCAACCAAACCAGCGAGGCCAAACCACTCACAGCTCCCAGGGACAGACCCAGTCGCCCAGTGCCGAAATATACAGCGGCCGAAGTAAGCAGTGCTATCCCATACCTGAGGGCTGGAGCAAGCCTAATTCTTCCAGCTCTGCTCTGCAGAAGCGGCCAAAGGACGTTCCACTTCATCTTCTCATTGGCTCCTTTCATCGTCTCTGTCCTGGGTAACATGGGGAACACCAGCTTTTTGCTGGTAGGCGAGCATACAGAGACGATGGTCTATCTGCCCTCCTGGTTTCTTGCCCCTCTTCTTCCGGAGATTCCTCGTCTTTTTCGAGAAGGAGGGTTGCTGCTGTTGTGGCTGTCCTTGCTCATACGTCCTTTCAAGGTCATGCATCTGAATGCTCACCTGTTCTACCTGCCCCTGCAAGCGCTGGTTTTCATCTCGCAGTTGCATATTCTCCTGTCGGAGCCTCGCATTCTCTGTTGGGAGCTGTTCGAGCATTTCTTCCTGACTCATAGCTGCATCTTACTGCTTCAGCTCAAGGAGAAGGTGGTGTATCGTTTATCGATCCTCACCGCCGCTCCGATGAAGGCTGAGAGGGCCTCCAGAGAGCGATGATGGGAAGGCACCCTCTTTCTCTCCAGACTCATCGCCCTCTGCTTCCAAAGGCAATACCATCGAAAAGGTACTTCCGTTCCCCTGCTCACTTTGGACCTCAATACACCCTCCATGTTGCTCGACAATGATTCGTGCAATGTAGAGACCTAATCCTAATCCAGCAGAGATGTCTGGTCGTACCTCAATACCAGGAACACGGTAGAATCGCTCACAAATGTGCGGCAGCTGCTCAGCTGGAATCCCAGGACCCTGATCACGCACCGAGATACTGATCTGTGCCCCTCTCCGTTGCAGTGTGACGGTGATGGCTGATCCCTCTGGCGAGTACTTGCGTGCGTTCGAAAGCAAATTTAGGAGCACCTGACTGATCCGCTCTCGATCCACCCAAGATTGAAGATGGTCATCAAGCACTTGAAGGATCGGAGCTACCCCAGTGCCTGTCTGGTACTCATCAAGAACAGAGCGACACAGTTCTACCAGATTGCAGTGGGTACGGTGCAAGGCGAGGTGATTCATCTGGATGTGGAAAGCATCCTGTAAATCATGAATGAGCCGTTCCATTCGTTGGAGAGGATGCTCCACCTTGATCACGTCTTGACGAAGCTGCTGCATCCCGTTAGCGTGTTTCAGGTGTCGATTGAACAACTGGATCATGCCCTTCAAAGCGGTGAGCGGTGAGGCGAGTTCATGGGTGACCATACTCAGCATCGTGTCTTTGGCCACATTGGATACCATCAGCTCATGGGTCCGTTGCTCGACAAGCTGTTCGAGCGAGAACGCATACCGTTCTAAAGCACGCTGTTGTTCCTGGATCTGTCGTCGCAACTGGCGCGTTTGCAGCGCACGTTGTAAGGAGACCATGAAGTCGTCACGATCAATCGGTTTGAGGATGTAGTCGTAGGCTCCACCCCGCAGAGCTCGAATGGCCAGATCATGTTCGCCATGTCCAGTGATCAACACCACAGGGGTTTCTGGATGCTGCTCTTGAACCTTTGCCAGCAGGTCCAATCCGTCCATTCCAGGCATTTTGATATCACTTACGACGACATCATACTCATGCTGCTCTATCATGGCAAGTGCCACCTGGGCTGAGTCAGCCGTCTCTACCTCAACCCCACTCATGCGAAGCGATATCGCATGTGGAAGGGCTTGCAGGAGCGAGGGATTATCGTCTACGAGCAAAACTGGTGTTGTGTTCATATGAAAAATATCTCCTCAGATAAGAATGGTAAGAGATATACGAATGAAATCAAGCTTGCTCTCATTGTGTCCCGGTCTTGGTTGAAAATGATCTCTAGGTATTACTCCTCAGCTGGCAATGCCGTTTCAAGGTACCCAAATATCCTACTGTTCCTGTGCATTTGTCCGGGATGCATTTCATCTCGGACCTGACCTTGACCCGCTTTGGTAGAGTCGAGGAAGAGAAATCTGGTAAACTGAGATTACTCCGGTTTGATAGCACTCTCTCTTTGCACTTTTGGCATTGCTTGCTTGATGGTGTACGAGAGAACCACATCTGAGCACCATATGGAGTGATTAGAACCTGCTATTCATTGACTGCATGCAAAAACTGCAAATATAGTGGTATCATGCTATTGATAGAAAAAACTGATCATAGTCTAACAAAGTGGAAGATCTCTACAAACAAGAGTTGTAGAGGCAGCAAAGGATTATTACTCTGTTGATTAACTATTTGGCCGCCAGAGGCAGTGTAGAAAACCTGAGATTGTCCCAATTTCATAGGGTGTACCAAATTTCTCTTCTCTGACTCTACCAAAGCGGGTCAAGGTCACCTCTCTATTCTTCCTAGCTGCAAACCTCTTCTTCAATGCGGACGGTCTGCAAACCGTTCGTCACAACTGATGCATACCAGATATCTTCATACTTGACGAACGTATCTATCTGCTTTGGTTCCTTTGGTTGGTGACCTTCCTGTAAAATAGTCATTTTGCAATGTTTCATTCCGTGCCGCATGCGGACACTTACACGTGTAAAGCTGTCCCCAATGTTTTCCATGCAGATGCGGAATGGTCCTGCCTCAAATGTTGCTGCGCAAGCCACATCTATCGAAATAATTATGGTATATCTATCGTCTCTGCGCTTGACATGACTTCTGCCCTTGTGCCAAGCCTTGAAGCCCAGATGACTGAAGAGAACCTTATCGAACTTGGTGGTTGAGCTGATTCTCGCATCAAGCTCAATGCGGGTATAGTAGGGATGCTTCTCATCAGTGATATAGCCCACCATCGATGACGCCACCTCAATGATCGTCGGCGAAGAGGGTCTCGCGATTTCCGTGATCTTCACATGTGAACTCCTTGTTACTCATGCGGATTGATGCCATGGATCTGCTATCCTGGCCAATTTCTGCCAGTTCTCGGCTCTGCGTCACCTGTGGTGAAAGACGCTCATCGAGCCTGCTACCTTGAACATCGTCATCCGCTCCGGAAGTGATTTCTTGAAACACGTTCATCGCTCTGCACGCTCAGAATCGCCACCTGCGACCCAGAAACGCCAATGCTTGACCCTTTCTTCGGTGCACAGACAGGCGCAGAAGCATCATCTCCCCACCTCCTCGCTATGAGAGGACTATCCTCTCGGAGAATACTTCAAGATGACTTGTCTCACCTGCTGAGAATCTCCTTGCGCAACGATCCCTTCAGCATTACCGAGAGCAATGGCATGATCCAGTGTTTCACTCTGGCAGAGGCCATCACAGGCCACGCTACCTCATCCCCACCCTGCTGTCACAGAGGCGTGTTGCACACCCAACAACGGCACAGAAAGAAGATGACCGTTTCTTCAGAAACAGTGTACACAAGGGCACAGGCGGACTCGCTTGCCAAAGTGCTTCTTCGCTGGTATAGTTGCAGAGATTATCGTTTTGTTATGGCCTGTGTGTCCAATTATTTAAGGAAGAAAAAGAAGTGCTTCCCTTTGCCTCTCTCTTAGATGATGCAAGGAGGAGAGATCTCGAGGCGATTTCTCTTATCTATCGTCAGTTCTTGCCTGGAGTATTTGCGTATATTTTCTTTCGCGTTCCTGATCGCAATACCGCAGAAGATCTCACCTCTGATGTCTTTGTCCATATGGTGGAAAAGATCCACAAAGTCAAGGCGACCGATGAAGCCGCTTTTGCCGCCTGGCTCTTTCAGATTGCCCGCACCACCGTCGCTGGCTATTATCGTGCTCGAGAGCGGATGCCGATCTCTCTGCAGGAGGATGTCGATCTCATGGTGTCACCTTCTGGTGATCCTGCACACTATGTGCAGGATTGCGAGGATCGGAGTGCTCTTGTCCAAGCGATGAATATGCTGACCGAAGAGCAACGTCAGGTCCTAGTTAGCCGCTTACTGTTAGAATACGATGTGGGGACCGTTGCACGCATGGTTGGAAAGAACGTCAATGCTGTACGAGCTTTGCAATTTAGGGCTTTACAGAGTTTGAAGCGCATATTGAGCAAAAGAGGTGGCCGACATGAAATCACTTCATGAGCGTCTTGACGATCGATTAGAAGACGGCAGTGGCGCTGATCCGGAGGTCGAGGAGTTAGTCATCTTGGCTCGGCACCTGCAAACCACGTCACAGCCTGACCCGATTTTTGCTCAACGGCTCGAGCAGAAAGTCCGCAGGCATACTCTCCAGCAGCAAGTGAAGGGGAGATCTTGGTGGAGCATGCCGCCCCTGTGGATGAGGTTTGTCATGGCGACCGTGTTGTGCTTGTTTCTGATGACGGGAACCATCCTCGCAGTAGCCTCTTTGAGGCCAAAGAGTCCTGTGAACATGTGGGAGCGGCATACTCCAACTGTTGCACCAACGCCTCATTGGCAAACAGCTTCCCCAACACCTTTTTTTCAGCCGACAGTTCCAAACGAGAAAGGTTTTAGTGGGAACAAGATCAGCGGAGGGCAGAGCAGTGGTGCTTCGACACCAGATGCCGCTTCCAAGAGTGGGAGTCTTGAAACGAGTACCAG
>DASYAN010000537.1:0-7099 GCA_036501345.1 Ktedonobacteraceae bacterium
CAGCTCTACGCTGCGGCTCATTGAGCCCATCCAAAAAATTTGTTTGTTCTAGCATCATCACCCTCTAGATAATCGAAAAATATCTGCAAGCAATTGCAATTGTACTAAGCGCGAGAAAGGATCTTGCGTGTATGCCATAAAGTAAACTGAGACTATTGTATCACAGATAAATGATAGCGGGGGGTATACGGCGGACGCGATAATCCCTGTTAGGATAGTTCCAGCTCGTGCTTGAATTCATCCAGATATTGGCGCATAAAAGTGGTACGACGCCGAGCCAAACGAAGACCAGTCTCTGTCATCATACCTTCTTCAAGCTTGAGCAGTTTGGTATAGAAATGATCGAGCATGTAGAGATTATCATCTAGTGAATGTCGCTCGACAAAGGGATCATCCAACTGGTAAGGCTTTCTGCCAGTTTTTTCTCGTTGGCCTCCTACAATACCCCAGCGCATGATACCAATTGCGCCTAGAGCATCCAGACGGTCGGCATCACGCACAACACTAGCTTCCAAAGTATGGGGTTCGATGCCACGGCTAAAGCTATGAGCTAGAATGGCATGCGTGATGGCCTCTTGCAATGTGGGCGGGATCTGGTATGTGAGCATAAGCTCAGAAGCCAGTTTAAGCGAGAGATCAACATGGTGCTCGTTGCCTTTGCATTCAACGGTATGTCCCAAATCATGCATCAGCACAGCCATGCCGACGATAAATTGATCTGCACCTTCATACTTAGCAATATATTCTGCTAATGCATAGACACGGGTTACATGGTCCCAACTGTGAGCGAGATTGTAGCAATGTACAAAACGTTGTTGCACCTGCTCTTGTATTTGTGCAAGTACACTAGATTGATTAAAGATTATTTTCATGGAGTCGAAGTGATCCTTTCTGGTTTTTATCAATAGGATACCATAATTACACATTTGGTGTGAACTAAAAAAGAATTAAAAAAGGAAGATATTGGTGCAATGTTCTTCCTTTTGGTTTTCCGGCAGCCTGTCACCAAAAAGAGACCACTTTATCTCGCTTACGGGCCCTCCTCTCCTCTCAGTATCAGGTTGCGTAAGAACCCTCAAGATGTCCGCTTTTGGATGCAAGATGGCCGCTTTGTCCCTAGAAATGCAGGTACGCGTTGGGTATTATTGTGGTAAGCACTCGGTTGAGAGTGCTTAAAGACAGTTTTTAAGGCTTCTACTTTGCGGCCCATAGCAGCTTACGTAGCGATATCCCTAGTGGGAGCTGAAAAGCTGGATTGACAGTGATTACTCGTTTGAAATGCGATGTGCGAGAATTAATTGAAACGCTTCGGGAAAAGGGTGAAATACTATGCCAAGAAACGGTCGAAGTGACAGCAGCCCATCCGGGCCATCTGATAGTAAAAGAGATATTCAGGGAATACAACGAGATAGGAGTCCATCACCATTGCGAAAGATCGAATCTACTTCGGGATCAGTTCCATCTGGTGATCAAATAATAGCTTCTAAGCTAGATAGGCTAGCTGCCCTTTCAAGACAGCCAGAGGGCACGAATTTACCAGGAGTCCCATCTTCAACCTGGGAAAATATACCTATGGTAGATGAGCCAGTTACGGTAAGTGATAGTAGATTTAAAATTAGAGATGATTTAGCCAGAGATAGAGTAACAACCGAAGACAAATGGGAGAAAATGACACTAAACTACATGCAACAGCTTTTTACATGGGATCATGAGTTAATAAATAAAGCAACCCAAGATCTTAAAGAAATAGGACAAATATATAGCTCCAACAAATTAAAGCTTGATAATGCACGCTCTGCTATAGGAGAGGACACATATAGAGAGCAAGAACTTATTCTTACAGCCAATTTTTATGCTGATAGATGGCTCGCAGTGCATAAAATTTGGAAAGAAACATTGAATACACCCAAAAAACGCTCCCTCACGCGTTAACTATAACAAGTAGTGTACTTCTTAAGTGGTTATAGATCGTTACACTTTTCAGACATCCCATTGCCTATACGAAACATGCCCAACAGGCGTAGGGTGTCAGCATATTGTATAGCTGCATGTGGCCTTTCGTTGCTGCTCGTGGCTTGTCAGAGAGTATCTTGTAAATCATTTTGCTCTGTGGGCCGAAATTGGATCATTCAACGGGTGAGGTTCAGGCGGCTGAAACGGCCAGCAGAGCGGGAAGAGTAGGGGCCTTATAGTTGTGCTATACTTACTTCATGCTTATTGCAATGGCAGTAGTCTGCGGCCTGCTCTCAATGATCAGTTATGGATTAGCAAACGTGTTTTCTCAACCGCTCGCAAGGAAGTTAGGTACTGTACAAATGCTCTTCTTGCGAGGTATTGCCGTTACCCTTATCTTGGCAGTAGGTGCATTAATAGACTACCGGGACTTCAACCACTATAAAGCCATCCTCTTAACGTTTGGACTTGGCATTGCTGGCTACCTGCCCGTCTTAGCATTCACCCACGGCATAAAGATAAGCCGTATCGGTATCATGGCCCCAATTGCCGGGGCATCGCCTCTTATTACCGTCCTTCTTTCATTCTTCTTCCTTCATACTCCCATTCATTTTTTACAGTGGCTGGCAATTGTCGTCATAATAGCTGCCAACGTGGTCATGTCGGTTGACTTGAAAGACTGGCGTAGCTCCACTCTCACGCAATTGTCAAGCGGGATACCCTTTGCAATCATTGCAGCCCTTGGATGGGGCTGTTTTTACTTCTTTCTCGTGTATTCGACAAGGTCGCTCGGACCATGGCTATCGGCTTTCCTTGTTGAGGCAGGCGTGACATTTGCTGCCGGGATACACTTGCTCTTTCCAGCTAAACGGATACCTTTCAAAGAGGCTGTCTCAAAGTCTGTTCTTGCCAATAGCATACTCGTATGTTTCGGCACGGTAGCCTATACGATTGGCGTGCTCTATTATAACGTCAGTATCGTTGCCGTTCTGAGTGACTCGACAGCAATTGTATCAGTGCTTCTTGCCGTCTATTTGTTCCATGAACATCTCACCAGTAAAGAAAAGGTAGCCGCCATTGTCATCGTTGCTTCAACAGTTGTTATTACTCTCTTTAGGTAAGTCATTACCATTCTGTGAGAAGAATGGGCAACAAAAGCGGCAACGATTTGCCCATGAAGGTGATGTCCGCTCTGTTCCATTCAAGATGGCCGCTTTTGGATGCAAGATGGCCGCTTTATCCCTTGGAATATGGACTCGGAGTGGGTATTCTTGACAGAGATAGTGCTACGTAACGTGTCACTAGCCGCAAAGTAAGAACTGGCCAAGTTCCGAGAATGGGCAGAATCGGTACTTTCCATGCTAGAAATAGTCCAAAACACCTGTAGATCCAGGTAATCGGACCTTGAAAAAGCCTTGAGTTCCATTTTCGTCAAGAAAGTCAGAACGGGAAGCGGCAAGAAACACCATTAAGGGTCTCTACTTTGCGGCTCATAGCAGCTTACGTAGCGATACCCCAAAATGTCTCGTCTCAAGACGAAAAACAAGAAGAGGTTGTTTTGACCGAGTCGGGCCAGCATATTTACGGCTTTGCTTGTAAAACACTATTTACAGCTAAAAAGCCTGAAATAACTGTTAAGCTAAAAGACGAGTGTGAATTACCTGCCTTGCATATCAAGACGTTTGAGCAATTTAAGAGTCTTCTGCACTATATACAAAGCAGACTCGAGGCACCTTACCATCTCAAAAATATGACTAATGCGCTAAACGACTGGCTACAGATTCAAACTATGGCCAGCAAAGATATGCAAGGGCTAGAATGGCTACCCATATCACGCGAGGATCCGGAGCTTGAGGCTACTGAAGAGACTACCATTGTAGAGTCCACTATTGAGACATACCTGCCCGACGCTACTGAGAACGTCCCGCAAAGGTTAGAAGACGTGATAGAAGACTTTGAGACTACGGACCAGCAGCTTGTTGATGAGATGCTTTACATTTGTCATGACTACGAACAAGATACAAGCATTGATGTGTGCTTAGACGCATTATTAAATGTCAGGGATGAATTTAGCTTAAATAACACGACTTTGTTTGATTTTATGACTGAAGCCTATAGAGTAAATTTACGCGCACGTACCTGCGATGTACAAGCATTTTTTGACGAGTTGTATGGGAGCCTGGTCGGAGCGTTCAACGGCCAGGAACAATTGGCTGATGTGGGTTGAGCAGAACGGGCGTCAAGGTTGATATATCTAGAAGCCAGTAAGTGTCCTGCTCGTGGCAATTATATATCGGGTGCGGGAAAACCCCCGTCATTTATGCCTGACAGTTATACACAAGTCTTGGCGAATCAGGAAAAACAGGGTGGTGATGGGAAGCATGGCTCTTGAGTCAAAACGATGTCCATATGGTTTCGTTTTTCAGCGAAAGCCGCCCGCAGAGAGCTTTTACACAGAACACTTGAGCATGGCATCGCATCTTTTGGGAAATGTCCCTCTGTCGCATGGCGATGGGCAGGATTTCCCAGATTTGAGATTTGTGTATAACTGTCAGGGATTTATCCAGGGGAGTTGTCACATCATGGATATCAATGAGAGAAGCCGTCTATTTGCGCACCAGATGGCCGACGTCCTAGGGCTTTGGCGTTTACCCGTGCTGCCTGGATAAAGCGCCGCACAGCAATTGTAGAGATTCTCTCGGTTTTGCTGCATAATGTCGCATTTGTTTTGCCACATTTTTCACACCCAGAAAGTCCATAAGTGCTAGTATTCCTCCATTTAATGCAGCTAATACCTCTGGAGCTTTGTTAATGCGAACTTGACAAGCATCTTCGCCAAGTATTACATCACGCCGATAATGTAAGCGGTTCTCAATATGCCAGTGATTTTGTCTCCATTCCAGCATTCGCTCAGCATTCGCCTTTCCTCTTGAAATATTCGTCATGCCATATCGAAGAGTTACTGTTTTTTCACCTTTTTTCACCACAGTTTTTCGTATCATATAAATTTGTGCAACTCCAGCCCATTCTTTCTCGAGAAATGTGCTCAGTTGTGTACTCGTCCAAATTTCTCGTGTTTCTAGCCTTCCATGACCTTTCTGAACTTTTTTAAAGTAATCGCATTCATGTTTAAGAATATCAGCATCTCCAAAGAAATCCTCTAAATTCTGGTAAAGAACAGGAGTATTTTTCTTTACAAAAACAATATAATATGCTCCAAGCACATGTATCCATGCACACCACCTCCTGTACGTATATAAAGCATCTGTAGTTACTACTAATCCTTTTATCAATCCAGTCTGCAATTCGTCATCCCTTTGAATTACTAATCTACTTGGCTCATCACCACATTTTTCTACAGCTCTTGCTTTGGCTATCACTCCTGCTAGTAGCTCTGCCCCTCTCTTCAACTATCTTCAAATTTTAGTGTATCATTATGTCCTTATCGGACTGACCTCGCTGCTGGTTATTTTTTGATCATGATAGATAATTCAATGTGGACAAGTGTTCGAGTTATCAACAAGTTATGCACAGCAAAGCAGCACGGTGACACGGTAGGAGTGGTGTCAAAGGCTGCTTGTTGGATTGTAGCTAGGAGAATTGAAGACGTTGTGGACACGGAGAGAGAAACCCGTGCTTGGAAGTAAAACACGGGTCTGGTGTACAACTAATCGGCATTAGTTTTGCCTGAGTGGTGTGATAGTGGCGGCGGCTGTTTTTGTAATTGGAAACTTAGATTATCTGGGTTATGAAATGGCCTCACAGCCTCTATGATCTACTACCCTTATTCAATCAATCTTCGGTGTCGCCGTGTCTTATAATCTTTTTAGCTGGTTTATTGGGATCTTGCAATTCGTCTAGTGATGGTTATTATTCTCCATCTGTGACTTTTGGGAGATTTTCGGGTGAAACAAAATAAGATGAGGAGAATGCTTGTAGCATTTCATTGCTTCCTATCGAGCCGAAGATATCAATAGATATACTTTGAATAGGTCGTCTCAAATTGGAGGCAAGAAAGATGCTTGAGAGAGTCAAATCAGTTCCTAAGAAGACCTTAAAAGCGGCACTTTTGTCTGTTAAGTTTATAGGATAAAAAGTACATTGCTGATGAAGGGATCAAAACAGAAAAGTTCTATCGTGATAAAAAACGGTACCTTAAGATAGAGGATGTAAAACGAATTGAAGATTTGATAGAGAACCCCTGGAAGCGAACAGTACCACCGGAACCGCAAATATCAGAAGCAGGACCACCAGAAAACAACCCTGCAGCTGAAGAGCATCCATGGTACCTACCTGAGCAGAAAGAGGAAAGCGCATCTGCAGAGGGAAAGTCAGAACCGGAAGCGGCATAGCCAAGGCTTGACGGCAGCACTCCGACGAAAGATAGCACCGTCAAGCCCAAACCATATGAAGAAATTATAGCATTGTGATACCATAAACGAGGGAACGTAATGCCACCAAAGATTAGGAAATTGAAGTCAGACCTTGGCAAAGCGGGATTTGTCTGGGAACCCGGCAAAGGCAGTCATACACATTGGTATTATCAGCATGACTACTCTATCTGGGTACAATTGTCTGGTAACGATGGTGCAGATGCAAAACACTATCAGATGAGGCAAGTCGAAGAAGCCATCAGAAAAGCAAAGGAGTCACAGTGATGGAAGAATTGCACTATTCCATGATTATCGAATGGAGTGATGAAGATGATACCTATATTGTCACAGTACCTGAGATTCCAGGTTGCATGACACATGGTGATACCTATGAAGAGGCTGTACAACAGGGAAGAGATGCTATTGAAACATGGGTAGAAGCATCGAAACGTCTAGGACGCCCCATACCGGAACCAAAAAAGCACGCTGCTTAGTAGACACCGATCCACAGGCAAGCCTCACAGAATATCTGTTGGCAGAAGAGACATATCTAGAGGAAACGACTGTCTATAATGCTATTATGGACATGCAGCCGATTGCTCCAATAGAGATTAGAGAGAACTTGCATCTCCTAAATGCTCATGACCAGTTATTTGAAGCTGAGTACAGACTGATATCAATGTCCAATCCCGATGGGCGTTTAAAAGTCGTACTGGAGATGTACAACTACGATTTTTGTGTGATCGACACACCTCCTAACCTTGGCCTTCTCA
>DASYAN010000538.1:0-11043 GCA_036501345.1 Ktedonobacteraceae bacterium
AGAAACGATGGAGGAGGTACTCGCCGGAGCAACCTTTCGCATTCGTCCTAGCTCTTTTTTTCAGACCAACACAGCTCAGGCCGAGAAAATGGCGCAAATAGTACTCAACGGACTGCTCTCTTCACCCAACTCTTCCCTCACTGTCGTTGATGCCTATTGTGGTGTCGGGACATTCGCCCTGCTACTTGCATCCCATGTGGGCAAGGTCATCGCCATCGAAGAGTCTGCAAGCGCCATCAAGGATGCACAGTGGAATGTACGCGACATTGACAACATAGAGATTCTCAAAGGCAAAGTTGAGGATATATTACCCACCCTGACATCACCGATTGACGGCTTTGTGATTGACCCTCCACGGGCAGGTTGCCAGCAAATCGTGCTAGATGCACTGATCCAGCATCCGGTTGCACGCATTATCTATGTCTCATGTGATCCATCAACGCTTGCACGTGACCTCAATATTCTTTGCCACCAACATCCTACCTATCACCTATGCTCGGTGCAACCGTTGGACATGTTCCCGCAAACAGCGCACATCGAATGCATAGCAGTATTGGAGCATACACAAGGATGAGTTCACTTCTTCCATTGTTACTAGCCTCCGCCTCGCCACGCAGGCGGCAGATCATTGCTACCCTCGGACTGCCTTTTACCCTTGGAGTCTCTTCCACCAATGAGGAGGCCATGGAAAATGTCTACCAAGGACCAACCGATGGTCTGGCTCAGTGGCTTGCAGCTCACAAAGCCCTCATGATGCTCATGCAGCCGGAGGCAGCTAACCGACTGATTGTCACTGCCGACACCACGGTCTTACTCGATGACCAAGTGCTCGGCAAACCGCGCGACGCTGAACATGCTCGTGAACTCTTGCTCGCTCTACGCGGACGCTGGCATCGTGTTGTGACCGGAGTTGTAGTAAGCGCATTGATCGATGGTCAAATACACCTGCGCGGAGCTAGCTGTACTACTCCTGTCCTGATGCGACCATATAGCGAAGAAGAAATTGCAGCCTATATCGCCACCGGAGACCCATTGGATAAAGCTGGTGCATATGGTATTCAGAACGCACAATTTCAGCCTACCGAACGTATAGATGGTTGCTACCTCAATGTGGTAGGACTTCCAGTATGTATCCTGGTTAATCTTTTAGCCGAATTTAACGTGCATCCCAAAACAGAGCAATATCGAGAGAGTGCCTATTCCTGCTGTGGTCCTAAGGCGCACCACCTTTATGAAAGCAGAGACAACTAGAAACAGGGCAATCGCATCTTATTTTCTAGGCTGTGCCTAGCCTGACGTGAGAAGCAATAGAGAAAATCAGGGCTGATACGCTTGCTTGCTTTCATGCGAAGCCAGGCTATTGCCCAAATTCAGATGCGATTGCCCTGCAACTAGAAAGATGATGTCTTCTAGTTGTCATAGCGTTGTCATTGCAAAAAGCCCTTCTCTTGGCTATACTTCCACTATGGGACTAATAGCTCAAACTCTTAGGCGTAAGCCGTAACAGCTACTACCTGAAAATCTAGTCAATCGGCACTTTAGTTATAGAAACAGTTAAAAATATCTACCGTTTTTGATTTAGATATATGCATAACTAGACCAACTGCAGCGGCCTTCAGAAAGATTGAGCTTGCATAGAAGTCATTGGTTCACTCACTATGAAGACTTGATACTTCTGTCAACCGCTGTAGATATAAGTAAGGAGAATTGACCATGTCAATTGAACGCCACAGGCAAGAAGTAAAGCCTCAAGGTTTGCCTAACGAGCAACAAACCTACGGACTTTCTCCAGAATTTTACAAGCATCGCCAGGCCCAACATGAAGCAGAGAAGGCACAGCAGAAAAAAGAAAAGCATGATCATCAGCAAGGTGGCGGTGATAAAGAAAATGAAGGAATAAGCACAAGAGGATCAGGAAATAATTATAATCAGCAAATAGATTATAATGCTACTCATACAAATAGAAATATACCAATAGATGAGTATTATTCCTCAGATACTCTGAAGTCAGTGCAGAAACTGGAGCAGTTTTTTAAACAGGCGAAGCAGTCTCAAACCCTTGACCAACTGCAGGCGGCTTGGGCTCAGGAGCAGGTGACTCGTGCTCAGACACTTGACAGCCAGATAGCAGAGATGCAGACAGCGCCTAATAGCGAAATTAGCAAGAGCGTTCCACAAGAAGGGATCGTAAACCCGGATCGAGGGACAAAGAGAAAAGCATTAGAAGATACTACTAAAGCCTCTACAAACGGTTCTGATACTAGAGATGCAAAAAGAGCAAAAATCGACAAGCCTCAAATAGATGAAAATATAGCTAACCCGAAGACAGAAATGGGCAGGAAAGCATTAGCAAAAAGAGAAATGGACCTTCCCGAGATTGATAGAGAAAAGATAAAAGAGCAAGTAAAAGCAGAATCCAAGCAGGACAGACAAAAAGAGCAAA
The DNA here is from genome assembly GCA_036501345.1 of Ktedonobacteraceae bacterium. Taxonomy (GTDB): domain Bacteria; phylum Chloroflexota; class Ktedonobacteria; order Ktedonobacterales; family Ktedonobacteraceae; genus DASYAN01. The sequence continues at coordinate 2,444 of DASYAN010000538.1, forward strand.
AGCTGGCTCAGCAAGAATTGGCGAAACGCCTCCAGTACCAAGGGGTCATACCTCCCACTTCAGATGCTCAACAGCCAGATACAAAGTCTACAGATAGCGACTCCAAACCCGATACTCAACTCTCTCAGAAACAGGCTGCACTTAATGATGCCTTGACACACTTGGGACAAGCCGATGTTTCCTTAGCCGAGGGCCAAAATCTCATGAACACCATCCATGAGCTACAGAATGCAATTCAAGCTGATAAGGGGAAGCTTAGCGATGCTCAAAGGCATCGTATCTAAAGAGCAATTGAGAATAAGTGACATTCCTACTTTGTCCGTGTGGCAATACCCTCACCCATTATTAGCAACTTGCGTATATGGTCAGACAGCTTTTTAGAGATACTAAAAGAGAGGAACAAATGTCACTAATGGCATTTGTCCCTCTTTCCCCCTAGAATAGCATGCGACATTCTCCTATAGTGTACTTAACAGAACAGCGGAACCTGATTGGCACCAATAATCCTGGCTCATTCTTTCAACAAATTAAGAACACTGTATCAAAAAAGACGAAAGTAACATCTAGACAACTATCAGGTTCCATGGCTATTCCAGCTCGATGAGCCCAGTTTCAACACATCAAGATGTTTCAAAGTGTGTCAATTTGTATCATGATGTCATATCATGAGGTCGTCTTTATGATGAAAAGGAGATTTGTATGCAAGAACACATGGATGATTGGTCGAATACCCGCGATAGACCACCCGATAAGAAATCGCGCACGAGAAGCATGTTTCTTCGATTTCTGTTCGGTGTATCAGGCTTCGTACTGCTGACAGTTGTGGCCGCTGGAGCTATGGTCCCGCAATTGCTTGATATGCACAATACATATGCCCATGCCCATAACGACCAGGATCAGACAACGCAGAGTAACACTTCTGGTCAGGCAACGCTCAAACTGGACCCTAATGCACATACATTGTCCATTCAAGCCAAGGTGTCCAACGCCCCGTTAGATACACCTCTAGTCATGCATGTTCATGGAGGCGGAAGTTGCACGGGGCCCATACTCTTTTTGCTGCAGGCTACATCCAGTGATGCAGGCCGCGCATCCACAAGCATGACTTTCAGCATTGATGAGAATGATACTACACTCCCCAACAATTGGTTCTTCAATGTTCATGACACTACCAGGCAAGATGCTGATGGAAAGCCCCTATCCATTGCTTGTGGTCCTATTAAAGTAGATTCATCAGGGCTCAAAGGACGTGCACAGTTACGCCCAGTTCAACAGCAGACGGTTGAAGGTCTGAATCAGACAACGCAGAGTAATACTTCTGGCCTGACAACGCTGCTTTTGAATCCTACTGCACACACACTAACCGTCCAAGCCATTGTCTTCGGTGCCCCACCTGATATCCCATTAGTCTTACATGTTCATGGAGGCGGAAGTTGCACGGGGCCCATACTCTTCCCGCTACAGGCTACCTCTGATGATGCTGGTCATGCATCTGCAACGATGACCTTTAACGATCCACAGGATAGTACAATTCCCAATAATTGGTTCTTCAATGTTCACGATGCCACCAGGCAAGGATCTGATGGAAAACCTCTATCCATTGCTTGTGGCCCTATCCAGACTATAGACTCGACGATAGCGTTTGCAAAACTGAATCCAGTTCAATCAACGCCTGGGAATCCAACACCAGTCCAAACGACAACGCAAAGTACTACTGAGGGAATTACAACGATCCAATTGGATCCCAGCACACATACATTAGCTGTCGAGGCTATTGTCTTCGGCGCTCCACTCAATACACCTTTGGTCATGCATATTCATGGGGGCGGAAGTTGCACAGGACCCATACTCTTCCCGCTCCAGGCTACCTCTGATAATGCTGGTAATGCATTTGCAACGATGACTTTTAATGATCCGCAGGATTCTACGATCCCCAACAACTGGTTCTTCAATGTTCATGACACTACCAGGCAAGATGCTGATGGAAAACCTCTATCCATTGCTTGTGGCCCCATTCAGGTCACTGATCCATCAGGGCTAACTGGACATGCACTCTTGTGCCCAGTTCAACCAAGCCAGACAACAGTACCGACAGTGACACCACTGACAACGATAACATCACCAACATCGCCAACGACAGCACCCGCAACGCAGAACACTACTCAGGGCCTGACAGTGCTCTACTTGAATGCTGCAGCACACACATTGACCGTCCTGTCCCATGTCGTCGGTGCCCCACCCAATACACCTTTAACCATGAATATTCATGGAGGTGGAAGTTGCACGGGGCCGACACTCTTTATGCTACAGACAACGTCGGATAGTGCTGGTAATGCAACTGCAATTATGCCATTTAACGATACGCAGGATACTACGGTCTCCAACCAATGGTTCTTCGACGTTGATAACGCTACGAAGCAAGGACCTGATGGAAAGCCTCTATCCATTGCTTGTGGCCCTGTTCAGGCTGCAGGACAGGTAGGGCTCGCACAACTCAATCTATTCCAACTACCTCAGCTACCTCAGCAGCTGAATTAGTAACGCGTACAACGCCTCTGGTGCTTTGTAGTAGCACTGGAGGTACCTCGACAATAACAAGTAGATCTTTCCAGAAAGATGGTATTGTAATCGTTCATTAATTTTCTAGCGAATGCTTGATTGCTCTTGACAAATCTTTCATGGTTCAGCTCTTGCCAAGTTCTGCAATCTGTGATAGCAATGTCACATTGAGCACCTTTTGAATTGAATAGTGTTTCGCTGGGTTCCAAGCTTAATCGTTCGCTTGGGTAAAAGCACTAGCGTATTAAGATAGGTTGACCCTATCACGCTCAAAGTACTCCCAAACGCTGCTTGCTGCAATGGGATAGGGGATGCGAATAAGACGGTTTCGTCTTTAGTAGTGCATCCTGAGAGGATCGTCGTTCCCCTCCGAACCCAAAACTCTAGCGTTTTCTAGACTTTTGGAACTATTTCTGGAAAGATCTATCAAAAGAGCATAGCCCAGTCCCTCAATCTCTCTAGACGCGGGCGTATCTAAAATGGTATTACGTAGTGAGAGAGCCATACACCTATCAAGACAGAGAACGTTCGGTATCAGAAAAGGTGGAAAATGATACTTTCGCTACAAACTATTCTTAAATGAGATTCCTACTTGGTTCGGCCTAGCGAACCATACTTGTCCGATTGGCCCTGAAGGCTCTTCAATACCAGGATAAGGCGTCTGACAAGAGTTTGCCAGAGCTTTAATAACCCATTATAATACTAAATGGGCAGCTTGCTGCACAAAATCATACCCTATACTTCCAGATAAATCGAAAGCCCTATTTTACTTAAAGCAATGTCACAAATAGTTCAGCAATTTGTACGAGGCCGTTACGCGCCTAGCCCAACTGGAGACCTCCATATGGGGAACCTGCGTACCGCACTGCTTGCATGGCTGTTTGCTCGTAGCGCAGGCGGTCAGTTCGTGCTGCGAATTGAAGATCTCGATCACCCACGTGTACGGCTAGGCGCTACCCAACACATGATCAATGATCTTCGTTGGCTCGGTCTCGACTGGGATGAGGGGCCAGATTGTAGCGGCCAATATGCTCCCTATACACAGAGCGAACGCCTGGAAATCTACCAGCATTATCTACAACACCTGCAAGAGGTGGAACTCCTCTATCCCTGTTACTGCAGCCGCGCCGAGGTTGCCCACGCTGCTAGTGCTCCTCAGCAGGGAGCTGGTGATGGATCACGCTATCCTGGAACATGCCGCCACTTGACCCAGGTCCAGCGCAGACGACATGAGGCCAATGGACGACGTCCATCCTTGCGCTTCCGCGTTGATGATCAGCGCATTATCAGCTTTACCGATCTTATTGCAGGCTCAATCCGCCAGCATGTCCAGCAAGAGGTTGGCGATTTTATCGTACGTCGTTCAGATGGTATCTTCGGCTATCAATTCGCCGTCGTCGTCGATGATGGCCTGATGTGTATCAATCAGATTGTGCGAGGCGTAGATCTTCTCCACTCCACAGCACGCCAGATTCTGCTCTTTGAGGCATTGGGCTTTCCCGTTCCCACGTTTGCACATGTCCCGCTACTCCTAGACGAAGCAGGAAAGCGTCTCTCTAAACGTACACAAAGTATGGGTCTTGAACCACTACGCAAGGCTAATATGACACCAGCAGACATTATAGGACAACTTGCTGCAAGTTGTGGGCTAGCAGAAAAGGGTACACCAATTGACGTGATTGAGCTTGCAAAAAATTATCATCAACAAGCCTATGTTATAATGATCTCGAAGTTGCAGAGTTCACAGTCGAATATAGCAACTATAAACTGACTATAAATCTACTAGTACTATTAAGGAGTAAATTGCACGCGCATATGTTTTTGCTTACAAACACTCTTTCTCTCATAGGAACTGGAACTCCTACCGTAACGGCAAGCCCCACTGGGACGGCCACTTCTCTATCATCTCTGACAGCTACGAACGTTTCGCTCCACAAGGTGGAAGCAGCAGCCACAGGGACAGTCAATATAACGTTAAATATTATTCTCAGTAGCGGTATCATACTGGTTGCCCTGGTCTTGGGCCTCCTACTGCGCCAAATATGTGTACGCCGCCTGCAGAAAACGATTTTGGATAAATGGGCTGTACAGACACTGGGTATCCTGGTGATCATTCCCCCACTGATGATAGGAGCCACTGCTGCTTTAGCCATCTGGAGCAACCTAATTTCATTGATCGACGATCTAAAAGCTCATAACATTGATATCTACTCTATAGGGTCGAACTTTATAGAAACTGTGATCATGATTGCATTGAGCATAGGCTTTGCACGCACAATGAAAAAACTGACCATCCGTGGCTTGGGTGAGCATCGGCTCAATATCAATACCCAGACACTGCTGGCACGCACCGTCTACATCATTGTGCTGATCATTACCAGCTTCTGCATTCTTGCCATCTGGCAAATTCCTGTTGGTATTCCTGTCGCAGCCATTGGTGTTGTCACTGTTGTGATTACTGTTGCCTTCCAGGATATTCTAAAAGATCTGGTTGCAGGTTTCTACCTGTTACTCTCACGACCCTTCTTCATTGGTGACCAGATCAGCATTACTATTGCGCCAACAGTTTACATTGGTAAGGTACAGAATGTAGAATTAAGAGCGACGAGATTACGTCTTACAAGTGGCGAAGAAGTGAGTATCCCAAATGCCATCGTCTTTAGTAGTACAGTCATTAACAATACGTATTTCGAGGAGAGGCGAGCTACTATCTCAGTCACAGTACCAGTAGCCGACTTTGTGCCGCAAGAGACTGCTCATCAGATTGGTCATACACTTAGAGATCTTGAGGCGATTATTCAAAAACCTGAGCCTATCGTCCTATTTACTAGCCTGAAAGAAGAAAAAGTGACACTGCTCGCACACTTCTGGGTTACCAGCAGCCAAGCAATAGATATATCAGACGCGATGTACGCCTTACACACACTCTTACCAAATGCAGAATTGGCGATTCGTGAACCAGTTGGGATGGCCTAGATAAAGGAAACAAACAAACGTTGGAAAAATATAAGCGGCTACCAGAAACGCGGCGTATAGGCCTTATAGGTGGGACATTTGATCCTATCCATTATGCTCATCTGGTAGTCGCGGAAGAGGTACATGCCGCCCTCAATCTCACGGAAATAGTCTTTATTCCCGCAGGACAACCTCCCCACAAACGAGAACAGGAGTGTACACAGTCCCATCATCGGCTAGCTATGGTTCAACTAGCGATCGCTTCAAACCCACATTTCTCGCTCTCGCAGGTGGAAATAGATCGCCAGGGACCATCCTATCTAGTCGATACACTGCGTATCCTGCATGATCAATGGGGGCCAGACACAGAACTCTTTTTTGTGATTGGCTGGGATAGCCTGGAGGAATTTCATACTTGGTACAAATCCGCAGATATTCTGGCCCAATTGACAGGCCTTGTTGCTGTCAGACGCCCTGGCTATGAGGAAGATATAGGATATAATAAAGAATTAGAAACTCGCTTACCGGGAATCACGCAACGCTTGATGGTGGTACCTGCGCCACAACTAGCTATCTCTTCCACCGATCTCCGCCGCCGCGTTGCTGAAGGCAGACCTATCAAGTACCAGACCCCGGAAACCGTTGAAAACTATATTATAGAGCATGGTCTCTATCGAGGAAACAAGCCCAGCTTGTAAAGGACAAAAGGCTAAATATCTATGCAACAGCCTATGCAGTTTGAATTAGGAGATCGTTTGCGCTTGCGCAAACAGCATCCGTGCGGCAATTTTGATTGGGAAGTTGTTCGATTGGGAGCCGACATCGGTCTCCGTTGCGAAAAGTGTGGACGTCGCGTATTACTTCCACGCTCTGAAGTTGAACGCAGGATTAAACAAGTACTTCCAAGGGTCCAGAAAGCAAAGGACCTGTTCGAGGAGGAATAGCCACAGTACAGGTATGGTCACCAATCAAACACAGCCAAAGCAGTTGGAAATTCGTATAGCTTTTGCGCAAGGCTCTACGGACAAAGAAGAGCGAAACGCAAAACCGAGCAAATCGTAGAGCAATTGGAAGTAAAGGGAGACGTAGATGCAATTAGTTGAGCAGCATGTGATTAGCAAGACTGACTCACGCTATGCTGCCATAGACAAAGCTGCATTTGCCTCAAAGAACCTCTATAATGCAGCGCTTTATGAGATCAGGCAATCCTTCATCCATCAAGGAAAGTACTTGTACTACAACCAGATGGATAAGAGTATGCAGAGGCATGAGGCATATAGGGCGCTCCCCAGCAAAGTCTCTCAGCAGGTTTTGAAGCTTCTGGACAAGAACTGGAAATCCTTCTTTGCTGCTCTAGAAGCCTATAGGGAAGATCCATCCAAGTTTCTAGGGTGTCCCACATTACCCGGATATAAAGACAAGACACACGGGAGGAATGTGCTTGTCTACACAATTCAAGCAATTAGTTTGAAAAAATTTAAAAAGGGAGTCATCAAACCATCAGGACTCCCAATTGAGATCAAAACCAAACGGAAGCACATTGATCAGGTACGCATAGTGCCTCGTAACGGGCACTATGTGATAGAGGTAGTCTATGAGCAAGAGGAAGTCCAAGCAGAAGTCAATCCTGCTTTTATGGCTGCAGTAGATATTGGCGTCAACAATCTTGTGGCCCTAACATCAAACAAGAGTGGCTTCATCCCACGCATTGTTAACGGGGGACCGATCAAGAGCATCAACCAATTCTACAATAAGCAACGAGAGCGTTTTCAGAAGAAGATGAGCACGAACCACCCTGCCTCACGTCAACTTGAGAACATTACCAACAAGCGAACGAGACGCATTGACCACTATATGCATACAACCAGCAAACGTCTGATTGATGTGTTGGTTGCAGAGGGAATAGGCACGCTCATCATTGGGAAAAATCCCTGCTGGAAGCAGGACCCAACGATGCATAAGAAAGATAAACAGCACTTTGTTCAGTTGCCTCATGCTCGTTTTATCGACATGCTCTGCTACAAGGCGAGGCTGGTAGGGATACAGGTCATTCTCCAAGAAGAAAGCTATACCAGCAAGGCAAGCTTTCTCGATCTTGATCCGATACCAACCTATGGCAAAGTCGCGAGCGAGCCCGTTTTCAGTGGAAGGCGTGTTAAGCGTGGCATGTACAAAGCAGCAAATGGGCGCAAAATCAATGCTGATGTCAACGGAAGTTACAACATCATGCGAAAAGCATCCCCAAACGTTTTTTGGAGCAATGGGGTAGAGGATGTGAATGAGGTGCTTGCATCTCTCGTAGTGCATCCTGAGAGGATTGTCGTTCCCCTCCGAACGCTGGTTTGTGGAACACGTGTCCATTGATCAGCAACTATATATACATAAGTACAATTTTTTGATCGGAAGGAGAAAAAGAACTTGATAAAATGGGAATTACTCCTATGGCTCTAGCACGGCAGAGCGAAGGCTTTCTGACACTACTCAAGAAGAGGAATTTTTTGCGTCTCTGGCTCGCTCAACTGATCTCTATGACGATTCTTAACGCCTCGAACTATGCGCTATTGATCCTGATAGAAAACACAACACACTCAACGACCCTACTTGGTCTTGCTATTATCAGCTTTAGCTTACCAGCAGTTTTGCTGGGTGCACCAGCTGGTGTCTTTGTAGACCGTCTGAACAAACGGCGTGTATTGTGGATTAGCAACTGTCTAAGAGCCATCGCAACATTTCTTTTTGTGTTGGCACTACTCATCAACCGCGAGGCTCTACTCCCGATCTATCTGCTCACCTTTATCATTGCATCGATCGGGCAATTTTTCACGCCAGCCGAAGGGTCTACCATTCCTATGCTGGTAAGTGATGAGGAATTAATGCCAGCACTTTCACTCTTCAATATCACCTTCATGCTCTCACAGGCACTTGGCTTCGTCATCTTTGCGCCGATCATACTCAGTGTCTTACCAACGGTTACGATTTTTCATATCACCATCGACGCCATTTTGCAATTATATATCATTGTTGGAGTACTCTACTTGGTCTGCGCCCTGCTGATTACCAGCATTTCCCAAAAGAACTTTAAGCCA
>DASYAN010000539.1:0-13758 GCA_036501345.1 Ktedonobacteraceae bacterium
ACTCACGGTTCGCTGATTCGAAAAACGAGTTGGAAAGAATGGCTTGATTCCCAAGCATGGAGAGGGGATCAAGCAACAACTCCCGCTCTTTCGACAAAGAGCATCATCCCCCGAGCTGGAATACTCTCGACAGAGTGAACAAACAGTGCTCTTTGTGCATATGTCACTTTTAAATAGTGCAAATGATACTCATAGATCCTAACGAGAATGAGCAAATTTTCGAGAATCGGCGGCGACTTTCGCAAAGAGATCTGATGGCAAATCGAGCAATGCAAGAATAGATTGTTGTAACGGTGATAAAGGTGTCACGTGCGAATACTTCTGAGTGCTTTGCTCAACTCTGGTCAGCGTGATGCCATCAAAAGCACCCAACAGCTTCTCGGCGGTTGGACGAGCTGTTGCTCGTGTGGCTTGCCCAGCATACAGGCCTGCCAGTTTGCTGCTCCGTGCGGCCAGTTTTTGACGTACTTCAAACTCCAACAAAATCAAGACGCGCAACCCAATCGTTAACAAGCGTAAGAGTCCTTTCACACGGCGTGGAGAGGCCAGATACAGCGGTCGCAAGGACAATGGCACTCCTTTGAGCCGCCCAAAATCGTGCTCAATGAGATATTCACTTCGATAGGCCAGAACCACTTGGCTCAGGCTGAACTGCTCGGCTGGAGCATTGGTGGCATATACCTGCCACCCCAACTGTTGGATGGCCTGAGCCAATGCGTCTTCATCGACCCCCACTTCTACATACACCTCACGCTCGATGGTAACACCTGCTTCACGATCTCTATAGCGTCGCATGGCTCGCTCGTGCACCTGCTCGTGATAGGAGAGCATGAGCAGGCCCTCCACACGATGCCGACGCACAATGGCTTGTGCCGCTTTTTGCAACTCCTCTTGATCCCGGAAGCACCGTTTGCCTCGTCCACGTTCACCCAGGGCTTGCACCTCCGTCTGGGCCTTGGCGATCCGCTCTCGCAGCCCTCTTTCTTGCGTAGCTGCCAGTTTGAGGGAGCACACGATCAGCAGACGTTCCTGCCACGAGTAGGCATCCTCTCCTGTGATCTGTTGGCTTCGCTGCTTTTCGAAACCCCGGGCAATCACTTCCTTTTCTCCCTTGGCAGTGGTCCGCTCAATCGCTTTGAGGTCCTGCGTGCCTTCCCAAACTGGTTGCAGCAAGACTCTCACCTGCTCGGCATTCAGTTGCACAGCCGACAACGGACACGCGTAGTAATCTTTGCTTCTGGCTACGTAGGCTCGTGTGGCCAAGGCGGCCATTTTGCCATCTCCGATGTAGAGCAGACCATGCCGACCCACCACATCCTGGACTTTCTTGATCTCTGGCACGTACAATCCATCATCGGCTCGTTCTCCCGATACCATCGTGTTTGTCACGGGTAGCCCTATTGGATCAAGGGCCGACAGTTGCACCTTGAACTGGGGCAAGTCCGGTCGATGATCCTTGCTATGACCCAGTTGGAACAGACCATCGGGGGTGATTTGGGCATAACTACTGCTCGTTGTACTGTCCAAACGTACTATCTTTGGATCTAAATTATAGACTCTCAGTAAGTGCTTACTTAAATCTGCCTCAAATGCATCCCAATGCTCGTCACATCCCAGATAATCCAGCACTCGTGCCAGATGATCATCACTCCAGTCTAGGGCACGTGCATGCTCGTCCAGACAACTCTGCACAATGCCGAGATGCTCTTCTGCCCAAGGTTCCACATGATTGAGCTTGTGATTGCCTTGCGAGAGGATGTGACTGAGCCAACCTACTACGACCGTTCCGAAGCTTACTCCGCCCCAGTTCCCATGCATCACGAAATGCTCATCCAGCAGCTTTGCCACCCCCATCTTCTTCATTTGGGCAAATAGCACTGGCAGGTCATCTACTCGTTCCGTCTCTATTGTGAGGTCTTGGCTACTTTCTTTCTCCATTCTTGTCTCTCTCCTTGCTATGCATAGAATGGGAAATCTCCGCTCACCCCTCTCCGTTCTCCTCCCACGGACTGCCCTTGCTCTCAGTTTACCACCTTTCTGTCTAACTGTCTCCTCGAATCAGCGAACCGTGAGTTACAAGAAACATATTCCTATCATTTCATCTCTTCTACAATAATCTGATTTTTCTACATGTATTAGAGAGCTATTCCGCCAAACCATTTCATAGGTGAGAGGATATGACGGAGTGCTTCCTCTCCTTTTCCTTCACTGCCCGCTTGAGAGAGGTTCCTGAGAAAAGAACGTGTAGAATAGTCAGGTACAAAGGATAGGCTATGACATCTCAAGAGGCTTGTCTATGAGGATGAATCCCTATTTTTCACCCTAAGGCCTATGGTTCCCAATCCCAGGAGACCTCTTCTCGCTTTCCCTTTTCTCAATCCTGAGCAAGCGATACGCTACTCTGATATGCAAGCCACGTTGGTTCACCTTTTCAGGCAGAATTGAGTGAGGCATGACCAACACGACGAGAACATAGGCGACAAGCGTGACCAGCACCAGTGGCAGAGATGCAGCAAAATTATGGGTGAGTTCAACGGCAAAAATGATGCAAGTAAATGGACAACCGGTAGCTGCACCTAGCACCGCCGTCATGCTCAGAAGCGGCCAGAAGCCGGGGAAAACATGAGGCAGGAAGAGATCCTCCACACCCCCAAGAGCCCCACCAATCAGCAGTAATGGTGCCAGAATGCCTCCAGAGGTGCCAGAACTCAGCGAGATGGCCCAGATGATCGACTTCACGATCAACAGTCCCACAAGCATCTGCAGGGGAACATTTCCTAGAAGCATCTGGTGAATAAGATCATAGCCAACACCAAGCACTGGCGGAGAGATGATCCCCCCAAGGCCAATAACAGCCCCGCCAATTACTGGCCACCACATCCAATGAATGGGCAGTTTGTGGAAGAGATGCTCACACCCATACACGGCAACAGTCAGCAGTGCAGCCAAGAGGCCAGCCAGAACTCCTCCCAGGATGCATGCGAACAGAACTCCTGCATTCCAGACAGGTGTATGCAACGGTGTGGTAAAGAGGACACCTGGATCCATCCCAGACACCGGCAAATAAGACCGCACGACGGTCGCGGTGACACTCGCCAGCGCCAGGGGGGCGAGATTCTGTGCTTTCCACTCAAGGAGCACCAGTTCCATGGCGAGGAGTGTCGCTGCGATCGGGGTATGAAAGATGGCTGCCATCCCACCAGCCACGCCTGCGGCCAAGAGCACTCTGCGTTCGGTACTCGTCAGGTGGAAGCATTGTGCAACTATTGCCCCGAATGCCCCACCAGTGATCATCACGGGTTCTCCAGCTCCAAAGGGGCTCCCTGTCCCAATCGCGATCGCAGAGGCCACCGACTTGAGCAGAGCCACTTTGGGTCCGATATGGCTCTCATTGGTAAGAGTGGCATTCAATGCCTCGGGAATCCCATGACCCCGGATGCGTTCTGAGCCATAGCGAGCCAGGAGGCCGACAGCCAAGGAGCCAACGACAGGAACCAGAACAACAGTCAGACCCAGCGTATTCTTCGCCGGAGAAACAAGAGTCACATCCCAGTGGTGATAAAATGTCAGGTTTGTAATCAATCCAATAAGCTGCAAAAGAGGCACAACAATACAAGCACTTGCTGCCCCGATAACAACAGCCAGCACGACAATGCCAATCGAGCGCAAAGACAGTGGAACATCACCTGAGCGGTCAGGAGCTTCGTGGTTCTCCAACGAATCCCACCATCCCGTTTGTTTGCGCCAGAAGTAGATAAGCAAAACAGTTTCTCTTTCTCTGATCATTCACCTTCCCGGTGTCCCATTTCTGACTGCACCTTCACCGTATCTCCGTCTTCCTCATGAGAGGGTTGATGCTCCTCATCTCTCTCATTGTCACGGCGAGCTTTGACATACCGTCTGAACAGAATAAGTGGAACCACGAGTAAGACAGCAACGATGACATATGCGGCCACCGTGACCACCGTTTGCAGGATATGGGCCTGCTGTGGAGTCGCAGAAAACACAGGAGGATTGAGACCCGTGATAATAAAGTGCGGGTTCCCGCCCACATCAAAAGTCTTGGTAATCTGGTGTGCTGGGATGTCAAGCATCGCAACCTTGCCACCTTGCAGTGCCACAAAGGCCAATTGCCCGTCACTGGTGACGGCAACTGATGTGGGAGCAGCCTGGAGCCGAATGATGCGACCTGGCTCGGGGGGCAAGGCAAAATCTGCATTGACTGGTTCAAGCACCACCAATTGATGGTTCTTCTGATCGGGCACATAGATTTCTCCCGTGTTTTCATCAAAGTCCATCGAGCTATAACTGCCACCGGAGATCAACGTCGCTACTTTAGAGGTGTTGAGATCGACGGTAATAACACTACCATGCTGGGTTGTCACATACACAGCCGATCCAGGCGGAATGGAAAGAAAACGGGGCCCCTCGGGAATCGGGATCTGTTGGATCTGTGTTCCCTTGCTCTCGTCAAAGACCGTCAATGCCGTGGAGTCGGCGACCCAGAGCTGGTCCCCACGGTCGAGTGATGTGCCAGCAGTTGGACCACCCAGTCCGTAAACCGGGTGGTCCAACTGGAAGGTGTGTTTGACATGGCAGTTCTCAGGATCAATTGCCGCGACACTGGAGGCGTCATTACTGGCTGCAAACAGCATGTTGGCATTGGGATCTATCGCAAGCAGGGTTGGATGTCCTGGCACGGTGGCTGCGCAGAAGAGCTGGCCTGTTCCTGCCAGAATGATGGCAACACGATGCAATTGAGGCTCTGTCGTATAAAGGTAATTACCATCCAAGCTCAAAAGAATGGTGTGTGGATCACCAGCCACAGCCATGTGGTCAGTGACTTTTTGCTGTGAGATATCAATGATCCCTATCCCTTTTGCCGCCCCGGCAACATACGCTCGATTCGGTGCGCCACCATCTGCATGAGCAACCATGGGAGTCGGGAAGAAGAGGCACAAACAGCTCAGTATTGTGATGATGAACCAGCAAGATTGGCGTAGAAATATGTTCATGGTTCCTCTCCCTATTGATCCACATTCGGCGTCAATGATGTCCATTGCTCACGGTTCCCACTGTCCTGATCGTAGCGATAGACTTCTGTTGGATAAGAGAGTGCCAGATAGAGTCGTGCTGGATTGACTGGATCAGTTGCCAGGGTATACGGTGTCCCATGACTGCCTGTCGTTGGTGGGAGAGCCTTCCAGCTGTGACCTCCATCTGTACTGCAAAAGATGGTACGTGAGGTTTTTCCATAGAGCAATTGGGGATCGATAGCCGATGCAGTCAGTGCGGCATACGAGGTCCCTGAAGAGATCAGAGCGAAGCTCTTTCCTCCATCTTGCGACGCATAAATTCCCTCATCTCCCGTTGCATAAAGAGGTGAATGAGGACCACCTGTCGTCATACCGAAGACGGCATGCTGACTCATCCCGGCAAGAATGTTCCAATGCATGCCACTGTCAGTACTGCGAGCGATGCCTTCATATCCGTACACCAGCAGTGTGCCTGGTACTCCAGGGAGAGCGAGTAGACCCTCAATACTTGCGAAAGGCAATGTGCCGAGCGTTGCAAAGTGCTGACCTGCATCGTTGCTGACCTTGAGGCCATGAGTTCCCAAGACATTCACATAGACATAGACCTGATCAGGAGATGTATTGCCAGGTTGGACAATGAAATTGTTGTTTCCTAGTTGTGCCGAGGTCATTGTCACTTTCCATGTGTGCCCCTGGTCTGCGCTGGTATACAAACCCAAAACGCCTGTATGATTGGCGACAGCCGGAAAGGTCATGACGTACAAACGGTGGTAATCAAGGGGACTGGCCGCAAGCCAGTTCGTCATCATACCTTGATCAGGTCCAGCGGCAACAAGCGTCCAGTGCTGGCCGCTATCGGCAGAACGGAAGAGCCCATAGTGGGTCGCCAGGACCAGCACATGGTTGGGAAGTGCGATCAAAGAATGAACGTGATTGGCAGCTGTGCCAAAGAAATTCACTTTCAGTGGTTGTGATTGGGTGTCTCCTCCTGCAAGACCATTGCATCCTGCAAGGATCAGAGCCAACAGTATGGCAATCAAGAGGAAAAATCTTCTCGGCTCTTTGCTCCGTTGCATGCTCATTGATGTCATTGGTGCTCGATGAGACAGCAATAGATGAATAAACTTCATAGCATATTCTGTTCCTTTTCTAATACTTCTTCCTTGTTAGCATACCAGAGGCATACTAAAAGTGTTTAAAGAATGCTTCTTAATTTAGCATACCAGGGGATGCAAGAAAATATAGAAAGAACGTAATCTATGGCTTCCTGGATTGTCTCATTTGGCATGCGTATGGTCGTCATCTCAGGAGGGAATCTAACACCGTTTGCCTTGGACTGTTTCACTCCAGATCCAGAGGTTTGCATCGTTTGCCTTGGACTAGCCGCGCAAGGTAGCAATCAAACGCGTTGGATGGAAGAGAAGATCCAGAGCATTGATCGGGCCATAGACGACGACGTCAGCTGCTTGCCCTACATGCCGGGCTGTCCCCTCGGGAGTCAAGACAGCGACGCCGATAGAGGCTAATCGAAGCATACTGCTGTCACCCACTCCATTGCCGAAGGCGATCACATTTGCTGGTCCAAGTTGCTGGACATAGCGCATCTTCTCATCACCGCTATACATGATGTGGAACGGAAAACCAATTGTTTGTTCTAACTCTGATCGCCTGTTATCGATACCAGCAGTCAACAGATGAATAGTGAGCTGGCTGGATAGAGCTTGTAAGCGCTCTGCAACTCCTGGTACAGCGACGCCATCCACAGCAAGTGTTCCATAGATATCAAAGACTGCGTGTTGCAGTTCAATCATGCCTCGTTGCGGGATCTCAAGTTGCATACTCACCGTTTGTCTTCCCTTTCTTGTTCTCTCTTCACTGAGCACCATGCGCTCTTCAAGAGTCGCACGACCGATGAATGACCACTACACCCATAATTTGAGCCACTCGATCGCCATGGCTATTTCATCAATTGGGAAGGAAGCCATAGGCCATTCAGGATGACGAGGGGTTAAGAAAATGGCTTCTGGCTTTACCTCAACTGAATACCCTTTCTCTTGGGCTACTCTCTTGAGTTCTTCCACTTCATGTTCTCGATAGATCGCCATGAGGCTTTTCCTCTAAATGATGGTATTTCACTGCTATTTCCTTCAGAAATTGCAAAATAGGTGTTACTCCTTCTGTAACAGAAATGAGCCGCATTTTCTCTTTTCTTTGGTAGATCCGTCGTTCCTAGAAAGACATGGCGCACTCGGTGTTATATCCTCCAGACTCTGTCCTGTTCGTTTTCTTCTCTCCATCATATTTCTTCGACGGTTTCTCTGACGAGCGAAGAAGACGAATGATCATCTTCTGCTGGATCCTTCAGAAGAGCTTGCCATTGTGCCTCACCTTGTGGGCTGAGAAAGAGGGTGATGGTATCACCCGGCTCAATGACAATGCTTTTATGGGGAAAGAGCACTTCATTATCACGTCGAAGTGAGACCACAAAGCAGCCTGCTGGTAGCTTGGTATCACTGAGACTGCGCCCTGCTAATCGCATCTGTGGTTCAACTTTGACTTCACGCATGACCGTTCCTTCGCCCAATCCTCGCAGACGCCGTGAGTCCTTCACCAGGGTTTCCCGGTAGAGCCGCACCATCTGAGGAATGGAGACCACCCCGATCACCCGATGATCCTGTGTCAGAGTCTTGGCCTCTTCTACCACGGGTGCCCAACTCACACGGTTCGTCGTCAGTTCTTCGAGGGCTTCATCCAAGGCCTCATGGGCATGGATCACCAGAGCATGGCGCTTCATGGTCCCTTCCACCTGATGCAGGTCTCGTTCTGTGCTTGGAACACGATCAATATCGGTCTGCGTCAACACTCCCTGCAGCATCTGCTCTTCAGAGAGAACTGGTGCCCCACGCAGATCGTGCTCTGCAAAAAGGCGAGCAGCCTCTGCCACGGTCTGGTTCTCTCGTAACTGCACAGAAACAGGAACCATGGCCTGTCGAACCAGAAGCGTTGAGAGCAGGGGGAACGTGAACTGGAAGCGATGGGCTGGTGAATCGGCCCGGCTCTCAAGCTGACTGCGATAAATCGTCGTTTTGCCAACAATCAGATAGGCAAGGCTAACGGCAATCATAGCAGGAGCAAGCAGAGAAAGGTTGCCCGTCATCTCGGCGACCATGAGCATCACCGCTAATGGAGCATGAGCCACACCCCCAAATAAGGCCATCATCCCTACAATCACAAAGGGTCCAGGCGTTGCCGGAAGACCTGGCAGCACATGATAGCAAAGCCGCCAGAGTAAAGCTCCAGTCATCCCCCCAATCACCATGCCAGGTCCAAAGATGCCACCCGAGCCTCCTGATCCGATAGAAAGGCCCGTCGTGAGGATCTTGGCAAATGGCAGCAAAATAATCACCCACAAGGGCAAGGAGAGCAGCCCTGATCCCATACTCACTTGAACCCAGCCATAGCCCATGCCTAATGCCTGTGGCACGAGCAGGCCAATCAATCCAACGAGCAGTCCACCAATGGCCGGTTTGATCCAATTAGGCAAGCGTAAGTGATGAAAGAGATGCGTGATCCCATAAAAGCCATGCGCATACAGTGACCCGAGCAGACCACACAGAATCCCTAAGATCACATAGTAGAGTAATTGCGGCGGCGAGGTGAACGCCAGATTGGCTGGGGGGGTAAAAATGGGATCCCAGCCTGACCAGAGCCCAAAAATACTGTAGCCAACGATGGAGGCAATCAGGGCTGGAATGATGGCCTCGACTTCCAAATCACTCGTATAAAGAATTTCGGCAGCCAGGATGGCTCCTCCCAGAGGGGCGCGGAAGATCGCTCCAATGCCTGCTCCAATGCCTGTGGCCAGAGCAATACGCCGATCCTGGGTGTCTAAACGCAACAGGTTCGCCAAAATCGAGCCAAAACCAGCGCTGATCTGAGCAGCAGGTCCCTCACGGCCAGCAGATCCACCAGTTCCAATGGTGATGGCAGAGGCCACTAACTTGATCAAGGGGATACGCGCTCGGATAGATTTGCCTTGATGAAAGGCAGCAATGGCTGCATCAGTCCCATGACCCTCAGCCTCTGGTGCCAAGCTGAAGACGATGATCCCTGCAACCAATCCTCCTAATGTGGTGACCAGAGGTAAAAGCCAGGGATGAGCTGCAGCCCAAAAAGACATGATGACGGGGTGCCCTTCTCCCGCTGGCTCTGGTGGCTGATAGCCCACCAATCCTGTGAGGAAGGCACCAGTGGCAAATTGAATGGCCGCATAAAAGGCAATGGCACCAATACCTGCAACAATGCCAATGAGCGTGCTGATGAACAGCCATTTGAGAATGTATCGTGGACTCTCAAAATTGCCAATGAACCGACGCAGTGGCAATGGGGACCAAACACCACGTTTCATAGATGAACTCCTTGCATATGCTTCTGGTAATGAGTGGATAGTCATCCAATAACAAGCGAAAAAGAGAGAGGCAGGATTAGCAATAGTCTGCCCCAATCCCCTCGAGAATCTGACGTGCAACCACCGAAGCTTGCCGTGAGATCTGTTGCTGGGACCATCCCAGAACACGAGCCGAATGGACATAGGACTCGGTCAGCGACAGGACAAGGAGGGTAGCCGCCTCGATATTGCAGGGTTGGATTTCCCCAGTAACCTGACTTTCTTGCAGGACGAGAGCAATCACGGCCAGATAATCACGCAACAGCTTGGTGGCTTCATCTTGAAAGGCACGATTGACTCCATAGAGGGCACTCATATACACATTGAAACTATCGCTATTGTCTTGAGCCAGATGTGCAAAAGCCAGAAAAAGCCGTTCGAGCCGTTGTTGCAATGTTCCTTTGGTCACAAGAGTGCTTCGAATCGTTGCCAGTTGCGTCTGAGCAATGGAACGTAGCATCTCCACAAAGACATCCCGCTTATTGTGAAAATAGAGGTAAATGGTTCCTTTGCCAATGCCTGCTTGTTCTGCAATCACATTGATATTGGCTTGATCAAATCCCAAACGGGCAAATTCACGGGCCGCCTCACGCAGAATATGCTGCCTAGTTGCTTCACGCATCTGTTCATCGACAATCTTGGGCATGGTTCCCTCTTCCTGGTAAGATGGAGACAGATCTCTTGCCACGAGTATAGCACATTTCTGGGCCGATAGTCAACTTAAAAAACGGGGTCTCCTCGCCTCCGTAACGATTCTCAAGAGTGGTACGTGTCTCTCTTGAAGAGCCCGCTTCGTGGTGAGAGAACATGCCATGCGCGAGATCAAAGACGCTATCAGCCGTGACATCCTTGAAACATTTGATCAGGCAAGGATCGGCATTGCCTCGCCAACCTTTGATATCGTAGGCTTTCCACCAATCCATCTCGAGCAAGATGCAAGGACGGGATCTCATCATCAGAAAATATAGGGTTTTATGTGCTATCGGAAGAAAGTTGCTCCATGACGGCTTGATAGTGCAATGTGATTGCTTGCTGACCAGATTGGTCAGACTGGCCTTGCAGACAGTCAACGGCAACGAGGTTGGCATGGCGCAAGAGAGCTGATCGCAATTCCCTGGTTTTGGTCTGGGCTGCGACTAAACCAATGGTCTCTAAAAGGTGGATGATAACGGCGACATTGGTTTGGCTCGCATAGCGTATCTTGTTGAAAGCCACATCCGTAATGTCTTCGAAGGTGAGAGGTCGGGTAATCACGCGCACATGCTTCTCTTGGTCGTAAAGAGCAAGAGATGGCAGATTCCTTTTGTCCAGGTGACACAGAGCCATCCCCAGCCAATCAAGACACGTGATGGCTGTGAACGGATCATTGATAGCAGAAGAAACTGCTCGTACAGCCACTTCAACAACTTGATCAATCGCAAACCGCACATCCTGAGCTGGTGTGCGCCGCATGCCGATTGTACAAGTTTTGCGTATTTTTTTGCCTCTGTTGTTTTCAAGAGAGCCATGAGAAGACACGAGCACTAACAGCTCTCCTTGTATGACAAAATCACCTGGAAGATGATCAAGATGAAGCAGCAAATCGTATCTTGTTGCTAGCTTGAGCAGTTGGTCTATCTCAATACTCTGCAGATAGCCACTCTTCGGAGCAACGATCGGAGAGGTACATTGCAGCAAATCTTTTGCATGATCTTGGCTGATGTTTTGAGATTGGGGAGATGGTCTGTTGTGCTCCAACGGCTCAGGAAAGAGACGGTTGATGGTCTGCTCCAGTTCACAAGTTGCAGCATGAATGATATGATCAGCCTGAAGAGAGGAAGAAATATGATGGCACCTGTAACTCTGCCAGTTTGACCTTGACCGTCAATTGCTGCTTACCCCGGTAAATCTTCAAGGAGACCATTTGACCAACATCTTTTTGGAGGAGAAGATCTTGTAACTGTTGTGCACTCTCTACAGGGGTGGTATCAACCTGAACGATAATATCATCCACGTGAAGGCCTGCCTGCTCCGCTGGGCTATGAGCAGGTACTCCAACAACGAGTGCGTCATGATCGACGGGAAGCTGATTTTGTGCAGCCATCGTGGGATTGACCGTAATCACTTGTGCTCCCAGGCTTGCTCGGCCAGAATGAACCACCTTTCCTGAGTTGATGAGTTGTGGCGCAATAAACTGGACTCTGTTGGAAGGGATTGCAAAACCGACCCCATTGGCTGGTGTGTTGAATTCGGGGTCGATGGCACTTGCTATGACAAGATATAGCCCCACATGGCGAGATCTGCGCTCGGTTGGTGATTGGCCTGAATGAGACATGACATGCACTTCTCCTCGTGAACGCTGAATTAAACGAGCGTCAAATACGCTTTTCTTTCATCACGAATAGGAGAAAACAAGTGTTTCTCTACTGTCAGAGCAATTGTCTCGCGGAACAATTTTAGCCTTCCTTCAAATCGGTAGTAAAGATGAGGACAATGACGGGGTACACCTCTGACCGCCAGCATCATTGGGGTTTCTCATCTGAAGGCGAGATATCTGCAGCTGGCATGTGGATATCACCATGGGTGAGGAGTTCATTCTGTTCTCGCGGCTCTTGATCATTCGTCCTCATGAGTGATCGCAGCTCAGCATCCGAGAGCACTCGCTGCTGCTGTGGATCGATGACAGCCCTATCCCGCAGGCAGTAATACAGGCGGCTCCAGTTGGTCATCGCGCGGTCCCAAGTCGGGTAACGCGCCGCCGCCTCGCGGTCGCCTCGCACGGTACGCAGGATAGCTATGTAGGAGAGCACCAACCCGACGATCAATGCGAGAAAATTGATTACAAATGAGAGGATCTGCACCACCATCGGCCACCTGTTCTGGGAATTGGCCGCTAGTTCAATAAGCAGGTAAAAATTGCCAGCAAGATAGATGAAGAAGCCTGCCACGATCCAGGGCATCATGTGGGCATTGCTGGCAGGCATGGCTGGAGGGGCAATGCGCTCAATGCCTAGATCAAAGGCCGCCTGCAAGGTTCTGACCTGGTCTGTTTTATGGCAGATAGGACAGGGAGGTGCTTGTTTTGGCACCTCGGTTTGAGCCGCCACAAGGTTGGTTTCCCTTCGAGTAGAAGGGTTCACAGAAGACGCCATAGTCATGAACCTTTCTCGTATCCCTGCTTGCTCTCAAGCAAATCGAATAGAGAACAAGAGACACGTAACTTCCTATGAGTCAATCGCATGAGAACTCAGCATACCAAGCTTTTTCCATAATAGTAATACGTGGGAGAAAAAAAGAAAGTGACACAACGACACGCTCCTGCGATGATCTCTCTTGATCAAGGTCGTATCCGTCAGGTTATTACCAACGTGCATTCGGATGAACAAGGAATGAACCGCAGAATTGACCCGTTTTCGTCGCGGCTGGAGGTGGTGCCAATGTTCCAGCGAATGCTCCCAGCAGAGCAACACAGAGCAAAATACCGCAGCGAAAGGACATGACAGAGTAGCTCACATCCTTTTTCTTCGCAATCTATTTGAAGAGAGGTCTCTTGAAAAGCATGTGGAGCATTGTCAGGTCCATAGCATGGGCTATGATATCTCAATAGCATTGTCCATCAGGATCAATCCCTATTTTTTCACCCTAAGGTGTATAGTTCCCAACTCAAGAAACCTCAGAAAAGAGCAAAGGCATGAGCAGGAATCCGGTTAACGCACGATCACCGTGAGATTCATTCCTGGATGGACAACGCAATACAGGTGAAATACGCCCACTGTCTGAAATGGTCCGATGGTCTGACTGGTATTGCCTGCTACTTGGACATCGACTTTCGGGGCTCCTGGTTCTCGGTATGATTTTGCTTGGTAGACACTCCCATTGCTCCCTTGTTCCCACGTTCCATTTTCAATGATATGGGTAACAGCACTATCATTGACCAGCGTGACCCTTTCACCTTTCTTGATCGTAATTGCCTGCTGCTTGAAATTGGTTGCGCCCAGATGGACTACATTGGAAACACCTGTTGCTGTCCCCCCACATGCAGTGAGTGCAATCACGAGCAGTACTATCAGACAAATATTGGTCCACAGACATTTTCCTCTTTTTATAACAGAACAAGCTCCTGAGATATCGGGAGTTGTATATTCTCTCTTCATAATTTGACGTTTGGACAAACGGCTCTACCAGAACAGCGGAAGAAGTTCTGTGAAAAGGAGAGAACGGGAACTGAGAGGCAAAGATCTGAGTCAAGTTGAAACAAGTTGAGGTAGTGTTGGCTTCTTGCGGACCACCGAAAAC
>DASYAN010000540.1:0-5819 GCA_036501345.1 Ktedonobacteraceae bacterium
TAATGAAGAACACTTCGCTGATAGTGCCCGTCTCAAGGTGGGCAAACTCCGTGCCTATCATGGTACACCTGTCAAACTCATTTACCTTAACTTGGTTACTAGTCAACCACGTCCCCATGGCTACTATGACTGTGACTTTCGGCAAGTGAGCTTTGCTGAGTCATCGATCGTGGTCATCCAAGGTGCTTTACAACGTCGTATTCCAAATGCCTATCATCAGGCGTTTATATATTTGCTTCATGACCTCAGTTCTGTATTGTAACTGTGTATCATTATACTAGGGAAGAGCTATGACACGCATAACACCAACGACAACACTCATAGTTTCCGAGCCGATCGACTTTCGCCGTTTGGAAGCTCATTACAGACTCATTCGATACGAGTTACCTGTTGATCTACACTGGAAGGCCAAAAAGGATTCCAATGCGTATGGACAAATGCATAACAGTCTTCGGGATCAGTTGGACTGTCCCTATAAAGCATTTAAATATGACCGACTAGATGGCGGGATCCCAAAGTGGGTTGTCTATGCACTCTACCCACGTGATGCAACTCCTGCTACCATCAAGGTTGAGTTTCTCTCCATTGCTCCCTTATCTAGTAAAGAGGTTCCTTTTGATCATCTGGATTTGCATCTTCTCTTGAAGTTACTACAGATTGCCTACGTTCGTGGAGACCAAGTGAGGCGATTCATTGGTCAGGATTTGTGTTATGTCCATGCTAAAAAGGAAGGCAATTCCCATATCTGTCTGCAAATTGACCTCAAGGAAGACATTCGTATGCAGCCAGGGGATATCGAACGGGAATTTAAAGTCATCGGTCAAGCACGTTTGTTTCGGCCTGTGAGTTACCCAACTAGCACGGTATTTCCCTACACCTACTTTGGGCGTAAAATCACACATGGAAAGGTGTATTTTCTCCATCTCAAGAAGTCAGAGGTTGAGACTTGTAAGCAGACCAAGGAACCACTTTATGCTATTCGTACACGTCCAGGTAAGCGTACTACTTTAGTCTATCATGATCAGCGCCATATAGAGGAAAGTGTTGGGAAGCTACTATATGATTTCATCCAAGACTTTATTGCTTTCCTCGCTCGATACAGGATCATGTGTCGTTCAAAGGAGCGCAACTTTACCGAGTTTGTGCCACCAAAAGGTCAGGCGGAGTTGCCACTTACTCTTCTTAATCCTATTGCTGTCTTCGATAATCGTCTCAATAAGGCGCGTTCCCTGCAGGACTACCTTGATATATTCACACAATTCCTGCCTGAACTCCATTTTACTCCGGTGGAAGACCTTCTCCAAGTTGGTACTCAATCGATATTTGTGATTCAGGATTACAACAAAGAGGATTTTGAACAAGGAGGTATTTTGGAGGGCCAAGTAGACCCCTATGCTAGCCTGTATAGAAAGTATCCACAGTTGCCTAAGCAATCCATCAATGTCAACTTGAACAAACAGACTGATACATCGCAGGAAGCATATCTGGATTATCCCCTTCCGAGACCCAATGATAAAAACTTTAAGTTGAAACTAGATGTTGCGCTTGCACAGTTGTATCTCAAAGATGTCATTTGCTATGAGCGTAGTGGGCAGCAACGGCTTCCTCTCCTGCCCACTCAATTTGCCTTCATCCGCAAAGATAGTTATTTTTCCCGTCAGTCCGCCTATGAAACCCTTTTATACTTTGAGAACGATACACTGCATTTTCTTGATCTACGCGATCATATTCAACAGGACCGACGGGATGAATTGCTCGCTCGAATGGGTATAGATTGGGAAGCTATGTATGAGGATCTGCTACGCAAATATCGGAAGAAGGACGACCAAGATGAGCGCAAGGATCTCTCAAGTTATGATATCATTGTTGGTCCAGGACTCTTCATTGAGCTAGAAGATTTGAATGAACGGGTACTTTACGATTATAGTGAGATTATCAAACGGCAAGCAGCTGTAGATATGCTGGTACCTATCGAAGAGTTCAAGTTGCTTTCTCACTATGATGTTATTCGTAAGTCATCATACCTCTCCGCAAGCCAGCTTTCTCTTTTAGATCTGTTGCGAGGGCAGGTGCTCCCAAAAAATGACAATGAAGCTGAGTCGCTTAAATTCTATCTTCAACTCGAAGAATACGATGCCTTTCTAGGCAACTTGCAACAGTCCTATCAGACTATCTCCTTTAACATGTTATCTCAGAACGAACATATGGAGCAGATTAGGAGCATTTTCGACATTCAGCCAGATAAGAATGGACAGTACAATCGTCGCCAGTTTAAGGGATACTACCAGAAACGAGGCTGGTTTTCCAGTGACAAGGCAAAAGATGTTCATATGTATGGAGGTATATGGTATGACGATTATCACTGCTACATGGTTGGCTCATTACAATCCATGAATCAGCAACAGCCAAGAGCGCATCTGATACGGCGCTTTAATGTCTATCAGGGAGCTGATCACTTTGATATTCGACCTCTGCTCCTGGCAACTAGTGTACAGTTTGTACGTCTCAATCAATACACCGTTTATCCATATGCGTTTCATCTTATCGACCTGTATGTTGAGAATATACTACGGTTCCGATAGGTTACCTATCTAAGTTCTGCCTATCTAACTAATTTGGTCCGAAATAGTGACAATGTACTCGGAAGGTTTGAGATTATGAAACAGTGAATTAGGTTATTGTATAAGTAACAGCCGATCTCTGATAGTAATCGCTCTGCTTGTCCTATAAAGACAACATTAGCCATATTACAAGCATCCTTCGTTCCCTGATATATTCTCTTTTCATTGCTAAGGCGAATGCTGTAGATAGGGATATTCGAGAAGCAAAAGAGCAGGACTTACGCGTAAAGTCGGTCTGGATCAATCAATACAATGCGTTTCTCTAGGTGGGAGGCTTCAGCAATGAGGTCAGGATGAAAGCCACTGCGAGAAAAACAAAGCCGCCACGGAGAAATGATAGGGTGAAGATCCTTCTGTGACATCTCGATGGCATGGCGGAGTCCACCAAGATCGCGCATATCCATGGGCGAATTGCTCCACTTGCATTCGCCAAATAACACTGCTTCTCGACGCGATGATAGGGCAACTACATCTATTTCGTCTTGTTCACCCTTGGTTCCTCCCCACCAAGAGCCAACCTCGGCAATGTCTAGATCGGCAGGGAGGAGTCCGCGTTGTACTCCAGTCCATATCCACTCGCGGCAGATGTCCTCAAAGACATATTGGCTAATGTAGTCATCAAGCTCTCCTTTCATCTGCAGCAGAGCAATATTTGCCTGCCCACGTCGCAACATGCTGCGGCGGCTATCGATGAAACGATACCAGAAAGCCAAGAAGGGATCAGCAATATGATATTGTGATCTCGAGCGATGCTCTCCACGTGTGGTGAGAGCATTCACCCGTGCTACAATACCAAGATCGACAAGCCGATTGAGCGGGTCAAAGATATCTGCAGCACTATGGCGCCCCACCTCTTTTGCGATATCACTTGGTGTAGACTTGCCCATTGCCATAGCTCGGACGAGAGAAGTATACAGGCGATCAGCACGCAGATCGGTGAAACGGAGCCAATCCGGCTCGACAAATAAGCGAGCATTTGGATCTAGGAGGTTTTGGCTGACATTATCCCATAGGCCGAGAGCAGGATTAATTTCGCGCACGTACCCTGGCAGACCTCCCCAGATAGAGTACGCCCTGATTTTGTTCTGAGAAGACCAATCAGGGTAAAACTCTGCTGTGTGCCGGTAATCGAGTGGCGAAACTTCGATTTGGCGGGTGCGTCTATTCTGCAGCGGTCCATGTTCGCTCAAGGTATGCTCGCGCATCCACGAGACATGTGAGCCTGCAAGAAAAACCTTCAGGTTGGATGTAGTATGGGATATTGAGTCCCACCATTTTTGCAGCACAGTTTCCGTTGCTGGATCAGCCTCCGCAAGATAAGGAAACTCATCAATCACGATGATGAATGGTTGTTGAGGCGTGCTCTGAGCCAAAGTTGCCATGGCCACAAACAAGTCACCAAGCGAGGCGAAGTGTCCAACGATAGTGACCTCCTGCTGACCTGCAACACGACGAAGTTCAGCTGTCAGATCAGCAAGCTGTTGCGGCAAAAGCTCTGTTGTGGCTTGATAGTAGAGCGCATGGTGATCTGTGATGGCTTGGATAAGTAATTCACTTTTTCCGCTGCCTCGGCGCCCATAAACAATCACAAGTTCTGCCTGAGTTGAAGAGAGACTTCTCCTGATAGTATTTAGTTCCAAAGCGCGGTTGAAAAAAGCCATGCTAGTTTCTTTCCTCTATTGGTTCGTGTACCATTGGTTCATAACCCAATGATACACGAACCAATGCCAGCAAGCAAGAGAAAAAGGACCGTTTTTCTTCCTCTACGGGAGGCTACTTGTTATCTAAGGCGCGATGGAGTTTTTCGATACGTTCTATAAGCTCTGGCAGATTAGTGATCCCTAGGTCTTCCATATCTTCGCGTAGTGTCTCTAATCGTTCTAGCATGGTAAAATCATCGTATTCCTCTTCACCAAACTCTTCATCGTCTCGTTCGTTGGGTGCATTATTCCCTGGTTCTGGTGTTTTCATACCTTGCATCTCCTTTCTATCTGCTATAATTGCATGATTCCACTAATAGGTGCTCTTAAATATGGCTGAGTTATGAAGTTGTGATATCACTCTCACGCATGCATAAACACCCTGCCATCATCATAATGCGCCGTCGTCCAATCCAACACATCATCTAAAGCTTGCTGGAAAGCCTCTAAAGCTTGCTGGCGTATTGCTATATCTGGCATCACGGAACTGCGCCAGATGAATGTGATCTCTACAAGGTTAGGCTGCTTGTTACTGCCTACGATGTAGCGTGCCACTGTTCCCTGAAACAGGTGCTCTTTCTTATCCCGTATCTCTTCCAGTCGTCGCTTGAAAGCCTCTTGCTGGCCTTCCCGTATCTGGACAGAGATCGAGGTCTGGTACAAGCTGTTGTCGGCATAGGAAATACGCCATAATGGAATGCTTGTGCGGGGACGCCCAGAAATATTGGGTTTGAAATTCCTAACCTCTTCTACTGGAATCAAAATGACATCCGCTGCTCGTACTGCTTTAATGCGCCCTTCGGTGACATATTCATGGACTGTTGTATAGGCAAGGCCGAGCATTTTAGCAGCGTCTTTGATAGACACATATTCTTGTAGATCGGGAATGTTAATCTCATCGCTCATACGTATAGCTTATTTGAAACACACTCTTAAGGACTATAGTAATTGATTACGCCCTTTAAAAAAGGCGTATTTTTGTGATATAATATCTTTAGTTGGAGAAATCAGGGCTTGCCAAAGGCTCTGTCTTGTTTATGGGTTGCTGGACGTCTGTTTATTAGGGAGGTATGCTATGCAGCAGTACCAAAGTGAGGTCGCACATTTGCTTGCCCAGATTTGTGCAGAATATGAGGCAGCAGAGCGTGCTCTTCATGGGTTTGCTGGCGGGGTATCACAGCATAGTTTTATTACAGCTAAAATGGAGCGTATGGGCGAGTTGCATCACGAGTTGCAGGGATTAGTGGGTGATGATGCTATAACTATGATGGATGAAGAGCTTAATAAATAGAAGTAGTATAAAAAGTGTTTCTACTTTACTCTTATTCCTTCTTCTTATCCTCGATCAATTCATTGCAGTATTACTCACCATTCGCACAAGTGGCCAGCCCGTTTCCATTTTTTCAGTGGAGAAAAAGATTGTATGGTAAGAATAGCCCAAAGGAGATGACTGAAGACAAAATCGGGGATATTTTGGGACTTTAGTACTAATGTAGGA
>DASYAN010000541.1:0-9832 GCA_036501345.1 Ktedonobacteraceae bacterium
CCGTTTTTTCCCATTGGGATAATGGGGCTAGCTGAGACATGATCTTTCTCCTTCGATGAAGTCTTCTTTCAATCCTTCATCTTAGCAGATTGATCTGTCTGCTGGCTTGCTCTCTTTTCAAAATACCTACCCGTGAAAGACCCGTAATGCGACCCCAACGCTGCTTGATTGAGTCAGGACCATCGATCATACCATCATCTGGAGCTGATGATGGAATTAACCCAGTGAGCTGAGCCCGCGAGACAAAATGCTCTTTGACCTGCTGGACCGAACTCAAATCGAGTCCTGTGACATCGACCGCTAAATCACAGTTGGAGACATGTGGCACAATATACTCCCCAAAGATGGAGATGAGAAACTGGTGCACATCCACAATGATCTGACCCAGGTCACGCTTGCGCCACAAGTACGCCGAAGAGAGCCGCACTTGACCCAAGATCTGAGCTTTGGAACTACGATTGACAGCAACCGAGAGCCAGTGATTATGCATGATCCAGTTAAAGCCATCACCTCCTTTGGCACGCATGAGCAGCGGAGTCCCATTGAAGGCAAAGCGCGTCGGAAAATCTTCCTCAAGTTCTTGCGCTTGCTCTTTCAACAGCATCAACTCCTCTTGCAGAAGCGAATCAACACGGCGTTGCTCAATCTCAAAAGCATGATCGGTGGGATAGACATTGAGCACCAGCGTGTCAAGAAATGCACCAAGGATCTTAACTAGACTTTCCATAACAAGACCTCCATGAGCAAAACAAAGAAGAATAGAACAGTGCAGACCGGCATGTATTTTGAGCGGTGGGGTTTACTTGCTCCACCGCTTGGAACGTTGCCCAACGTTTCCGGTACTTGAACGTTTTTTTGAAGGATATGTTTTTTTGTCTGTGGTGCTTGAACGTGTTCGCGTTGATGGAACAGGAGTGCAAATGCACGCGTGCGGCGTTCTGGCGTGCAGGCGTGCAAGAAGCTTTTGTGGGTCTCGAACGAAGATAGCAGAAAGTAACTGGTAAGAATGTTCCGTTGCGAGGGGAGAATACTGAGCCAATTTTTTAGGTGAAAGGGATAGTTCGCCCAGATTTGGATTCTGTTTCGTTTAAGGGGGATATTTTGGCCCTGGATAGTCTCGGGCTAGTGTCAAGCTTCTCAGCGACGAGGCTTGAAGTAGCTTGTAGAGCGGCTTGATAGACAGCATACGACACACGATAGATGATCACACGAAGGGGCGTAGCCACCCATAAAGCTGTCTTGTGACACAACAACACACGCCCGATGCTCTTCATTGAGCACCAGGCAAAACCATGAAGGTATGTGGTGTGTGATGTGCAATCAAGCAGCTTCATGAGCATGCAAGCACCTCTGAGAGGATCACGCCAGTGAGCGATGCGAGCACCACTAAACCAGCTTGGGCTTCCTTCCAATGATAGGGTGCCAGAGCTGCCAGGAAGCCAGCACAGATGCCTACCGACCAGAAGAAGAGATCAGATGCCCCACGATAATCAGTCCCCAACGTACTTCGACAGATGCTCTCAATCACACACATACTCGTGACAGGAACACCATACACAATATCACCAGGGTCAGCACTTTCGAGATCAAAGTAGAGAG
The DNA here is from genome assembly GCA_036501345.1 of Ktedonobacteraceae bacterium. Classification (GTDB taxonomy): domain Bacteria; phylum Chloroflexota; class Ktedonobacteria; order Ktedonobacterales; family Ktedonobacteraceae; genus DASYAN01. The sequence goes on from DASYAN010000541.1 coordinate 1,600, forward strand.
TATACCCACACCGATAGCCAGAGACAAACTGCGGATGAGAAGTCACACGACCATCAAGACACGAGAAATCGAGAGAACCAGTGATTGGAGAAATCGTCACTCTTGGCAGAGCACCAGTCACACGTGCCGCATTGAGCATTGTTTTACCCTTCCTTAATTAGAACTGATGGGTCTAGAAACTAACACTTTGGACTACTCAAACGCTTTACACACTTTACACACATATATTAGCACAGCAAAATGAGGACTGTCAAGTGTGTAAAGTGTCGGGGTTGTGTTTTGTGTTCGCAAGAACTATAATAGTGATACAAGGATTCTCCCAAACCAAGAAAAGAACAAAGGTTCGAGAAAGCATAAAATCATGGGACTAGAACAACTTTCAGAGCTGTATTACACACCTGAACAAGCCAGAAAAAAGCTCGGTATGACGAGAGATGCATTCAATCATTATGTCAAAACAGGTATTATAAAGAAGACAAATATAGTAGGAAAACACGGACATTTTATGAAACGTGATATCGATATGCTCGCAACATCGATAGCATCAGCAATGCTTGCAGCCCAATCACCCGATATTCGCTTCAAAAAAGCGACCCTGCAGGATCAAGAAAAGGAATTTGAACTAGCTGTACTTACCTTGGGAGAAAATACAACAACATTCCACGCATATCGACGCCAACTCCTTCTCGCTAATCCTGATATGTCCTACTATGTCTATGACAGAGAACATCTGGTAGCGTCAATCAATATCATGCCACTTGAACATGAGGGGATCATCAAGTTTAGAGAAGGAGTACGAGGCTGGTTACTAGGAGAATATGTAGAGCGATTGACCCCAGGGAAACAGCATGAGGTTATTATCATCGACATGATGACAACACCACTTGTGCCTGTTAATCGACGAACCCAATATGCCATGCATCTCTTCTTCAATCTCTCAAACCTTTTAGTGGAATGGGCAAAACAAGGAATTGAAATTACCAATGTCCTTGCCAATGGTGGAACGCTGGAAGGGAGACGACTGCTTGAAACAGCAGGTTTCACCAAGTTGGGAGAGCGCGAGAATCATCGCATCATCTACGAGCTAGACGTTACAGAGTCAGAACTCCAGCTTATCAAGCCTTACAAAGAGGCGCTTGCAGAATATAAAGCAACAAAGCAGCAATAACAAATATACTGGAGGGTTGAAGCAGAGAAATCCCATAAAGCTGCTTCAATCCCAGATTAGCATACCAGAAGTCTGTCCGATACTCCCCTCGCAGTTACACTCAGGTGATTTCCTTCCCAATGTTGACATCACTGATGACATCAGAGAGCTTTTACAACGGTTGACACTGGTGTACTCAAATGAACTATCAGCACCCTCTCGTCGAGCGCGAGCCCCACGGAGAAGCCGTCTCATCTCTTCAGAGAATAGTTTATCCTCGACTATGCTTGAGATAGTTCAAAGATGAATATTTTACCTCTTTTGTTCTAGTAGATTACTTCATGCCCCCTTTTTGTAGCTCTGAAGTGAGACTTTGAGTTCACTAAACTTCGTGGCTATTATTGCATGGTTGACACACAAAGAGCCCATCGCAAGCCTCTGTGGCTTTAGCCCAGGCGGATAGATGGATGTTTGCCAGGTGCTATAGCAGGAATAGTGCTTGACACCCCTATTTCTCCTATGTACTAGTTTTGCATGCATCTCGGCATGGGGTCTAGCTAGCTATAGAAGATGTCCGCTTTTTCTTTCCTAGATGTCCGCTTTTTCTTTCCTAGATGCCCTTTTTGTCCCTAGCTAAAAAGCCCATCCATCAAGTATGCTTAAGATGGCGGTTGGGAAGTGCAAAGATGGAGGCAAGACCTCTTAGCAAGAAGAAGGTCGAATGGGGAGAGGTACCATCCCAGAAATCCGGGGCAGATCCGTTGGTGAATCCAGAACAGAAGGGCCATGACAAAAGTGTATCGGCAAATTTCCCCCAAAATACTGAGATGATACAGAGAGAAAAAACGCTGAACGGAAAACTTGGCTTGTGGCGAGCGTAAAAGAGCACTGAACATTTGCTCCTTTTGCGCATGCTTCAAGGTCTCTTTTCCATTTAGCGAAAAAAACCTACAATCGTAAACTTTGCATGAGACGAGCACGAAATTGTCTTTTCCAGTCCCTTAAAATGAGCGTACGCCAAGCCAAGTTTACGATTCTAGAAAAAACCAGAGGAAGAGCTATGCAAGAAAGAACCAAACTAATGAATAGGGGATATTCAGTTGTGCTGCTGCTTAGCATAGGATTAACATTTTTCACCGGACAACCCCCCATCGTCATGGCATCTGTGAGCGCGACTCCCTCAACCCCCGTACCTACGACCCAAGCCTGCAGGGTGCGGACACCTCACTATAATCCTGCCCCACACGTTTATGCTCCGGACTCTGATCACACTGGAGACATACCCTATAACGGTGGTCATGTGATAGACGGCATAGCCAATGTCTATCTGATCTCCTGGTACGATCGACCTATTAGTCCTAAATATATAAGTCTGTCGGAGCAATTCGTGAAAGATTTTGGCCGGGGGAGCCCTTTGTATATGGACCTTTCACAATACCATGATTCCTTTGGTCGCTGTCCTACTGGCGCTCGGCTGGCAGGCACGTTTGTAGATAAGCGGCCCTTACCACCTGATTTAAGCGATCCAAACCTTACCCATGATCAAATAGGTTCACTCATTGATACCACAATGAGGAAAGAAATAGCAGATGTCGCAGCAAAAAATGGCTGGAATACGCAAGATTACCACAATCTCTATGGCATCTTCTATAACCCAGAGGCAGCAGGAGCATGTGGAGGTGCGGCTCATACCGTGCTGGCCAGCGGATCTCCGGCTATGTTTCTACATTCATGCCCCTACTCACCAAGTTCGCCTATGAAGGCTACCTCTACCGACCCCTCGCCCAATCACGATAAAGATGCTGATAGTCTGGTCGGTAGCTTCTCACATGAGTTTTCAGAAGCGGTCACCGATCCCCTATTCAATGGCTGGAACAAACCTGCTGGCGAGATAGCTGACGTGTGCCAGTCTGTTCACCAGCCTGCTGATCCACGGACGCATGGCGATGTAACCTGGTACGGACATACATACTTGATTGCGCTAGAGTATAGCAATAAGCGGCATGGCTGCGTCCTAGAAGGGCCGTAATGGTACTTTTCAAACCTCGCGATACTGTATCTTTGGCTAAGGGTTGGCTATCTGAGGCGAAAATTTCAAGCTCAATTCTCGATCATCAAAAGCGGCACCCTTAGAGAAGGATACGGTATCAACCTCGCCACGGATGGTTTACAAATCTGGGCAGTAAGGATGATATTGATCCGAGCATAGAAAACTAATACCTCGGATTCGTCGGTGCTCAGAGCCCCTTTTGAGAGAAAGATTTTGCTGTTCGCTTTTACTTGTTTTCTATAGATATACAATCTATACACTTGAGCTAAAGAGAGAAAGGTTCACTCTTCCTCTTGAAGAGCTTTGGTCTTAGAATCGCACCAGGATGGCAAGGAGGAACTTTTGCAAACCTTTCTCCCCTCTGGATAGCTTTTCGCCTCAGAATTGCTTCTGAGTGGTTTCTACCCAGAAGCAAAATGAGGGGTCAACAAACTGTCCCGCTTTAAAATGGGCTCTCATCGTAGGCCAGTCCTTGGTCATTAGTTTTCTCCGCAGAGATCAATAGAAACTTTGCCTCGTGCCTAGGCTTTTAAAGCTCCTTCTATCTAAGGTCGAGCAGCGTTTTTCCGCCATCCTCATTGCCCGAATCTGTAAAGAATGCGTGGCGAGGTTTTGTACTTCTTACCCTAAATCTACTAAAAACTTGAATTGAGAGACAGATATTCTCAATGCATTGGCATGCATCAAGTGGTGCTCAGACAGATGTGACAATTTTGAGCTTGTCTGACCAGAGAACTATCAAGTTGATTTGACGAATGCCGGACTAAAATCTTCTGTCGTAGCAGGAGAACAGCAAAAGACCATTCGAATTTGCTATCGCGCTGGATAGCACTTCAACGATAACTAGAAAATAGAACATTTGATCTTCGAATAAAAAAATCAGCCGTTCTGAGGAGGTAGCCGTTCTCAAAGCCTTTTTTGGCACAAAAAAGCCCGTTTCTTAGGTCACCCTCATATGACCTGAACGGGCCTAGTGGGTCAGTTGCCAAACATAATGGCATTGGCACTCTATCGTCCCGCATCAGAGGCTCTTGGCAATGCCACTGAACTTGGCAGTTGACCCACTAGTGCAATCCCAAAGGAGGCATTAGGGCATGTGGTGTGGATATTCCTGTGAACCCATCTCCTCATGCCCAAAAAGGTCGCTTGATTATGCACTAAGTGCTTTCAAGCAACTTTTACGGCATTGTACATGCTTGGTAAGCATGTTTCATCCCACATTTCTTCCTTGAATGTACTTAGCTAGCGGGTTTGTGATGGGCGACTAGGGATTCGAACCCCAGACTTACTGCGTGTAAAGCAGTCATTCTGAAGTGACTGTTGACTACACTCACAAAATCTTCTGTGTTGAACGCAGAGAAAAGCACATTAAACAGCCTGAGAAGCTGCATTACGTCTTGACAAGACTTAAAATCTCCTGTTGCAACAGGAAAACGACAAAGAACCACCCAGGAAAGCCGCCCACAAAGAGGCAAACCTGGATGGTTTTCTCCTTCATTGTGACATCACCATTGACATCAGAGAGCTTTTACAAACGTTTACAATCATGGACTCCAATGGACTCTCGAGACCCTCTTATCAAGCACAAACGCTGGAGAGAAGCCCTCTCATCTCTCTATCGCACAGTATCATTACTACTGTTTGTCACAGGTTCAAATTCCCTCAATCCTACTTATCCACATACCAGCAATCTATGCTATACTATAGCAGTCAGGTATTAGAATCTACCAACAATAAGTTTCATATTGATTTGCAGACTAGCTCGTAGGATTTGTAGGTACATAACGAAATATTGAGAGGTTTCCAATGGTAGCTCAACCATCCCGACAATTTATGACTGTTGACGAGTGGCGTGCCCTTGAACAAAGCAGTCACGACATCAAGCACGAGTACATAGACGGCCATGTGTACGCTATGGCAGGAGGAAGCCGTGCTCATGGTCGTATAGGACTGAACGCATGTGCTATCCTTGCAGACAAACTAGACAATGGCCCCTGCAATGTCTATAACTCAGACGTTGCCGCCCGCATATCACCGACCCGCTATACCTATCCTGATGCAACAGTCACATGCGACGAATGCGATCAAGCAACAACCGACGAAAGGGAAATACAGTCTCCCCGTGTGATCATCGAGGTCCTCTCGGACACCACAGAAGCATATGATCGAGGCGAAAAGTTCGCTCTGTACCGTGACTGTCCAACCCTTCAAGAGTATGTTCTTGTCGCTACAAAATATCAGGTTGTCGAAGTCTACCGCCGCACATCGAAGGGCTGGACAGAGTACCAAGTCTACGGGCCGTATGATGAGATCGAACTTATGAGTATCGGGGTGAATATTCCAGTAGCTGCACTCTACAAACGTACTACTGTACAGGAAATAGGGAATGCTCCCGAAGGCGAAGTATGACCAAGCTACTGAGAGAAGCAGAAATCACGCCAGTCAACCAGAATCATTTAGCAAAAAGGCTCCAGCCAATATCGGTTAGAGCCTTTTCATTTTGCAGACCAGACCAAATCCTGACAGCAGTTTTGACAGCAGAGCCGATAAATTCGGTTGATCATCATTAGACACTACTGGACAAAAATAAATCATCCGCATGCTTGACATCTCCAAAAAAGAGGAGTGGACAAACACCCCTAAAAGGGCCTATACTATTACACGTATTCGCACTATCGGAATAAATGATCAAAATGCAAAAGACCGCAACGAGAGGAGGTGAAAAGATGGCAGAGATCGCATACTGTGTTAAATGTAAAGACAAGCGCGAAATGAAGGACTCCCAGCATATTACCATGAAAAATGGCAAGCCCGCCCTGCAAGGCCCTTGCACTGTTTGTGGAACGAAGCTGACACGCATTTTGCCGACCAAAACACAAGCGTAAGATACGCTTTCAGGGCAATCGCATCTGTATTTGGAAACAGAGGTGCTACTACTCTCAAACAAATCCTCAGCATCCGAAGGGAAGATGCCTCTCTCCATAGAAGATGCGGTTGCCCTATAATCCATATGTACTTCCTGCTTGTCTAGATTGAGTATAGCATGCACAGAGAAGACAAAAATTGAAATATATTGATCAACCACCTCAACAAATAGATGCTGAAAACAATTCGGACGGAGATATCCTTATTACAGACAGTCCCATCAAGATTGCTGGTCACGATCTTAACACTAGAACTGTACAGTACACGCAAAATTTGATCCTGCAACTAGAAATTCTTAAATATGCTGAATATATAGGACATTTTTCCTAAACATATAGAAGAAAAAGGCTAAAAGATGATATGATTTGTTTTGGAGAAATGGATGAGCAAAGATATGTCGGAAACGAAGTGATTTTATCAGGAACAAAACCAAAATGTGATTCCCTCTCGGTCTTTGTTTCTTTCCCATCTGTGAAGCACATACCAGTGCCATTACTTTCTTTTATGGTACTGAAAACAAAAAGGAGTACAAAAAGATGAATGATCTATTAACTGTTTCAGAAGTTGCTGATATTCTGCGCGTGGATGCGACAACTGTAAGACGTTGGGTGAAGTATGGTATACTTGCAGCAGTAAGTCTGCCGCATGCTCGTAAGCGGCAGTCCTATCGAATTAAGCGTGAAACGCTAGAAAAGTTGCTTGAAAACGATTCTCACCTTCAGCTTGTGCAAGTCTAAGCTAGGTATTATGACCAATGCGCCGTAAAACCCATGCATTTATAGTTTTACGGCGCGTTTCTTGTACTAAGGCTCTGTCTAGGCAAAATAGGCCTGCGCAAAGCGAGCTGCCCACTGAGAGTTATTAATGAGCAGCGCTTTATTGGCCTCGATGCTCTCACCTGTCGTTCCCTCGGCTACTCGTGCCAGCACAAAGGGTGTGATTGCTGCACCATGTATGCCTTGCTCCTTTGCCTGCTGTAGTGCTGCTGTAATTGCCTTCTCTAGAGGACCAGCTTGCATGGCATATTGCTCTGGAATAGGACAAGCGACGACAATACCCTTCAGACCACATGCCCACTGCGTGCGAGCAGTAGCTGCCAAAATATTGACATCATCAAGGCAATGGGTCAAATGATGCCTACTACTGCGCACATAAAAAGCCGGGAATTCATGGGTTTGCCAGCCAATAACAGGAATGCCATGTGTCTCCAGGTATTCTAGGGTCAAATCCAAGTCAAGAATGGATTTGGCTCCGGCACAAGTAACAAGTACCGGTGTACGACTCAACTCTTGCAGATCAGCCGAGATATCCATACTCGTCTCAGCACCTCGATGAACACCGCCAATACCGCCTGTGGCGAAAAAGCGAATGCCCACCATGTTCGCACACATTATGGTTCCGGCAACAGTTGTCGCCCCCCAACGTTTCGTGGCCAGTGTGATAGCCAGATCGCGTCGGCTCACTTTCTGCACCTGAGGAGCCGTCCCCAAATGCCAAATCTCCTCAGAGGTAAGGCCAATAACGATGCTGCCATCCAGAATGCCGATCGTTGCAGGTATTGCCCCTTCAGCTCGAACAGCTGCCTCCATTGCTGCAGCAACTTCGATATTGGCGGGATAGGGAAGACCATGAGCAATTACCGTCGATTCGAGGGCGACTACCGCTCGCTGCTCATCCAATGCCATTTGCACTTCGTGCGAGAGTCTGATATATGATGATAGTTCTTGCTTCATACCTCATTCTAACATAATCAGATCCCCTTCGAACCAAACAAACATCCAGTATTATTTCGATAACTTGAAAATTATCCATAGACACGCCAGTAACGCCGACTGGGTAGAATATCTCCTGGCATATTTGCGGTACTGCTGACCAGTCCGGCATGCTGTAAGTGCGAAACTGCGCTCAACAATACACTGGGACGAATCTGGTGCAATGGCATACCTGACCGTACACGCAGTAGTGTCTCCAAGTCTTGCAACGTAACGCCATCTTCGTACGGAAGTAGTCGCAGTACAATATCAGCAATCTGCTTTTGCTCACGATGACGATTTTGCATAGCCATATTCTCGACGGGCACTTTTGATACATCAAGGCCAAAAAAACGAACC
>DASYAN010000542.1:0-6868 GCA_036501345.1 Ktedonobacteraceae bacterium
ACATGCCTCTTCGTTTTGTTTCGCCTTGCGACGTGCTTCCTCGAATTCTGCGTGTCGTTGATCGTGACAATGCTGATGAAGGATATTCTTGTTCTCCAAGGTGTCTTTTCCACCGAGGAAGCGAGGTATGTGATGATCGACCTCGAGAATATCTCCATCCCTGAAGTCCAATCCACAATAGACACATTTTCCTTTGCATCTCTTGAGCAATATTCCCTGCTCTGTCTTGAGCATGGGATGATTGCGTAATCGTTTGCTCCAGTATGCTCTATCTCCGTCCTATGGGCTTCGGTTTCCTTGCACTTTGATATGTCGGATAATCGGGGTTTCATTATGCATTCGAAGTCGATACTTTTCGTTAGCGGTAAACTTGCCATCCTTCCAGTACCTCTTTTCCATCTGCTTGTGTGTTCCACCCCCTTGTCTATACTTCGCCCATCGCATGAGCTGCCACCAAAGATAGTAATCACATGTCTCGAATGTTCGCTTTGAAGCTTGTGTTCGATAGCTCCTGGCCCATCCTCTCACAACAGGATTGAGCTGCACGATAAGGGCTTCCTGTGGTGAGTGTCTGTGCTTTCGTATGATCGTTTTGGTTTGAGCTATGTGGTTGGTGACGGTTTGTTTACTTGGTCTGATAATGACCTTAAAACCTAAGATCTTCCTATATTTGTTTCTTGCTGATTTGTGTTTTCCTACGGAGAACTGTCTCACCGTGAAACCTAAGAAGTCAAATCCCACGTTTCCTTCATATCGTCGTAATGTATGGGAGAAGCGTGTTTTACTCGGTTTTAATTCCAAGCCGATTTCCTTGACCCACTCTTCTACCACTCTTTTCGCTTTGATGATCCCGCTCTCTTTTTCGTGAAAGATCACGAAATCGTCCGCATAGCGCACTATTTGTGGATATCCTTCTTTAGAGCTATATGCTTGCTTAAGATCATTTTCCATTCCATGGAGCGCTATATTCGCTAGTAGTGGAGATATCACCCCTCCTTGCGGTGTACCCGCTTTCGTCGGTTCAAATCCTCTCTCCTCATTTAATACTCCCATTTTCAGCCATCCCTTGATAAGATATTTGATATATGGTATTGTATTAATTTTTGAGTGAAGCTTTTGGTGATTGATGTTGTCAAAGCATCCTTTGATATCCGCATCAAGGATGTATTTCTCCTTTTGGCTGGTATATCGATGGATTTGGGACATCGCATCATGCAGTGATCTTCCCGGCCTGAAGCCGTAACTGTTTGGCTCAAAGATGGCTTCCCACTCCGGTTCTATCGCCATTTTCGTCAGCGCTTGTAAAGCCCTGTCTAGCATGGTGGGCATATTCACAGTACACTACCCCCTTTACCAAGCCATCTGAGGAATGGGTAACGGTGACGCACCCACACCATCCTTTGCATGGCCAGCGCGTACAGCTCATACGCATTCGACGTGGGCCTGATCCCGACCTCATCATTCGCATGCCCGATGGCTACCACGGGGCCATCGCAGCCAGCTTGACGGATTACGCCGGACCCGCTGATCCAGATCAGTCCACCTCTGAGCCACCCTTGCTCTCGATTGAGGGATTGTGGCAGATCACGCAATGGGTCATGCAGCAGCGGATGTGCCAATCGCAGAGAGGAGACCATGAGATATGATACAGATATCCACCTATCATGCCATTTTGCTGCACCAAGGAGGTTGCCGCATGGACCCACTCTCCTCTTCCAATCAGGAGCAGAGGACTTTGACCCACATCTGGGCCCACCTCTCTTCTGACCTGCAAACCTGTGTCATTGGTCTCTTAGCTCAGTTAGCCTTGAATGTGGTGGTAGCGCGTTCTCAAAACCAGTCCCAAAGGGAGGAGGCTCGCCATGTCGATCCGGCAGCAAACCCTCAAAATCCGTCCTGATCATTTGACCCGTCAAGCCGTGATCTATGTGCGCCAATCGACCTTACTGCAAGTCCGCGAAAATATCGGTAGCACCGCACGACAGTATGATCTGGTCAAACGCGCACACGATCTGGGGTGGGAACAGGCAGGTATTCAAGTCATTGACCAAGATCAAGGCCAGTCCGGCGCTTCTTCCATTGGGCGTGACGGTTTTCAATTGCTGGTTGCCGAAGTAGGACTGGGCCACGTAGGAGCAGTCCTGAGTCTGGAAGTCTCGCGCTTGGCCCGCTCGTGCAGTGATTGGTATCGCCTGCTGGAGATCTGTGCCCTCACCGATACGCTGGTCATTGACGAGGAGGGCGTCTACGATCCGGGATCGTACAATGACCGTCTTCTGCTGGGCTTCAAAGGAACGATGAGTGAAGCAGAACTCCATTGGCTCTATCAGCGACTGCAAGGCGGCAAGCTGACGAAAGCTGAACAGGGAAAGCTGCGCTTTCGCCTGCCAAGCGGATTGGTCTACGATCCGGTAGGCAAGATCGGACTTGATCCCGATGAAGCCGTTCAAGAAGCTCTCCGCTTGGTCTTCACCCTCTTCGAGCAGCACACCTCGGCACTAGCCGTGGTCAGTCACTTCGCCAAGCATCAGTTGCTGTTTCCCACGCGACACTGGGGTGGAGCACGCGCTGGTGAGTTGGAATGGGTTCGCCTTTGCCATGGTCGGGTTCTGGATGTCTTGCACAGTCCGCTGTATGCAGGAGCCTATGTCTACGGGCGGACCCAGACACGCCGACATGCGCTTCCTGGTGAAGAGCCACGCATCAAAGGGCGAACGCGCCGGGTGAAGCAAGAAGACTGGCCCATCGTCTTGCGGGACACCCATACAGGCTACATCACCTGGGAGCAGTTTCTGCGCAACCAGCAGATCCTCTCTGACAACCAGAACCGTCCAGATGATGGTCACCGGGGAGCGGTGCGCGAAGGATCTTCGCTGTTGCAAGGCATTGTGCTGTGCGGCTCTTGTGGCCGTCGGATGAGTGTTCGCTATCAACGGGAGGGGTCCTTGTTGGTCTACGAATGCAATCAAGCGCATACGCAACTGGCCGTCAAAACCTGTCAAACCATGCGAGGGGATCGCATTGATCAAGCTGTCGCAGAGTGTTTTCTGCAAGCTATCGAACCGGCCCACTTGGAAGTTGCTCTCTCGGCGCTTGCCCATCTGGAGGCGCGTGCTAAACAGATTGATCGGCAGGCACGACGACAGATCGAAGGAGCACAGTATGAGGCGGACTTGGCTCGTCGTCGCTACCGTGCTGTGGACCCGGACAATCGTCTGGTTGCACGAAGCCTGGAACGAGAGTGGAATGAGAAACTGCAGGAGGTAGATCGCCTGGAACGAGAATACCAAACAGCGCCCAAGCCAGTCGCCTTGATGCTCTCGGCTGAGCAACGTGAGCAGATCCGCATGCTCGCGCAGGACCTACCCGCTCTCTGGGACGCAGAAACGACCACATGCGCCCAGCGCAAGCAGCTCCTGCGCTGGCTGATCAAAGATGTGACGCTCTCTAAGCGCGGCAACGTTATTGGCATCGACATTCGCTGGCAAACGGAAGCTCGCACAAGCCTTGCTATTCCTCGTCTCAAAAAGTCGTGGGAAGTCCGCCAAACCAGCCAACAAGTCGTCACTCGTGTCCGAGAATTGGCCCCAACCCATACGGATACCCAGATTGCGGTGTTGCTCAACGCTGCAGGGGAGCAAGCTGGGATGGGAGGTGCATTGACGGCAAGTAAGGTAGAATGGATTCGTTATGCATATCAGATCCCTCTGGATTGCCCAGAACGTCCGTATGTTGCCGCTTCTGGACAGCGTGGAGATGGACGTTACTCTGCCTTGGCTGCAGCAGAGTTGTTGAATGTCAACGTTTCGACCATTGCTGATTGGTGTAATGCGGGACGACTGGAGTGTGTCCGAGCCTGCCCTCGTGGCCCACGCTGGATTACCCTCACGCCAGAAATCATCGCAGAGCTTCGCAAGCCAACCCAACGACACTGGAAACGTCGCCAGACGCGTGAACAGAGACAGCGTGTGCAGGAGTGATACAGAGGTGGTGGGTCGCAATGACCAACCCACCACCTCCCCCGAATACACGCGTCCAAAGGAGAGGCCGTTGTTTTTGGCTGTCTCATTGAGGTTCTTCCACCTGTTGGTGGAGCTCGCCAAGCTTGCGAGAATGGATGGGACTTTTCTCGACATCCTCGGAAATTTCCTGACCGTCTCGTGTGTCTGTGTGCGCTTGACGGGTGGTTATCTCTTCGGCAAACAGACGGAAGAGTTCCGTAAGACGGTGCTCCTGCCTGTCTGCTCGTTGCTGGATTTCGACAACTGCCGCCTTTGCAGTTGAAGCCGAAGCCGCCAAAGCCGTGATCTTCGAGGTCAATTCTTCATCGGCCTTCCTCAACTGGTTCTGGAGACTCGCGCTATCTCGCGCTTGGTCTAACGCTCTCGTGCTCAGTTGCTGTTGCAGGTCATTCTGTTGTGCTTGAATGCTAGCCAGAGATGCCTCAAATGTACCAAAAAGAGTAGTCTGGTCAGTATTGTGTGCTTCCTGTTGTTGTTGCCACTGCTTCATCTGACCCCGTGTGTCAAGCAAATCCGCATTCATCTGACCGATTTGAGCAAGAAACGTCTCTGCCATCTGGTCAACTTTCTGTTGAGTAGCCTGGAGTTGGGCTTTTAGCTCATTGAACTCTTTGGTAGACGCAAGCACCAGTTCTGTTATCCGTTTGTCCAGAGAGTTCTGATACTCTTGAAGTCCTTCGGCAAGCTTGGTGGCAAGATCCTTTCTGTGCTCTGTTGCCTCTTCGATCAGATGTTCTTGTCGTACAATCTCTTCCTCCGTTCGTTGCACCCTGTCCAGCAGCAACTTGAATGCTCCCGGTGAAACGACTTCGTGAGCATCCGATGATGGCGCACGCAAGAGACGACCGTGATCGACAGCGAGCCGATCGATCTGCTCTTGGGTAAGGAAACGGATACGGCGATCTGCACGACTCACCTGATGATTTGGGTCAATATCGGCCTCCTTCAACCATCCACGGAACGTTTTCGGGTCAACAGTGAGCAGTTCGTAGCACTCGTTGAACGTGTATGTTCTCATATGGCTCCTTTTTCCTCTCCCTATTTCATAGCAAATCATGAAGAATATCAGGGATATCATAAGATACAGCTTGGAAAAGATCAAGTATTCCTGGCAAATGAGCGGTATGCATACTATATCATTGGGATTCATAGAGAAATAGAAGGAAAAGTCACATGAAAGCATAAATACTCCCAGGGAATGAATGAGGAGGACCTGACGAGATTCAGGTTATGCTCATCATATCAGGGGAATTCAGAGGGAAATCTGAGGAATATTCCCATAAAAGCACAGATATTCCTCGTGAATTACTGGTACAGGTCAGGTCAAGACGAGGTGTATGCCTCTGTATCCCTTCTCGGGATCTGTGGAGGCTCGGCACGAGAGACGCGTGACAACACGCCACATTCTGCCGATCTCGCGTATTTTTCTGGATGGAGAACGATTCTTCACTGGAACGGGAGACAGCCTCGCGAGCTTCGCCAAATGGAGGAGAAGAATCGCCGTGCTGGTCAAGAGAAACAGCATGTGGTAGAGTGATACAGAGACAGTGGATCGGAATGGCCGACCCACCAATCAAATACCATCGAGAATCCCGAACATGCCCTGGAAGGAGAGGCAGTATGAAACCCATATCGGTATGCCTAGTGGCCTTTTCTCATCTTTTCCTGGCTTTGGTATCCATACCCTGCGTGCAGGTTTTGGTTTGTACCCTCTGTTGTACTTCGGATGGATCATTTCAGCCATGGTCAATCGGTGTGCTGGCTTGACAGATTTCACTCCGTCTACACCAGCTGTCTTTTTCCCCTGGTTGTCTTGCGTTACCCTTCGTACTGCCAGCAGCCTTGCAGCTTCCGATTTCATCAGCAGCTTCTGTAATTTGTGGACTGCTCTCGTTTTTCCCGCTTGTTTGGCTCGATAGATGCGCGTTTGGATGCGGGAGACGTGTTTCTCTAGCTTGCGCCAGGGAAGCTCGTTCCAAGTCTCGCTCTGATGTTCATCAGGCGCTTTCCTCTCTGCCATCTGACTTGTACCTCTATCTTCCAAATGATCGGACCTACGTCAGCATATCTCAGCCATTACTCTGAGCCTTGGCTTTTTAGGTCTTCCTCCTCATAGAGAGCTTGCGGTCTGGACACCTTCTCACTGTATCGACCTTCAGTGAGAGCTTCCTATGAGTTCCCTTGTTCCGACTGTTCGTTTGTCGCTCCTTTAGATCCGTACTATCCACCGGGTTACTTGTCGGGTAGAACAGAGAGCGTTTTTTTCTCTCCGTTTTTGATGAACTGCAGAGAACGGTTCATCCTTTCGCCTTGTCCTTTTTGGACCGAGCCTGTTAACCTGCGTTGGCTCGTTTCCTTTAACGATGGGTCAAACATACATTTCTCGCGTGATCATGGGAGCCCGCTAGCAGCCGCAGAATGGATCAGGTTTCCATTCTTGCCACATTACCACCCGCTTTGCGGATTGATGTCCAGTCGCTACCGCAGGGTGATTGCATTTCCTCATCTACCTAGAGGAGAAGGGATTTCACCTTCCGTCGAACATTCAGTTGTGTTAGCTTTTCACTAACCAAGTCGCGCTCTCTGCTAAGGATAGCCAATGCAAGAGGGTTTTTCCAGGAGGAAAGAGGGACAATTTTGGGAACACAGTTGAGGATAAACGGCCCCTGGAGAGATGGGATGGCTTCTCCGTAGGGCTCGTGCTTGACAATAGGGTGCTGATAGTTCATTTGAATACACTAGCGTCAAATCTTGTTAAATCTCTCTGATGTTACATGTGATGTCTTTGCATTTTTGATGTTGCTTTTAGGCTGATTTTGTAGCCATCAAACTGTCTTTTTGCTGTC
>DASYAN010000543.1:0-6015 GCA_036501345.1 Ktedonobacteraceae bacterium
AGATAGCCCAGGCTACCTGAAGGATTAGCATGAACTGCAATTTCAACTGGCCGTGTACCCCACTCGATTTGTATGCCGCCATCTGGACGAGGTGCTACAATCTGTGGCTGTGATTCTTCGTAGGCTAACTTACCAAACTTCTGATCGACAATAAGAAGCAGTTCAGATGCTATAGTAATAGCCAGAGGAGATGGAGGATCAGCACCATACGAATCCCAGTCCGGCCCGAGTTTTGCAATATCATCAAGCTGATCTAATGCTCTCTGTATCCAGCTCTCAGGTAAGGTGCCACTTGTTAGAGTAGGCTTTGGTGTTGCTGCGTGTGTTTTTGGCCCTGCAGTTGCAACCACAGAACCAGAAAACTGAGTATTCAACGCGCCACTTGTGTAGGAATTTGCAAAAGCGAGCATCTCGTTACCTCACAGTTACTATTAATCTGAACTCATGAACTACTAATCTCACCATTATCAATCTTCTGAACATCCAATGGAAATGTTCCCACTTCCTGGCCATCAACGTAAAGACAAAAACGATATGTTCCTGGCTCAGGAAACACAAGAAGTGGCATGTTCAAAATCAAGTTGACTGCAAAAGGGCGCTCAGACACACCGTGGGAAGAAATAGGCCTGAATTCAGCAATGTCCCCGGATATCACTCGAAAATCTTTAGGGCCAATGATATGGACGCTGAATTTGTAATCTTGCTCAGCCTCCGACGGAAGAACACGCAGTCTCACAACCAAGGCGAGCCCTGGTTGGACTGTTGGAAATGTGAGAGCATTGATGTTCTCGATGCCTCCACCTAGCAACGAGAACTTACCATTGGGAGCTGCTTGTGCAGCATCTGCTGGTATAACATAGATAAGTTCCATAATAATCGCACTTTTACCTATCTGAATTTACGCATAATCCCTGCATGTCCAACCTGTATGGGCTATTTTCTTCCAGTTTCATAGTTCTTTCCTTTCACTTCTCTCATACCTGAATTCTGCGATGCAATAAAGGTACCCTTTTAATATTTTTGCGAGGGGCCAAAGTGTGGGTACTCATCTTTAATGGTAGACCACCTAACTTCCTGCTTTGTTTTTAATTTTATCACATATCTCAATACCTGTCTAAAGCATATCACTTGTGAGAGTTTCGAGACCCCGATATTACAGGATGAACTGCTTGACGCGCTGATGAGTGCTGAGGCAGATATTGAGGGTAGGAGCGGAAATGAAGAGTATTGAAGAGCAGAATATGTGAAAATATGGGCTAGTGCCGTCCTAAATGAGCGGCACCGTTACTCCTTCCACACATGGTGGATGAACTGTAGTCTATAGGATATCCTAAAAGGTTAAAATCTGTCAAGAGCTCTCATTCGACGAAAGGAGAATATCGGCTTCAGTAACATTTTCATTTGAGTTGACACGGAGCTAGCTTCCATCTAAGTATAATTTATTTTTGCCAAGAAAGCAATTCTTTTTGGCTCCAAAAAGAACAAAAGACCTAAAAAATTGCTACCAAGGTGTATTTATCTATTGCTTTCTGTCCTTTATTGCATCTTGTTTGAGGTCACGAAGCAACCTGTTCAACCCTTTTTGATACTCGTCATATTCTTTCCAACGAGTGAAGTCTCCAATATGGCGTGTACGTTGGATATCTGCTGCCCAGGCTTGCTCTGTTTCCATCACAGTATTGTCTAGCTTGATGGGAAAGAGAACAAGCTTCCCTGTTTTATTCTCTTTGCTAAAAGCTGTCTCTACCTCCTTTTCTACCCATGGACTAGCTACAGAATGCTCGGAGAGGATAAGCAAAAGTTTGTCATAAAGACGGATAGATTCGTCAATGCGCATCCTGAACTTATCACCGATTTTGAGATCTTCACGAGCAAACCAGCAGCGAACATTTTTGCTTTGCAGATCGGCGTGCAGTCGCTCGGCGAACGCTTCATCCTTACTAGAGTAACTGATGAAGCAGGGATAATATTCAATAGGTTTGATCGCATTGACCAAAGAGCGCATATACTCAATAATTGTTTCAGGGACGCCAGCACCTCGAAGAAAGGCATCAGGAATATTGCCATGTGAGCTAACGATAGTATCAATTCCAATGGTCGATGGGCTTCTATGATTTACCTTATCTAAATTCTTTGCCTTGCTTAGGTCAACATCACCAAAAATAGCTCCTCCTATAATTGCACCCTCAAAGTCTGCATTGCTCAAATTAGCTTCCTTAAGGTTCGCAAAGCCAAGATCAGCTCCACGCAAGTTCGTATTGCTCAAATTAGCTCTAAAAAGGTCTGTATCACCTAAGCTAGCATATTGCAGGTCTGCTCTATTAAAGCTAGCTCTATAAAGATTGGCCCCACCAAGTTTAGCACCCTTTAGCTTAGTCTTTTCAAAATCAGTCTCTCTTGCATCAGAATATTCCAGATCAGCTCCCTGAAGGTTCGCTTGTACAAAGTGTGCCCTTTGAATTCTTGCATGGTTGAAGCATGCCCTGCGAAGGTCAGATTTACTCAAGTTGGCTCTGTATAAGTCAGCCTCATAGAAATTGGCATCACTAAGAGTGGCTTCACAAAAGTCTGCCAAGTTACAATCTGCCCCTTCAAAATTAGCCTCACTTAGATTGGCTTTACGAAAGTCGACCTGTTCTAAGTAGACGCTCGTAATGTTTTCAGTATCTTCAAATGTGCCCTCGAAGCTCTCTCCGCTACGAATTGCCTCACTAAAAAGGAGCCTGCATAACTTGGCACCGTGTAGATCAGCCCCTGTGAGATCTGGCTGCACTTTCAAGTGCTTTCTTCTCCATCTATTCCATGCGATAGTGCCGCGTCTGATAGCTTCAAGATGTTCCTGGTTTGCCATTATTCACTGTCATCTTTATCATTGATATTATAGGTTCCCCCAAACATGGTTCCTGTATTCACACCAGCAGTAGGACCATAGATCTTACCCTGGTCTGAGACATTGACTGCACCTTCAACTTTACCGCTGATTTGTGTTTGGGCCTGTTGCATGACAGAACTGAGATGTTCTAATAAACCGCGTAAGTCAGTATCGCTAGCAGCTAACTTCTCTAGTTCATTGGTCAGCTTACGTTGATAGTCTTCGTCGGTGGGGTCCTCTTCCACATCAGTTAATGCTTTGTTGGCTTTCTTTGCATTTTCACCTCGCTTGGTTAATGCTTGCTTGATACCATGAAATGCTTGCTTACCTGCATCAGTCAATGCTTGTCCTCCTGCTTCACCTATTTTCTCCACAGCTTTCTGGCCTGCTATCTCTGGAGCTTTGTTCGCAAGCAAGTACTTGACCATAGTTCCCACTATTCCTCCAATTGCAGCTAATGTTAAACTCATTTTTTGCCTCCTCTAAATTTATATTCAGGTATATTTAACTGATCAATCACTTGTATCTTCATTCTTAGTGCTCTCTAACGACGTTGACACAGAGCTATTATCCAAAAGTAGGGCTACTCGGAACCCACATGTGGAATGGTAGCCTGGTGGCTCTGCATACCGTATAGAGCAGCGAAAATCGCTTTTTGTAGAGCCAGCCCATGCACCGCGTATTACAGAGAGGTTATTACTAGATTTACCATCAATTCCCATATAGAAGGTTGGAAATGAGTTAAATTTATTTACTATTGACTCATCTGTGATTGTGACCTCAAAGACATTACCCACCATGTCAAGGGCACCGCAAGGAGCCGAACCAGCAGGGTAGCAGCCTACAGGAATATTCCCATTTTGTCCTTTTGGGAGTCCTAGAGATCCTCGATCTTGTAATACACATTCTTCTTGCCATATGTCACCCCAGGGGTAAAGCCGTGCTTCTCTTCCTCGTGCAGCCATCTCCCATTCATGTTCATTGGGTAGGTGGATCATATACCCAGTTTGCTTACTTAACCACGAGCAAAAGGCTTCGCTGGTATAACTTTTTGCCCCACAGTATGGTTGGTTAGGGTGCATAAAATCAGGCACGCCATAAAAGGCTGATCCGTTTGTAAACTTATATTCCTCGTTCTTTTCACCTCCCCCTGCCTTCACCCATTCCAGCCATTGCGCATTAGTGATAGGATAGCGTGCAATTAGGTAAGGCAGATCGAAATTGATTGTATGCTGTGGCTTTTCAGCATCACTTGCGTTGGGGTCGTCATCAGCACTACCAATAGTGTAGGTCCCAGGCTCAACCCAGCAGAAATAGCCGTTGGTATCGCCTCTCAGTGCTTGTTCAACAGCCTTTTGCCATTCTTCAATTGTCACCGGGAAACGGGGATCTCCAAGGTCACCAAGTAGAAATCCAGCCCTTATCCGCTCAGATGCAGTGAGCAATTGTCTTTTGTCTTGCAATAATTGCACTAATCCCTGTTTTAGATCACGCTGAAGACGGTCTACATTTACCTGTTGAGTACGTAGGTAATTCCAATCGCGATCTTTGCCAATTTCTGCAGCTAAGATCAGGTCTCGCTGTCGGCAATCGTCTAATTTAGGGCGATTACCCTCATCACGGTCTATCAGGTCAGTGAAAATGCAGTCTATCAACTCTGGTTTTGTTTGCTGAATCACACCTATTCCAAGGAAGATTGGCTCGCGCCAACGGTCGTCTGTACGATATTGCATTACTAATCTTACAGCGTCTCGGTGTAACAGCATATGTCGGCCTGCACAATGTTCTTGCAACGTTAAATGTGCAAAGACATATGTATCATTCTCGTCAGCTAGCAGAAGTCCACTGCGCTGTTCAAAATAATCAAGACATCGCCGTGCAGCTTCCCAAGCATCAGGTAAACGTGCTGTCTCGAAAAAATCGATTAAGGCATCCCGTATTGCACTTCGAGTCAGTCGTCCACGACCATCAGCAGAAGAGACTGCAGCATGAGCCTCATAGGAAAGTTTATCCAACACTGGGCGGATGCGCTCACTACCCCAATCAGATTGTCCAATTGCTTCCGAAAGGCTTTGTCCATCGCGAACTTTATCCCACTGACCTAGCAACAGTTCCAAAATGCGTTCATATAATTGTGGACGGTCACGAGGCAACTCATTCTTGTTGTAGAGTACTAATGCCATCATAGTCAATAGTAGTGGTGTACGCGATAAATCCTGTAATTTCTGATTTCCAACAATAGCATTCATTAAGTGCTGCTGTAAGCGCGATGCCTGTTCCTGATTAATTTGTCCCGAAGCAGCTAGTTCATCATACCATGCTGAAATAAAGTGACGAACCTGACCTAAAGTAAAAGGGACGATAGTTTCAACATGCCAGCCCAGCAAAGTACGTAAATTATCGTCAAGAGCTCGTATACGGCAAGTAACTGCAATTGTAATTTTATCGTAAATTTGAACAAAATCTTGTAATGCTTGCAATACCGATAACCGACTCACTACGCCTGGTACTGCATCCAAAGGGACCTCATCTAGTCCGTCACAGAGTAGTAATACAGTGCCTTGATGCAGTGCTTCACTTAGCAGGTCGTTCATCTGTGCAATGTCGTAGCGTTGTAGTTCATCTCGTAAGGCTGTAATTATTACTGTTTCTGTATTACTTATATCTTTTTGAGCTAACCGACCTGACAAAGTTCGCAGTGGTAGAATAATAGGTAGTACGCAATGCATGTCGTCCCAGCCATGCAGTTTAGATACATCACTCAACTGATCTAACCCACGTTGCGCTAATGACCAAGCCAGATGACGCAAAAAGGTAGACTTGCCGCTACCGGGATCGCCAAGCAACACCAGATGCTGATACTTCTGCACTGCTTCTGTGACCAAGAGATTCCTAAATATCCAAAATTTAGGCTGAGCTTTCCCTCTGCGGCTTTGCTTTCGACGGAGGATTCCTTTCAATTTCTCAGATGTAAAGTAGCTAAAACTATTGGACTCCGAAGAATCCTTACTAGCGACATTAATGATCGCTTCAGACGGTAATAAAGTGGACCCATTTGTCAAGACAGGAGGAAGGGCAGTTTTAAGAGCTACTCTCCTCCTTTTCCTTTCGGTGTGTTTCTCGTTTTATGGTAAAACAATTGG
>DASYAN010000544.1:0-4776 GCA_036501345.1 Ktedonobacteraceae bacterium
ATCTGGCGTCCCTTGATCGAAGGTCTCCTACCCATAAAAAAGTTCACATCGCCGTATCTGACAATCCTAGAGCCAATTCCTCTCGATTCTGCTACGCAGGCTTTAGCACAGCAAGGTGACGAGCTTTATGAGCTGAACGAATTTCTGTCTTGGATGTATGAGCCAATAGAGCGCATAGAGCCATACATTACGCGCCACCTAGCAGCACATGATGTTTTTGACACACATTTATTGCGCAAAGGAAAATCAAAAGGGCATAAACATCAAAATCAGCTAATGAAGCTGGTAGATGAAGCACTTGGCTTGTTAATTGATGATAATTGGCGCCTCCTTTATGAGGAGCGTCTGCGCCGCCATGCCGCGCTTTTCCAGGTGCTTGGACGTGAAAAAGAAGTTGCACTGATCCGTGCAGTCGCGGCGCAACTTCATCCGGCTTCTGGAGTACCCGTGCAGGAGCAGGCTTTCCCACGAGCCCTGCTCAGTTTTTCGATTGAGCAGGGGCCTTTGCGCTTGATGGTGGAGTCTTTGCGTAGCGGCGAGATGGGAACATTCCCGCCAGAATTCTTTAGCTAACAGCAACTACCATAGTGGATTCATGACTAGCCCTGTAGCCAGTTTTGGGTAGAGATAGGTAGACTTCTGTGGCATCCGATCATCGGCTTGCGCAACATCACAGACTTGTCGCAAGGGGATTCCGTTGAGCAAGATGATGGCTTGTGCTGCTTGGCTTTGCAGGGCCTGCCATGTTTCCTGCGTATCATGTGAGTAACGGATGGATCTGCCCGCGGCTATGTCTTCTGCTGACAGCCCCAATTGTTCCTCTAAGATCAGGGTTTGTACTATTGCTACATCCAGTTCGTTCCAAGCAGCAGAGTGTCCACTTTGGGCCATACGCGCTTTTCCTTGCTCATTGACGCTCAAGAGCAACGTCTGCTCCTGGATTTTGAGCACTAGCGATGGCTGTTTTTGTCCTGCCTGAGCCAACTTTGCTAGAACCTTTTCGTTTGTCTCTTGTGAGCCGATCACTTGTACCGTGAAATATTGCTCCAGCTGCTGCGGCGATAGTGTATTGAGCTTATCTTGACTTAGATCAAAGAGGATACGGTGGGTGGGAAGGACGAGCCAGCCTGGATCCTCGATATCGATCAGTGCCATCAGTACAAAGTTGATTCCATCCATCGGGTGAAGTTCTTTGCGCTGTTGGTGAACTTCGTCGCGGTATTGTAGGGCCGTTGTATAGCGGTGATGTCCATCGGCAATATACAACTGACGTGGTGCGAAGAAATTATGGATCAGGATCATCAACTCGGGGTCTGTGATGGGATGTAGGCGATGCTCTTCTCCTACTTCATCGGTGATCTGTATCTCTGGTTTATCTGCATAATTGCTCAGTAGATGGCGGATCTGCTGCTGGGGATCTTCGTACATGCACATGATTGGGCTCAGATTGGTTGAGCATGCACGCAGCAGGTTTAAACGGTCTTCTTTATCTTTCGTGTGTATATGTTCGTGGGGAAGGACAACGCGTGCGCTCCAGGGTTCCAGACGGACACGGGCTAGTAAACTTGTGCGTGTATAGCTCTGACCGCCATAGGTGAAGCGCTGCTGATAGAGATAATAGCTGGGAAGGGTTTCCTGGTACAAAATATCTTCTAGACGCCATTCTGAAAGCGTCACTGCAGCTCGGGTATAGACATTGTTGAGGATATTGTCTGTGGGCTCTTGTCGGCCCAGTTCCAAGCGAATGACATTGTAAGGATGTCGCTCGTAGTAGCGTGCTTGTGCCTCTTTACTGATAACATCAAACGGAGGAGTAATGATCTGGGCAAGGTCACCTACTTTTTCGCGTGTGTATCGTAATCCTCGAAAGGGTTGAATATCTGCCATGTGCAATAACTCCAAAAAGTAATCTCTCTGTGTATAATAGCAAGTCTCTGAAGTCTCGACAAGCCTATGCACATGAACTAGCTTCTATACACAAAAAATTAACCTGATAGCTATCCACAAGTCCTAGCCTAAGATAAATTGGATTGACTCATCATGATACAGAGTGTAAACTCTGCTTGTAGTGTGTACGGAGCGGATAGACGTTGATGAGGTCCTCATCCTACTATCGTTCTGGTTTTATACGCATATTTTGGCCTGTACTGGTTGTCGTATCCGTTATTTTAAGTACATGACACTATCGAAAAGGAAAACGCAGCCTGGTTGGGATTGAAACGTTCGTATTTTAGGAGAGGTATTGGATGCAAACTCTATCTATCACTCAATTGGCAGGGCAAACACTGGGAAATTATCGTATCGAACGCTTTCTGGGGCGAGGACGGTTAAATGCAATCTATTTAGCTCGTAACCTTGCAGAAGAGCAACGCCTTGATGCGTTGACAGTTTATAGTGTACCAGAGCGTTTTTCTCCTGAAGCGCGTATGCGTTTCCTGCTGCGTTTTCGTAAAGAGGCCACGGTTGTCACCTCGCTGGATCATCCACATATTCTGCCTGTCTATGATCATGGTGAAGTGGCAGGTAATCCCTATCTTGTGACGCCATACATGATGCATGGCTCACTAGCTGACCTTTTAAAACGACATGGGAAGTATGACCATAGTTCTATTTTGCCTATCTTAGAACAGTTAGTATCCGGTCTATCGTATGCACATAGCAAAGGATTTATTCATGGGACATTGCGTCCCTCCACGATTGTGTTGAGTCCGGAGGATGCACTGCGAGTGGCTGGTTTTGGCCTGATGTATATGCTACAACTTGGTGGCATTGAGTCTAGTGAGCAATCGGACACTCCCTATGCGCATTTGCTCAGTATTGCTGAAACGTTTCTGGTAACGCCCGAATATGTGGCTCCCGAGGTTGTACAGGGTCAGTCAATCGATGTGCGCTCAGATATCTATGCACTCGGCTGCATCCTCTTTGAGCTATTAAGTGGACATCCCCCATTTACAGGTAAAGATCCGTTGGATATTATCAATAAGCATGTAACAGAAGCAATTCCATTATTGCGTGTTCATAATCCAGATGTGCCTATTGCGCTGGCATCAGTGGTGAATCAGGCGCTCGAACGCGATCCCACTCGGCGTTTCCAGCATGTTCTTGAGCTGGTTGAGGCTTTTAGGCAAGCATCAAGAGGAGCAGCAAGCTACCTTGTGCCTGGTACTATACGCAAGACAAAAGTGCTCAAACCAACCGAATTTTTGCAAGATGATACACCACGTGATACTTATTCCTCAAATAAGTGGCAGTTAGTGCCGCCGATTGTGACAGGCAAGCATACTGCTGTTCGCGTATCAGAGCAAGCATTCGTTTCAGAAATGCCGACGCAGTCAGTCAATACGGGCCCTTGGCGTGCAGTGCAGCTTAGTGTCACTGGACAGGTTCCAGCAATGGCGAGTGGTAAGGTTCCATCGGTTTTAGCATCTGCTTCACAAGAAGGAAAGGCATCTCTTGTACCAGAACAAGAAGCGATTTCAGAAATGCCGACACAGTCTATCAATACAGGCCCTTGGCGTGCAGTGCAGCCTTCTGCGACTGGACAGTCTCCGAGTGGTAAGGTTCCATCGGTTTCAGCATCTGCTCCACAAGAAGAAAAAACATCATCTACATCAAAAGAACATCCTCTTGTAGGATCTAGATCACAATCTGACACGGTTAAGTCAAGTGGTGAAGATCTCTCCTCGCTTGTCAAGGCCTACTCTTGGTGGTCACAGCCTGGTATCGCTTCATCTCCCGAACTGCAAACCAAGCGAACACAGCATGATCGTCCAGAGGTGCCTCGCGAATCTTTGCATCTGGCCGATCCTGACACGGTTAAATGGGTAGATGATCCATCTATTCCTTCTTTATCTACCAAATCTACAGCCGCCTCTAAGGGAGCTTCGCGTAAGGTCAATCGCAGGAGAGCTGTTGCTATGCTCGCTGCTGGAGGTGTTGCGGTGGCTGTGGGTGCTGCTGCTTTGAACCTGGATACGTTGCAGCATCTCTTGGGTATTGCTCCTAACCAAGCACAAACCCAGTCAGATACTGCTGGAAAGCTAATACAGTCTCAGACGCACACTGGGCAGGCCAAGACTCAGACTCAGGGGCATATGGCAACGATCATTGGCCAGACTACGATGGCTCTTAATTCAGCCAACAGTTTCAAAAATCCGGCTGACGGTCAGGGTAGTGTGCTTATTCATTTGCCAAACAGCAAGTTTGTTGCCTATGAGAGGGCATGTACTCATGAGCAGGTTCCTGTTAACTATAATCCTGCAACAAAGCAGCTGGTCTGTCCGGCTCATGGTGCAATTTTTGATCCTGCCAACGGAGGTGCTGTTTTGCAGGGACCTGCCACGAAACCTTTGCCAAGTGTCAAGATAAGTGTCAATGGTGATGGGACAATCACAACTATGTGAAATTGCTTGCCAAATGAGAAGTAGGATGTATAGGCGATCTCTCTATTCTTGGATGAGAATATCAATGCCAGAAGCGAAAGTGCAACTAGAGATGGATCGAACATTTTCGCAAGAAGAATGTGAATGTCTGCAACGAGGAAGAATCCCTCAAGATAACGAGCAACTGATATAGAAGCCGCTGTCGAAGAAATGGCTGGTGATACTGCTGAGGAGCTAAGAGCGATCCAGCAGGATATCATATAATGGACCCAAGAATTCGGACAGGGAAAAGGCCAGAAATAAGATATACTAAAGCATGATGAGGAAACAGTATACAGCTGCTTTCAAAGCGAAAGTAGTTCAAGAACTCTTGAAAGAAGAGAAAAGTCTGGCT
>DASYAN010000545.1:0-9982 GCA_036501345.1 Ktedonobacteraceae bacterium
CGGATAACCAGAAAAGTAAATTAGGTCAGGATGGTGGTTTAAGGCATCTTGCAATTCCGAAGAGAGTGATCCAGGGTCCCCGACAGTATATTTCTCCTCAACGGCTAACTGCCCACCATCTTTTTGGAACTCTTGCCGAAAATCCCCCTGTAGCTCATTGCTGTAGGGGTCCCGTGAGTCATAAAAGAGTGCAACATTTTTCTTATGCAATGTATTTATTGCATAATTAGCTCCCTGAATTCCTTGTTGCTCATCAGAAGGAACTACGCGAAAAAAGTATGGCTTACCTGTCAAACCTTTATCTACAGAGGAGGTTTGTGAGACTAGAGGAATGTGTGCTTTGGATAGCGTGTCAATTGCAGCAATAGTATAACGACTAATTGGCCAGCCCATCACCCCAACAAAAGTTTTATCGGTCTGAGCCAATTGTATGATTTGTTGTGTTATGTTTGAAACATAATCTAGCTTACTGCCAGTATTGGCGATCAAGAGATGTACTTGCACTCCTCCATATAGCTCTGATCTATCGTTAAACTCTTTCTGTACCACATAGGCTCCCTGCAAGTCATCACGACCAACCCCGAGATTAACTCCAGAGAGGATTGTCGCCACCACAATCGTTACATAGGGCTTCCCAGAGTTCACAACCGTCAAGTCTTCCTGATAGATCAATGCCTCTGCATCGTTTGAGTTTATCGCAGTCGCCTGATTTAAGAGCGAGGTGACCGGATTCACATTATTGCTATTCTGTCTGTACACCTGTGCAGCCCGGGTTTTCAATGAGCCATCGGTAAGTGTTGTATCAAAGGCAAAGGAACCATCACTGATACCTATGGATTCGTTCCCAATTTGTGTGACACCAATGCCAGTAGGAGAACTATGGAAGTGCAGGAAAATAGCATAACCTCCACCACTACCTAGTATCATGATAATCATCATAGACAAGACAATCCACCACCAGGGTCGATCAACCCCAATCAAATGCTTCTGAATTCGCCTAAGTTCTTTATTACACCAATGTTTCTGTCTGGCTCTTTTAATAAGAGTAAGTTCTTTGTTTAGAATTTTAGTCTCTTCCCAGATACGTGACCAATATTTATCTAATGGTATTTCAGGGTCTACTACAGGGAGCATTGGCGCTCTTTGCAAACCTATATTCCGAGCAAGCGACGTTGCCTGGTTAGTTGTAGTATATAATCCCATAAGTACTCGCCTGATATCCTCATCCGTATATGTTAAGTTCTTATTGTTATACATTGCCTACATCCCTCGCCAGGAAATTAAAAAAACTATTCATACTCAATTTCTTAATAGAAGCTTATCGTGAAGCTCTTGGATAATGCAGTTAATATTGATCCCTTCATTGCGATAGACAACTCGCTGTGTTGTTGGCTCTCTTAACTGTCCACCTGCATGGTGGAGTGCAATAATGTTCCATTGGCTATCAAAAACAGCGGAGCCAGATGAGCCGGGTAAGGTATCAGTGAGGTATTGGATGCGAGTATCGTCAACATACGCGATAACATTATGGTAGCAGGCAAGCTTTTTGGCTTCTCCTGCAGGATGTTGGATGATATTCGCATAACCGTTAACTTTGATTTCAACCGGACGAAGTTCAATAGCACCCCATTGGCTGTTTGCCTCGCCTTTGACACAGACAAGGGTCCAGTCGTTTATGCTAGAGGTTTGAAAGCCTGCATCTGGGTCAAGCTGAAAATTTGTCGGTTCATAATCAAGACCGTCAGCACTTTTTTGATAGTTGAATTGAATAATTGCATGCTTGGCAATATCTTTGGTAGGAAGAACGTGATGATTAGTGAGAATACAGTTTTGTTTGACCAGAAAACCTGTTCCAATAGTGTGGTCATGTCGCTTAATTCGTACAACACAGCGGCTTCGCTGAATGCCGGTTTCAAACCAGCTAATCGGGAGAAAGGTATCTTGCATTCCCATGATCTTTTCGAGCACATCTGCTGTTCGTATACTTTTCCAAGAGAGTTGATCGTCCGTAATTGGTTGATCGTCGGTTCCCGAGTGAATAATACTTCTTTGTAGTTGCGAAAGTACCCGATTATTAGGATAATCTTTCAGAGCTACACCAATCACATCTGCGGTTTTTCCTTGCTTTTCTGCCTCGTCCAGGATAGCTTGCCAAGTGTACTGTATAGTTGCCCCAAAAGGGATACGGGCTAAGTTCAATTTAGCATCACGGGCAACCAAACGGCTGCTCTGCTGTGTATCGAAGAGCATTGCCAGTGCTTCTCGTAGCGTTATCATATCCATACCGCGTCCCTCACTCACTTATCTGACTTCTTGGATGCACAGATCCTGTTCTCTCTGAAAAAATATCCTCTTATGCCGTCCCCTCAAGAGCCAGGATAGCCTCTCGATACGATTAGTATGCAAAAAGCATGAAATGACACTTTGGTCCTAAGTATATTGAATTGGAGGAATGGTTGCAAGTGAAAAGCAGAACCATAGGAGAAAAGGCCTATTGCTCTTCTATTGCCCGCAATACCTGTCATTCTTGTTGAATAGCCTGCCAGCATTGTGAGCAATAGCCTGCAGCTACCAAATCAAGTGTCAGATTGTGGAAGTGATACGTCTCTTGCAGCTTTTCATGCAGATCTCCCAGCAGGGTTTCATCAAGATGGGTAGTTGTGTGGCATCTGCGGCATACCAAGTGGTGATGGGCATATCCCTCTGCTGTCTCGTAATGGGGCGGTTCTCCTGGTAGGTGGCTTTCACGGATCACCCCCAGTGTTTTCAGAAGTTCGAGTGTGCGATAGACCGTTGAGAGGCTGACATGGGGATTGTATTGCTGTACCCGC
Organism: Ktedonobacteraceae bacterium; assembly: GCA_036501345.1. Taxonomy (GTDB): domain Bacteria; phylum Chloroflexota; class Ktedonobacteria; order Ktedonobacterales; family Ktedonobacteraceae; genus DASYAN01. The sequence continues at coordinate 2,832 of DASYAN010000545.1, forward strand.
TCTGTAATTTGCTCAACGCTTAAGTGTTCGTTGGCTTCCTGAATCACGCTCAGGATCATATGCCGTTGAGGCGTTAAGCGATATCCGCGCTTACGTAGCAATTCGTTACTGGATTCTAAAAAAGAATGCATGGCTCTGTTTATTACGCTCCCTCTCCACAGAGTGCCGACTCGTAGACTTCTTGCAGCTTTGGCACAGTTTCAAAACTAGACAGTTCTGAGGGTACAATCCAGCGCATTTCGGTTGCCTCCCAGTCGATCTGTATCAGCTCTGGAGTCAGAACTTCGAAGAGAAAGGGATGGATATAGAAGTGCCGCCCCAGTTCGGCATCACTGTGCTCAACTACAGCACCACGCCTGAGCATACGTACTTGATCACGCTGCAAACTGGTCTCTTCCCGAATCTCAGTATAGGCCTGCTCGTCTGGTGTAACATTTGGCTCGACGAAACCACTCACCCCCGCCCAATGTCCGTGATAACTTCCCACCTTCTGACTACGCCGTACCAGTAACATGCGTGTCTCTCCCTGATCGGTACGTAGAAGAATACATGTTACCACGTGTGTTGGTCGCAAATTCTGAGGAAGTTTTTGGGAGTTCATCACCAGACCTCCTTTGTCAGATCTAGAACAACATATCAGGTGACATCACCAGATAGTCATAATTACCAGCACCAGCAGTCTGCTCTAACTGTTTGAGGATAAGTTTAGGATTATCATGTGGTCCTGCAATAAAAAAGGGCTTGCCATCTCTTCCAAATTTCAACTCATACGATTCTTTCAGCTCACCGCGTGGTGCCAACAAATATTGTGACAGCGCAAAGTCCTTCTCTGGCGTAAAACCAAATTGTGCAGCATATTCAATAGCGGCATAGATCATCTGATGTGCCAGTTCGGGTGGACAAGCTGTCGGCTCCGTGTTTTGGAAAAAAGCATTCTGGAATTCGTTCTCATAACGCGCACGAGAATAACCAGCCCTGGCAAAGGTATTTTTGAGCCCCAGACAGTATTTATCTATAAGGTACATACCAAAACAGATATCACCATCAGGCTGCTCCCTGATCACAAGGATCTCTACAAGCCCTGGACTCTCCTTTTCCCAGTCGGCACTGATCCAACATTCCAAGATAGGAAAGGCCCGAGCACGACGAATAATGGCTGGCGAGGAGAATGACATGGACTGCTGACGAATCGATTTCTGTAGTGAAGCAGCTTTTTGCTTGCTGCGCTTTTTCATGATGGCTTTCTGACGTTTTCTTGGATCTTGTGGCATATTTCTCTTCCCTTCTTGTCCTATTCCTCCTCTACAGGTAGAGGCACATCCTCATAGAGCACTTCCATTGGAAAGCGGATATCTAGACTTAACAGCTCTATTTCCTCACCAGGACTAAACAATCGGTACATCCACCTCTTTCCATCTCGCGTGTATATTTCCACTTCTTGACGTTTTTGACTGATAAGGACATACTCCTGAATGGTTGGGCATTGCTGGTACTGTGCGAACTTTCTGGTCCGATCGCGCATCTCCGTAGTCGGTGAAAGCACTTCGACAATCAGACAAGGATATTGAAGGTTGTCTTTTATCTCTTGTGTTTCTTTTAGATCACAACTAACCGAAACATCAGGATAAAAGTACTGCTCTTCTGAAACATAGACCCTCATGTCAGAGGTATAGGCTTTGCAGGGCCCTCCCCTTAAATGGCTTTTAAGGATTGTGAACAAGTTTCCTGCAAGAAGAGAGTGACTTGTTGGTCCTCCTGACATGGCATACATCCGCCCGGCATCGTACTCATATTTAACATCAAGCGATTCGCGATCAATGCGCAGGTACTCCTCTGGGCTTATCCAATCATTTCTTTGTACTGCCATAGGTCACACTCCTTTCTCTTGTCGTTAATTTAAGTTTAGCACTGTCCAGTCACATTGACAAGCAACACTATTTCTCCAGTTCAGGCTGAATGGTATCTTTCTTAGGGCAAGTAGTAGTTGCACACAACAGATTCTTGCGCACCGTGCCGCGAAGCAATGGGCACGAGTGCGCACTTATATTTATTATATTTATTATATTTATTAATAGCCATTTTGAGCTCAGATTGTACGGTTCATTCTGGATTACGTACGGTTCATTCTGGACTTGTACAGACAATCTAATACTATTTGAATCTGCCCTAGAAGGCTTCCTTAGCCATAAGCAGGCACAAACCCAGTACCTCCTCTGTAGGGTGACAGTCAGAGCCATTTCCTTGTATAATTTTCCATATTAGATTTATTTATTTCAAAGTAAGATAGCATCTCATCAGGAGTACGGTAGCGATGGCAATAGAAGAATTAGCAGAACAAGAAATCACTGTAAAGATTATCGCTTTGCGTCCTAAAAGCCATGCACAGCAAGGATGGCGTAGCTTCCTGACGACGTGGGGGAGAGCTGCTTTGGCGGTGTTGCCTACGTTCCTGATCACTCGTCTGGTATTGCTATTGCTCACCTATTTCGCAGGCGTCATCTTCAATGCCCCTCCTGATACCTCGTTCCCTTTAACCTTCAATACTGTCTTCTATAGCTGGTACCACTGGGATGCTACACGCTACCTTACCATCGCAACCCAAGGTTACTTGAGCCAGGGATATGTGGCTTACTTTCCCCTCTATCCCGCCCTCGTACATACCTCGAGCGCGATCCTGCACCAGGACCCATTGATCATTGGCATGCTTATATCTAATCTAGCATTTCTCGGGGCATTGATGGTGCTCTATCGCTTTGTTACTAAAGAATTTGACCAGGAGACGGCAAAACGTTGTGTACTCTATATAACGATTTTTCCCACAGCTGCCCTGTATTTCGCCGCATATGCTGAGTCTCTCTTTCTCTTCTTTGTTCTCGCTTCTTTTTATACATCACGTCGGGGTATGTGGTGGCTGGCAGGCCTTTTTGGAGCATTGGCAACGCTCACAGATGCTGCCGGTATCCTACTCCTGGTCGTCTTTTTATGCGAGCTTGCTTTTGCAGCGCGACAAAAGATATTTTATAAGCAAATGGACCAAAGCCTTCCATCATGGCTTATTCCACTATGTGCCATTTTGCTCATCCCCCTAGGCCTCTCAATCTATGCCTATGCTCTCCAAAAACAACTCGCAGATTCTTTTGCCTTTTTGCGTTTCGAGGATGGCACCAGTAGATTGCATTTTCCCTGGACTGCTCCTCTCGCTGCACTGCACAATATAGTCAGTTCATCGCCATATACCTTTGCTGCAGTCCATAGTCTTTTTGAACTGATTATTCTCCTCCTTTTGCTTTTTCTATTAATTTCTATGTTTTTTGGTTCAAAAAATTTGATAAGAAGTTATTGGAACCTTATTCTCTTTATGATATTAATGATTATCTATTCAGTAGTGCTTCCCACAATGCCAGGCGTGATGCCTAGCCCGTACGACCCGTTACCAGCACTTCAGACTGGTGCACTGACAACATTTGTCGCCTTTATTGCACTAGCACGCCTGGGAAAACACCCATGGTTTCACCAGGGATATCTCTTACTCTCATTACCGCTCTTCACGTTCATGACTATACAACTGCTTTCTAATCACTGGAGCTTTTAGATAGCTTGCTCTCCCCTTTTTTCTGCTTGACGTATTCTTAACACTCCTATATAGTATGCTTGGCGTATATTGCACACTTTTGCACATCGCAAATAACTGTCATATATACACAGTATTCATAATTGCCATCATCAAGCCTTAATAGGCCTGTTTGCCTTATTATCTGGAGGTTAGGCCGACGTGTTAAATAGCCCAATCATCGTTGCCCTTATTCTGGCAATACCACTGGGAGCAATTGTGGCACTCTTTGCCGGGTATTACATAGGGTCGACGCGTAATAAAGTGCGCTTTGAAGAAAGCCTCCGTGCACAGAAGGAGACCAGCGAACAACGCCTTCTAGAAGTACAGGAGCAACAACACCAAGCTTCGCGCGAAGCACGCGAGGAAACAGCGCGTTTCCGTGCAACCATGGAACGTGAAAATGCAGAACGGCGCTCAGAACTGCAACGTCAGGAGCACCGTCTCCAACAAAAAGAAGAGAACTTTGACCGCAAAATCGATGCTCTAGAGCAACGTGAGCACAAATTGAGTAGCAAACAGCGTGATCTGGAGCAAGCACGTGATGAGCTAGAGCAGCTCAAACGACAGCAAATCAGCGAACTTGAGCGTATTGGCCAGTTGACTGTAGAACAGGCGAAAAACATCCTGCTCGAACGTTTCGAAAGTCGAGCACACGCCGATGCGTCTCAACGTATTCGTATGATCGAAGAGCAGACACGCGAAACTGCTGAGTCATATGCACGTGAGATTATCACCCTGGCCATTCAGCGTTGCGCCTCTGATCAAGTGGCCGAGGCGGTCGTCTCGGTAGTTCCACTCCCCAATGACGAAATGAAGGGACGCATTATCGGACGCGAAGGACGCAATATCCGTGCTCTGGAGGCGGCAACGGGTATTGATCTCATCATCGATGATACACCGGAAGCAGTCATCCTCTCTGGCTTCGACCCGGTACGTCGTGAAGTGGCCCGGATTGCATTGACAAAGCTAATCCTGGATGGGCGCATCCATCCCACACGCATCGAGGATGTCGTCGCTAAGGCACAGCAAGAAGTTGATGGCATCATTCGCGAAGCAGGTGAAAATGCCGCCATGGAAGCCAATGTCCATGGCTTGCAGCCCGAATTGCTCAAGATCCTCGGCCGCTTGCATTTCCGCACCAGTTATGGGCAGAATGTATTAGCACACTCCGTAGAAGTATCTATCCTGGCTGCAACCATGGCATATGAGCTTGGAGCAGACGTCAATATATGCAAGACGGCAGGATTGTTACACGATATGGGGAAAGCTATCGACCAGGAAGTTGAAGGCCCTCATGCGATCATTGGCGGTGAGATCGCACGGCGTTTTGGAAAATCGCCGAAAATTATCCATGCGATGGTTGCACATCATGCCTCCGAGACGGAGCCTCAGACACTTGAGGCTGCTATCGTTCAGGCTGCAGACGCCATCTCAGCCGCACGCCCTGGTGCCCGGCGTGAGACGATTGATCTCTATATTAAGCGCCTAGAAGCACTAGAACATATCGCCAATTCATTCACTGGCGTGGAGAAATCCTTCGCCATTCAGGCGGGCCGTGAAGTACGCATTATCGTGAAGCCAGAGGAGGTAGACGAATATGCAGCATCTCGTCTGGCCAGCGATATCGCTCATAAGATCGAGGAAAACCTGGACTACCCTGGTCAGATCAAGGTTTGCGTTGTCCGCGAAACGCGGTCAGTCGACTACGCGAGATAGGTGAAATTGCTCAATGACAAATTATATTGACCTTCATACGCATTCTACTGCTTCAGATGGGATTTACTCGCCCACCGACCTGCTGCAGCGTGCCCACGAGGTTGGTTTACGTGTTTTGGCACTGACCGATCACGATAGTACAGAAGGCCTGGACGAAGCCTCTGAGGCCGCATTGCACTTGGCTATCGATTTTATCCCTGGCATCGAAATCAATACCGATGTAGCCCAGGATGAGATCCATGTCCTGGGCTATTACCTTGAGTACGAACGGCCAGAATTTCAGGCTATTCTGCAGGTATTACGAGACGCTCGTATTCACAGAGGCCAGCATATGGTTGAACTTCTCAATCAACAGGGAGTTCATATCACATGGGACCGTGTCCGCCAGATTGCCCAGGGAGCTGTCGGTCGGCCTCATGTCGCCCAGGCTTTGCTAGAGGCAGGATATATTAAGTCAATTGGGGAGGCATTTGACAAGTATATCGGAAAGAACGGTCCAGCTTATGTTCCTCGCTACAAGCTTACGCCAGTCGATGCAATTCGCTTGATCAGAAGCGCCAACGGCTTACCGGTGATGGCTCATCCAATTACCGTGCCGGGGCTAGATGAACTGCGCAAATGGCTGCCTGAACTGGTCGCAGAAGGCTTGGTCGGGCTGGAAACCTACTACGGCCCCTACACACCCGAGCAAGTGCAAGAACTGCACAAACTTGCCGACCAATACCATCTGATTCCCACAGGGGGTACTGACTTCCACGGTCCTGATATCCATCCCACCCCACTGGGAGGCCGCTTCGTTCCCTTTGAAGCCGTTGAACGCTTGAAGGCCGAAGCAGAAAAGCGTGCTGGCAGTACGCCGCCATCATTCGAATTGCCGCCTCCTGTCGAGGAAAAATAGCCAGAACCAACAATCAAGAGACGAGATCATTTTTGATAGCGATAGAGGTGCTCTCCTCGGCTAGCATCACGCCAACGACTCGTCTCTCTCCCTTCGTTCAAGGTAGTTTGACGCCGCAATTGCTCCCGCTCTATCCGTTCATCTAGCAGTAAGCTACCCACAATAGCAGCAACCTCTTCAACACTTAATACCTCATGCTCTTTCTTGTACTCCTGTTCAGCCGATACTACCGCGCTCTGGCTGCGCCCATCCCACTCTTCGGCAATAAAATCGGTCGAGAAGTCGGCTGCCATGAAGCGCGGATGCTCCATCAGCCAACGAGCGAAGGGCAGAGTTGTGCGCACTCCAACAATCTGGTACTCAGCCAGAGCACGTCGCATGCGAGCTATGGCCTGTGTGCGATCCTTACCCCAGACAACCAGCTTGGCCAGGAGCGGATCATAAAATAGCGGTACCTGCAGACCGGGATAGAGACTACTCTCAATGCGCACTCCTGGACCGGACGGTTCCTGCAATGCCTGCACAGTACCGACAGCAGGCAAGAAGCGATTGTCTGGATCTTCTGCCGAGATTCGACACTCGATAGCCGCTCCATGCAGCACAATCTCATCTTGCCTGAATGAGAGTGGCAAGCCAGCGGCAATGCGAAACTGTTCCTGCACTAGGTCCACACCAGTACACAACTCGGTTACCGGGTGTTCTACCTGGATACGCGCATTCACCTCTAGGAAATAAAAATTACCGTCAGGTCCTAGCAAAAACTCAGCCGTTCCCGCATTAACGTAATCAATAGAGCGCACCAGATTGATCGTCGCCTCAGTCATACGGGCACGTAATTGCTCATCAACCACAGCCGATGGTGACTCCTCGATCAGCTTTTGATGGCGACGCTGGATACTACATTCACGCTCCCCCAGGTGTAGC
>DASYAN010000546.1:0-10024 GCA_036501345.1 Ktedonobacteraceae bacterium
GTCACCAGGAAAAGTTATGTGAGAAAGTCCGCTGCTTTTGCCGTTAGAGCGCGATTATGCAGCGAAATTTTATCTGAGAATGGCGAAAAGTATTCTGAGAAACGTCATCGGGTACATAGATCAGTAAACACCTTTGCGTTAACGTTACGCTGAGTGAGCTTGAGAAGGCTCCTCAGATATAAACTACCAGTGAATAGAGACGCTTAAACGTTAACGTTTGTTTTGTGCTTTATTCACGCTACGTTAACGCTGGTAGTTCATATCTCAAGATGCTTGAGAAGCACGTTCGCGTTACGTTCTCGTACAAGGGTTAAAAGTAAGGTGTTACCAGCCGCAAAGTATCTTGCAATAGGAGCTTTTTCATTCTAGAACGTATTGTTCAAGCAAAAAAACTCAAGTTTGCCATCTCTCTACGTTGCCATATATTGATTTCCGACCCCTCTTAGCGTGTGGTTGTACTTTGACAGCTCCCTCCGGTCTGGTCCAGGGACCAGTATGGTTTTCAGAGCGGTTAGTGTTGAACAGGCCAGATATACCAGTATTAGATCCCCCAAAATCCCGTGTAAGCAGTACGTGATTATCAGTGAGATAGAGTCCTACCGAGCCTATGCAGTTTTGGTATTCTTCTGTTTGCTTGTAAACTGGCCTTAGTATTTTATATACAGCCCATTGGACAGACCCACCCCTTTGAAGATGTTCGCTTACCTCTTGTATGTCTACATCTTCATAGAGATGTTTTGTCTGATCAGTAAGTGTTATTCCCAGATTTCTGAGACTTTCTTTGCTCGGGCCAACGCTGATCGTTCTATCGCGGATATCACGCATGGCGATCAATTCGGTGAGCCCTTCACGACTTCCATACCACTTGTAGTAGATCTGTGAGGCATTATAGTGATCCAAGATGTGTTGGCATGCTGGATCACTCTGAAATGTTTGCATAGCTTTATCATGTAATATTCTTGAATAGCTGTGTAGAACGTATTCATAGGCATTTCGTTTGGTAGGATTGCTAATGCGATTCAAGTCTACCTTGGGAAAGATCTCGGCGATGGCTTGGTTGCCAAAATGACTAGTGGGTTCAGGATGCTGAGGAACTTCACGTGTTTTGTCTGTGTCACGGGATGGGGATGTGTCGGGTTGATTGCTAGATACTTGGAAGGTTGTGTCACTTGTCTGGGGAGGGAGGGAGCTTTTTTTAAGCTGTTGGCAAATGGCTTGTATTTCTACGTTCGAGACGGCCAGCTGTGCTTCGTCATTTCTTGCCTGCTCGAGTAGTTCTTGTTCCCTCTGTGCGCGATTTTCGATAATAGGTATGTTTGCTAGGCTCTTTTTAATTTTGTCTTCTTCATGAGATATCTGACTGTGAAGGCTTGCGATACTCGCTTTTTTCTGCTCTTGATTCAGTAGTGTACTTGTGCCTGTTATTGATATTTGTTTGTTGAGTTCATTTATTCTTTTTTTAGAACCCTCTATATTTATTTCTGGCAATCTTCTTTCTTGGCCTAGACTCTCTATTTTCTGCTCATGCTTTTTTATTCGCAGGGAGGTGTCATGTGTTGATCGCTTAACATCTTGCTCCAGGAGATTGATGGTGCGTATCATATTGTTTCTGATTTCAAAGTTGTTGATGTATTTGCGTGATCCTTCGAGAACTTTCTTGCTTTTATTTATGCGGTTTTTAAGTGCTCTCTGGGTCTCTGGGTCTAATAGGGAATTGAAGGGAGTAGCATCGAGGCGTCTGTTGAATTCCTTGATTGAGGAACTTTCCGTGCCTCCGTCTGATGTTTGTTTTGGCCTAGCTACATTGTATGGGCTTGCGTCATGCACGCGAGAGGACTGGAATGATTGGGCTCGTAAGGAGGATCTACTACTAAAATCGGTCCGTACGTTAGCTTGTATTGCTGGTGGGTATGGCTGTGTTTCTGGAGACTGCTGTGGTGCTGGTTCATCTGGATAGACAGGTGACTGTGCTCTGGCCCACTCTCGTGGGTCTAGTCTGCTGAGGTGATATGATGATGGTTGCTCTCGTTCTATTGAAGGATGTGCTAGTGAATGCATGTCGTGGGGAATTTGAGCAGTTGATCCTCTGGGTTGTTCGGGAGTACTATTTATTGGGCGGAATAGAGTATGCCTCTGGTAAAGTGAGAGACTTGATATCCCAGTTCCTTTTGTGTTAGTAGGGTGTGGTAGATCCTTGCTTTCGCGAGGCCTAGAAGAGTCACTCATATTTTTATCCTTTTTGTAAGCTTTTGAGTTATATACAGTAAACTAAGAATAATTAGCTATTTCTGGATTGCTACTCTGTTTCTATTCTAAAACGTTTAGAACATATTTCATACCTTGCTCAGAACGACGAACTAGTGTTAAGTATATCCGGTAGATGTTTGTCATTCAAGAGCAGCTAGAAGACAACTAAAGGACATCTTTGGAAAGGGGGTAAATGAATGTTTTTTGCACGCCTGAACGCCTGAACGCCAATCTTGCACGCCTTTTCTGCTTGTGATAGAGTATATCTGAGGGAGAAGTAGCAGTTGCTTTTCCAGGCGGTGGCGCAAGTAAACCCCACCGCTCAAAATACATTCTTGTTAGGACCGCATTTCAGCAGCTTCCTCGCCTCTAGCTGCATACGCTCTTGTTCCCTCTGTGTAAAGTCTCTTGTAGACTACCTTTAGCGTCTTTTTTGTTTCAGAAGCTTTGTGGTCCTTGGCTTCATATCAGCTGTTTTTTCAGAAGCTTCACCGTCATTTGGCTGCTGAAGTGTGCATGCTCCCCTCATTTCAGAAGCTTCACCGTCATTTGGCTGCTGAAGTGTGCATGCTCCCCTCATTTCAGAGGCTTCACTGTCATTTGGCTGCTGAAGTGTGCATGCTCCCCTCGTTTCAGAAGCTTCACCGTCATTTGGCTGCTGAAGTGTGCATGCTTCCCTCATTTCAGAGGCTTCACCGTCATTTGGCTGCTGAAGTGTGCATGCTCCCCTCATTTCAGAAGCTTCACCGTCATTTGGCTGCTGAAGTGTGCATGCTCCCCTCATTTCAGAAGCTTCACTGTCCTTTGGCTACTGAAGTGTGCATGCTTCCCTCATTTCAGAAGCTCTTGACAGGGAGAGCTTCTGATTCTATGATGAGGAAGTTCTCTCTTCTGATTAGAGAGAACTCTTGGGAGGAAAAGGATGACCAGGGCCTTTGTCTATGAGGTTCGGTTCTTGCTTGGAACCGAGAACGAGTATCTTCTGGAGAGAGTGGCCTCTTCAGGAGATCACCAGGGGCCTGCCTTACGCGCCCAATGATGTCAACTGGATGGCCCTTCTCTCTCGTCAGTCCTCCTTCCGCTTCCTGGGTCGCTCTGGGAGTCTGTCAGTTTGTCTTGAACGTTCTCGTAGCAAGGATCCAACCAGTAGAGGAGACAAGCCCTATTGGAGTGCCTATCGCAAGGTTCATGGCATCCAGGTCAAAACCTATCTTGGTCAGGATCTCACGATCAGCAACCTTGAAGCTGCTGCTGCTCGTGTTGCCGCTCGTCTCAAAGAGAAAGTGGGCTTGTCCGACGAAGATCTGCTTCTCTCTTCGCGAACGCTCTCAGGCAAAAGAAAACAACAAGAGCGTATGACGCACCTACTGGATCAGCTTCAGAGGAATGACCAGATGATGGCAGATCTCGAGCAGCAACTGGCAACAAGGGACCAGATGGTAGCGGACCTTCAGCAGGAGCTAGCAACGAGAGATCAGGTGATGACCGATCTCAAGCAGGAGCTTGCAAAAAGGGACCAGATCATCGCTAAGCTTCGAGAACACCCAGGGTCGCAAGGCAAACGGAGAAAGCCACATGCAAAAAGATCGTGATCGGCTGGCTCGTCGGAGTCGGACTTGTTCCTTGGATGCCTCTGTTTCGCATTGAGAAGCCCGAGAATGCCTCTCTCTGGATGAGAATAATAAAAGGGATATACCAGCTGAATACATTCCTCTTTTAACCTTCTGAAGAGCTGTGGTCGTTTTCGCAAGCAGGTACGACACTGAAAGAGGGATAGCCTATATACCACCAGCCAAGAAGAAAGAGATCGCGAGTGGTGCGAGTATACTGCTTCCCTGCCATCTGGTATCCAGCACATAAATATTCTTTTGGTGTTATTTGCTTAATAGGATGCTCGTGTATATATTTCTGTCCTAATACTTTTCCTCTTTCGAGTGCCTTTTTCGTTGATGAAATCCTCATGCTCCTTGGCCTTATGATGAAGCTGTAGATGATTGCTTCTTTGCCATCTGCAGCTTCTTGGTGGTCACGTTGGTGGTAAAGACAGCAATAGCACTCACTTCGGGGTCTGTCTTTGGAAACCCTTCAATGATCAGCGTATCTTCTGGGTCTTTGATGGCCTCTTCGACCTTCTTCCATTGCTTGGATGCAATGTAGACGACGTACGCGGTTGGTACACTCGTCGGGGTTGGTAATCCCTTTGGTAAGGTTGGGACTTTCGTGCTCTCCATCACAGTGACAATACACTGGCCTTTGTCGACTATTTTGCCTGGGCGTCCGATCACCGTTATCTTCACGTTTGCTTGTCCTTTCTCGTTTTCTGCTTCTTTCACTGCTGTTATGCGATTATCCCACAAAAATACTGGTGCTGGTGCTGGTTGTTGCATTGGTTTTGGCTGCTTGAATTGCTGCTTTAGCATTGGTTGTTGTGGTTGTGATGATGGTGCTGCTTGTTGCTCTTTCTTTGGTTTCTTGTTCCCGAAAGGGCGCAAGGGCTGTCCACTCTTGGTCTTGCCAATGGTATAGGCCAAGTGGAAAAAGACGCCACCTGGCGTTCGGCGACGTGACTCATCCGGGACCAAGAGGCCTCCGTGCTCTTCGGTCTGCAACGTCATGTTGAGTAATTCACGAGCAGCAGTTCTGCCCACTGCTCGAACAATATGCAAGATATGTTTGCGTGTGCTTTCCTCTGTTTCACCTAGGGTATTAGTAATCAAAGCTGCTACTTCTTCTTTTGATGGTTCTAATTGCTCTGTTATGCTGATGGCTTGCGGTACCATATCAGGCTGTGGAATTTGCTCCATCTTATCCTCACTTTCTTGCTTGTCTTGTTTGCAGTCATCACTATGACGACTGCAGAGCTAGCTCTAGGTTTGCACTTGGAGTCCCGCTTTGACGGATCTAGCTGCCTTTTGTTAGTTATTCGCATTAAATACTTCTACACGTTTGATCATCGCCAAAATCTTGCGCTCTTCTTCCAGAGCCCGTATCCACTTTCGCATCAGGATGACTTTTCCTTGCTTCTTGGCTTCGTCTCGGGACATTTGGTATGAGACGATACGGCATACAGAGTCTTGCTGCAAAGGCGACATATGTCTGCTCTCCTCTGAAAACGACGTTTTCATGCTGGGTGGTGTAGCCCACTACATGAACGTCTCCTTTCTTTCCTACTTGGGGTCGTGATACCCTGTTTCTTGATGGGGATATTGGTATCATACCGTTTTCAGGACAGATGATAGGTCTGCTTAACCCACTCTTGGTACTCCAGCTGACTGCCGCTTTTGTGATAGCTCTGCTGCAAGCCCAGCACAAAGGTTTTGAGATCGCCATCGCGATAGAGGGCCTCCTGGCTGCGGATATACACCAGCTCGTCAGGGAAGAGTTGCAACTCGCTCTCTAGGGTGGTGAAGAAATAGGGAACACGACTGTGGACTTTTCGGGCTCGGCGTGTTTTGGCCAAGGCGGCATAGAGCCGTTCGAGAAACCAGACATTGGTAAAAGGACGAAAGATCTGGGTACAGGCCCAATAGATCTTGGTGACACGTGTGAGATCGGACTGCAGAGACTTGGGATTGCCTCCCAGATCTTGCATTATCTGCGTGATGATACGGGCCAGTTGCTCAGGAGTGGTTAAGCGTTTGCGCTTGGACTGGTCTTTGTGGTGGCGGTGTTTTTTCTTGGCTTGCTCCTGTTCCTGTTTGAGGCGCTCTTGCTCTTCAAGTTGTAGCAAAAACGCAATCATGGCTATGGGATTCTGCTTCAAATCTTCGATGGTGTGTATTTCTTCCTCTTTTGCAGTTCCGCCCATTTCCTCTTTCTGTTTGATTTCGATTTTTTTCGGGTTTTCTCCACCAAATTCTCTTTGATCTTTCTTTACGACTTCTTCGCACTTTGTTTGTTCTTCTTTAACCTTGCTCGTTATTTGCTCTTTCGTCTCTATCTTAACCTGATCACGTTGTTGAGTTTTTCGTATAGCCCTGTGCTCTACATCCGCAAAAACCCCTTCCTCCAAGTCCTTCTTCGAAAACGAATTCTCTTTAGAAAGATAAGATTCTTGATTCTTTGATTCTCGATATGGCGAAGAAACATTTTCAGAAGGATTTAAATAAAGATTCGCTTTTGGGTCACCTGTTCTAGGAAGCTGGGCTCCTTGGTCCTGGTTCGCTTCTGGCAGCTGGTAATGATAGGTCTCCTGTAACGGCGTTCGCTTGGCTTTGGGTCCTGGCTTCTGGCAGGTAAGAATATGGCGGTAGTTATCAAAGCGCATGAGTTTAAGGCACAACCGTGCATCCTTCCTGATGTCCTCGGCGTTATCCCACTCAGCTTCTACATACTCAGGGGAATGGATCCACAGGTGGTATTCATAGGCCAGATCATATAGCTTGCTGAAGTCCTTGACTGGGACCGTCCCATACTTAATGGTCCCGTCTGGCTGGGGCCATGCATGTCGTTCTCTGTGCAGACTCATCAATCCTCGTGCTTGCAGTTCCTGCAGATCGATCTCGATTTTGCGCTCTCCCACTTTCTCTTTTCTCGCCATGGCTGCTACTCCCACATAGCAGCTCTTGCCTGGTGCTTGGTGGCTTACCGCTATCCACCACGTTCGCCACAGCGCATACGGTAAGATCTGCTTGAGAATACAGCTCAAATAGTTCTCTCCTGCCCATCCGGCAAAGATCGCATGTCCATATTTGTTCGCGCTCTCGCCGGGGTATGTCTTGCTTCCACCCTGCTCCCCGCTTGTAGTCCCTTCGGCTATAGGAAACGCTTCCATTTGGTTTTCATTAAACATTTGGTCACGATTTGCTATTTGATTTCCTTTTGTTTCTTGATTAACTTTTGTCTCTTCGATGCTATTTATCTGTACAGATTTTGTTTCGGATGTTATACTTATCATAGTTTTTGACCTTTCTAAATTGAATAAATTTAGGATAAAGAAGCGGCCTTGGTTTAAGATCTTGGGGCCGCTTTTTTACGCCCTGGATTCTTTAACTCTCCCTCGTTCCAGGGCTAACCAGTAGGGAGTCTAAAGCGCTTTCTGTTTGGTCTGGTACATCTCCTGCTGAGTACTTATTTTACAGCATGAGAGACTATTCCGACTAGTAGAGCTGATTTGTCTAGGCATTAAAGCCAGCAGACGATATGCTCGGGATAGACATACTTGAGACCTTGTTCAACGAGACTGCAGATATCTCTCTTGAAATGATAATAGCCTTGGAATTCCTCAATCTCGATGATGATAAATCCCCATTTGAATGCGCCAAATGCTCCAAAGTCTTTGACTTGCCATCCACGATTCTGGAAGGTAAGAAGTTTTTCCTTTAAGCGAAGGACGTCTTCATGAGGAGTTGGAAGAATGATTAAATGACGAGATACTGGTTTCTGAGTTTCGAGTTGAGTATGAGTTATAGAATTTGTCATAGTTGCCTAGCCTCCTTTGGGCTGTGCTAGGCCCGTCCTTGCATATAGACACTATACTATCTCTATGCCTTGTACGGGCGTGTGAGTTTAGCGTTCGCTCGTCTTGGTTAGCGAGTCGTGGGTAGTAGTAATACCTGCGGCTCGCGGCTCACTATATAGGACGTTTTACGTGGTTTGGTCGGATTTAAGAGCAAGTTTTGCCTGTAGCTCCAGCTCTGTGAGTGTCCTCAGTTTGGAAAGCGGGCATATATAGCAATCTATGGTCTTTTTTCCTTGTTTACGCACAGCGTAGATATATTTGGTGCGGCTTCGGTGGCGGATGCGCTCGCGATAAGTCCATCCGTGGGCTTTCATAATAGCGCGTGCTTCTGCCTCGATCATGGTGCTAATAGCTCGCTTCCTCTGGGGTTGGGCACGGTATTAAGTATATCCTAGGGTTGGGCACAAAGTCAAGAGTGGATTATCTCTCGCTGGGTGACCTAGGACTTTTTCAGTCCTAGGTTAAGGTAGCAGTCTTATCGGTCCTGGGTTCTACATGCGCTTAAACACTTGTGCTAACACGCTCTCATCTCCATTCTTCTCGAAATCTTCGTAGAAAGCAATGAGCGCCATACGAGCTATATCGTTTTTACTTATTCTGCCTGGTTTCTTTTCCTCGAGTTCTTTGAAGATAGCATCAAGCTTTTCTAGTTCGTTAGCCCTATACCGGAATGATCCGTTAGAAAGATGCTTCTTCTGTTGAATTTGATCATAGAGCATATCTATTTTTACTCCTTTGCCTACGGACGCTTCCTCAGATGTTTCTGTGTATTCCTGCTTACGTGCAGGTACTGATGTTGGCTTACGTGTCTGCTTGCGTTCTGGTGAATTTGCAGGTATGTTATCATGCCTATCTTCAGGCGTACTTACTTGTATGTTATCTTTTATGCGTGCTTGCATGCGTGCATCCACACCTTCCTGTTCGTTTTCTTTTAGGTCTACATCCTTACTTAGAGAGGCTGCTGCTGCTGCGAGAGGGTCCTGCACATCCACTTTCTCTTCGGTCTTGAAGCGCTCACCGAATGCTTTGCTGAGATCAGGTTTCTTGGACATGAAGTACCTCTGTTAATTTGACATAATCAAGCACTGCTATACTCTTAGGATCATAGGCTATGCCAGGAACACCGTAGGCAGGTGCCTCTCCTAGTCGCACACTGTCATGGATTAATACTATTCGAGATTCGTCCTGCTCTTGGTAGCGAATGAAAAGATGGTCATATTGTTTTGCTGCTTCCCCTAGAATCACCCTGGAAAGGTTCGTGTTTTCGCGTACCCGTGTTGGTAGAATGCCTACCAACTTTAGACTAGGATTGAGTCCTTTTTTTACGTTGTCAATATCATCCTGGGTATCTTTGAGGGCGTCCAGGGCAAAGACGCCCGCCTCCATTGGGATAATAGCATGAGTAGCAGGGACAAGAGCACTAATAGTGAGCATGCTACGGGTTGGCCTTGTGTCGATGACAATATCGTCACAGTCCTCTGCCAGAGCATCGATAACAGGTTTGAGTAGTCCCACTTGTGTGGCTTTCATGCTAAGATCAGTATCATCGAGATCCCGCTTTGCTGGGATGACATCGATCTGATATCTCCGTCCGTTAAAAGTGAATAAAACGGGCTGTATGACAGAATGAGGATCGATGCCGATTTCTGTAAATAATGTATTTACTGATGAGGTAAGCGTCTGGGGATTGATACCAAAGTGAGTAGTGGTATTCCCTTGTGGGTCAAGATCAATAATCCGAACCCTACGATTGAATAGGCAGGTGAGCAATGCTGCAAAGTTCACCGCTGATGTAGTTTTACCACTCCCGCCTTTTCTGATTAAGAATATCCATACCCTGGTTTGCTTTTTTGAATCAGTCATTGAATTCTCCATGTTTTAGAACATGCATACTATAAAGCACGTATGCATGCATACACGTACTCAGCTATTATTAATTATATAGTCAAGTGAGCTAAGAAAGTGTTTGTATGCAATAAGTGCTTTTCCCAGAGGGGCCAAGAGTTGACTATTTACTCAGGTCACTCCAGTTGTAGCTTTTATGGATGCCTACTGCGGAGCCTATCTAAACCTGTTCCTCAATTTGACAAGAGAGAAATAATAGCCCACTCGTGTGGATGGGGAGTGTGTCTCTCCCCGTCCACTTTTTCACGTAATATTGAATTTTTTGTGCATGAATATTTTTTTATGTTCTTTGCGTATAACACTGCATTACAATAATAACGGGTTTCTCTTTCTGAGAATTCGGACAAAATTCGTTAGGATGAACAGAGAAAAAAGTACTAGATGCTAGATGGGGAGTGTGTCTCTCCCCGT
>DASYAN010000547.1:0-9422 GCA_036501345.1 Ktedonobacteraceae bacterium
GAAAGGTGCCCGCTCGGTTTGGGAAAGGATGGTTGGAAACGTATCGACGACCAGAGTACGGGAACGGAGAGTGTCGTTTCAATCGCTCTCGCCAGCCCTTTTGGAGACGAGGTAACGCGCTAGCCATCTATTTCATGAAACCAGGGGAAGCGCTAGCCAAGGTTTTGTCGTCGGAGTGGCTAAATGGCCAGTGGAGTCCGTGAGGAATTGAAACAGCGCCAATACACAATGTGAGTGTAGCCAGTGAAAAGGCTAAATGGCCAGTGGAGCCCGTCAGAGAGTCGGAATTAATTTATTTGTAGAAATATGCTATTAATCGAGCTGGCTTGTTGTAGATTCAGTACATCAATGATGTGTAGTTTGCCAATCCTCAGCACAACAAGCGCATGCTCCGGTCTCAGGTGGAACGGTGCGTGACCAGGGTTGGCGGCCCGAATTGAATGAAGAAAGGTGAGCCCATCTCTTTGATCTGGCAGTAATAGAAGAAGTCAAAGCTAGACATGCAGAAGGCCATTGGCAATATGAACAGAAGAAAAGAAATTATCAACGCATACAAGCAACGCCAACTCTGTGGTGGTATTTACAGGATCACCAATACGCTCAATGGAAAGTACCTGATAGGCCATGCCGCCAACCTGAAAAGTGTGCACAACCACTTTCAATTCGCAGTGACGACAGGCTCAGCTATTCATCCGAAACTGCAAAGGGATTGGGATGTGTTGGGAGCTCAAGCCTTTCGACTCGAAGTCCTTGAAGAACTCGAACAAACGTCTGGACAGAGTCAGACAGCATTTCTGGATGATCTGAAAGAACTTGAGCAATTGTGGCATGCCAACCTCGATGCCTCAAAAGCGTACTGATGTTCAGCCTTCGATCCCGAACTGCTGCCAAATCGCTTGCTCCTCTAAGACGCTCGCTAGATGCTTGACTCCCTCGTGTATTTCTTGTTCATTAACTCCTGCATATCCCAAGAGCAGCCCTGGTCGCTCAGGCTTCTGCTGGCTACAGGCAGAGAGTGCAGGGACATCAATCCCTTGCTGCGCGGCCCGTTGCGAGACCAGACAATCATCCAGACCTTGCGGGAGCCAGCCGATCATGTGCATCCCTGCCTCATGTTCTTCTAGTTCGATCGCGCCATGCAGCTCCTGTCGCACCGCCTCAATCAGGATCTGTTGACGATGAGCATACAACGACCGCATGCGCCGGATATGCCGGAGAAAATGGCCTTCTGTGATAAAATCGGTTAGCATGGCCTGTTCCAACGTTGGACAGTGGCGTCCGCAGACTGCCCGCATGGTGAGAAAAGGCTCCATTAACTCAGGCGGCAACACCAGATAGCCCAACCGCAGAGCAGGGAATAAGACCTTGCTAAACGTCCCCATGTAGATGACATGTCCATGGGTATCCAGACCTTGCAGAGATGCCAGCGGACGTCCACGATAGCGAAACTCGCTGTCATAATCGTCCTCCAGAATCCACGTTCCGACACGCTGTGCCCAATCGAGCAGCGCAAGCCGCCGTGTCAGGCTCATGGTGATGCCCAGAGGATACTGATGCGATGGCGTCACGTAGACCAGCTGTGGCTTCTCGCTGAGCCGTTTGCCTGCCTCAACATTGAGTCCTTCTTGATCGAGCGGGACCGCGACGATCTTGGCACCAACTTCTCGGAATGTCCCTTGTGCTCGCAGATAACCGGGATCTTCTACCCAGACCACATCATCCTCTTCGAGCAAGGTGCGAGCTGTGATATCGATGGCCTGTTGGGCTCCCGAGACAATAAGCACCTGCTCAGGCTGACAACGCACCGCTCGTGAAGCTGTCAGATAGTGAGCGATGGCTTCACGTAAAGGACGGTAGCCTGCTGGATCGCCATAGGCGAGCAGTTCAAACGGTGGATGCTGAGAGTGTTTGGCGGCCAGTCGAGACCAGACAGCGAATGGGAACTCATCCACAGCGGGCAAACCCGGCTGAAAAGCCTTGGTCGATGGCGCTTGGAGGCGAGGAACCAACGGAGAATGCAGCAGTCGTTGGCTGCGTTGCGACAGTCGAGGAAGCTTCTCCGTCCGCTCAAGAGGAGCTTGTTGGGCTTGCACATGCAGCATCTCTTCTGGCAGCGTCGATGCAACAAACGTGCCAGCCCCGACCCGCGCCTCAAGATACCCTTCGGCAGAAAGCTGCTCAAAAGCAGTGACGATCGTCGTACGCGACACAGCCAATTCAGCTGCTAACACGCGCGTTGGAGGTAATAGCGTTCCTGCTCTCAAGTGGCCACCTAGAATAGCCTGTCTGAGGGCAGCGTAGAGTTGCTGGTAGAGTGGCTCTTCCCGCTTGGGATCAAGCTGGAAGAGATAGGACCAGGTCGCAGTAGGTGGCTTACTCATGTATGTACTCCTCTCACATTTCAAGAACAATTGGTCTGCTCACTCTATCAGATATTGGCTCTTGTCACAAGACCAATTTCTCCATACAATAGAGCCACTGATGCAGCCTCTTTGCAAAAGGCTGCATGCTCATACTCACAAGAGAGCGACCAGATGCTCAACCAATACTGCAACCGAAGGAGAACCATCAATGCCCAGAGACTATGCAACTTCGCCACGAACCAAGCTCCGCCGTAGTGACCGTGCTGTCAATGATGACGTTTGGATCAAAGCCTTCTTACAGCGTGCCCCCATTGGGATGCTTGCCACGGTCCATGATGGACAACCCTTCCTTAATAGTAATATCTTCATCTATGACGAAACCAAGCATGCCATCTATCTGCACACGGCGCGGCTAGGGCGTACTCGTGCCAACATTGAGATCGATGATCGTGTCTGTTTCAGCGTCTACGAAATGGGCCGCTTGCTGCCAGCGAAGACGGCCCTAGAATTTAGTGTCGAGTATGCCAGTGTCGTAGTCTTTGGGGCAGCCACGCGTCTCAGCGATCCAAAAGAGGCTACTGATACCTTACACCTCATTTTGCGCAAATACGCACCACATCTGCAGATTGGTCAGGATTATCGTCCTGTCGTTCCAGAAGAACTGGTCCGCACCAGCGTCTATCGCATCTCCATTGAAGAATGGAGCGGCAAGAAAAAAGAGGCAGCAGCAGATTTTCCTGGTGCTTACACCTATTCCTGCTGAGTGAGACTCCTCGGCTGATTGAGCTAAGGATGAGAAAGCGATGAAAAACTTCCTCTGGCTGGAACAAGAAGCGGCACACCAGCATCTCGCCAGTGTGCCGCCAGAAGAGCGTTTGGTAGAAGGTTTTGAGCCCTTTTAGGACTTGCGAGCCAGGAAGCCGTCAGTATTGCCGTTGCCATCGACGTAGAAGCCAACTAGATCAGCGTTGTCATTGAGACCGTTGATGGTTGTGGTTCCGACGCCGTTGGGATCGTCGATGCTCTGCCACTGTGCATGATGGAGGGGATTGGATAAGAGGAAACCGTGCATCTGGGCGGTATTGCCTGTGCCAACAGTGGCGGTCCCGACGATCTGGTCAAAGTCGTTGATGCCCAGGAATGCCGTGTTGGTGACGTTGGCAATACTGGTGGAGTCAAACACGCTGACGGTGTTGCCCCTCAAGAGAAAACCGTGCATAGTGCCATTGACATCGGTGAATGTCCCCACAATGTCGCTGTTATTGTTGATGCCTGTTGCCATCACACTGACCGCATTGGGGATGGTTGCCGTCGGAATTTCGATGAATTTACCCTTATTTTGGTCTAACTTGTAGGCATGATTGTTGCCATTGCCATCGGTATAGAAACCAACTGCGATGCCCCTATCATTGATACCGAGCAGTTGATTGACCTGCACACCATTGAATGATGCAGTGTTTGGGTCCTTGTAAGAGGTGAAGCCTCCATGCCACCTGATGAACCCGAAGTTGTTGCCATCGCCATCGACCCAGAAGCCAGCCGTATCACCGGAGTTGTTGAGAGCGGTGACCTGCGTTTGGACTGAATTAGGGAAGTTCTCATTGGTGTAATTGTTCTGAGCATAGGGCTGAGAGAGGGTGTAGCCCTTGTTGGGATGGAGTGTCCCATTGACGACTGCCCCGCTACCGAAGTAGCCAGCGATCATCCCATGCTTGTTGATGCCAAGCAGTTGATTAAAGGTTGGGTCGGCGTTGTCGTTGAGCGTCTGAAACTGATAGGTCACATTCTTATGGGAGGTCTGGGATGATGATGAGGCCAACGCGATACTATTACAGGTCGTTATCATTAACAGGAAGAGTCCAAATGTGCTAGCAGCAACAAGCTTTTGAATGGTCTTTTGATACAGATGAAACATGGCATAGCTCCTTTGCAGAAAGAAAATCTTTTCAATATGGTTTTTTGTGATGTACATCTATAATTGAGTAAATCACCTTCTGTTGACAGAATATAAACACACTATTCTTATAGGGTTCTCTATACTCTCTCTTCACTTCCATCTTCACTTCACATCTAAAGGATACACTGAAATTTGGAGAAAAACTGTTATGCTTGTCATAATCTGGTGGTGAAATACGTCATACTGTGCGATTGCAGGAGAGGGGGATAGCGACAGCATATGGTACAGCCCTTCGCTCAATGGACAGACGGCAGCCAATTCAACAGACTTCACTGTTCGCTGAAGCAAGCACAGCAAAGAGTGGCATTTACCATTGCCCCACCGTCCCGCTCTGGTCTCTTCTCTCCGCTCTGTTATTTCTATGC
Source organism: Ktedonobacteraceae bacterium (assembly GCA_036501345.1). Classification (GTDB taxonomy): domain Bacteria; phylum Chloroflexota; class Ktedonobacteria; order Ktedonobacterales; family Ktedonobacteraceae; genus DASYAN01. Next base: position 4,686 of record DASYAN010000547.1, read on the forward strand.
CGCCCACTCGTCTGATTCATGTGCAAGTATTCAGAATAGATATACTCAGGGAGGTGACAAAGTGAGGTTTGGGCTGGTAGAATAGGAAGAGCAAAGAGAAAGGGCTTGCCACAAGCAGAGACAGGGATGTTGCAGTTGACGTTCACCGAAGAAGAAATCAAAGAACTGGATTACCAGCGGTATCATCACCCGCACCCACGTGTGCAAAGGAAGATGGAAGCCCTGCTGATATCGTATCCTTGTCTAAGGGTGGTGGACTTGCAGTAAATCCAAGGAGAGAGCGTGAGAAGTCTGCCACCAAGATGTGTGATTCCATTGTGCATGAAGACGCTGAACTTGGAGGTAGAGAGCCACTTCAGCTCCAACGGCGCTGCCAAAGGAAAGAGCCTGACGAAATTTACGCCGCAGTTGACGATTGACGCGCTCTAATAAGGAAGTACTTCTCACCCACTGGAGAGTTACACCTTCAAGTTGATAAAATGCAATCGTGGTATCAAAATCCCGTTCAAAGGTCGCCACGGACTCAGGAGCCATTTCACCCCATCTCGCAGACAAAACAGCTAAGCGCTCTTTGGCTTGTTCAGCGCTTTCAGCGTGATAAACGGTCTTGGCTTCTTGCATCAATTGCCTCCTTTGCTCTTGATGATCATCCCCTTTGAGTTCGGTTCGGCTCTTGTCCCTCACATTCTTGATGCTGCCGAAAGATACAGCGCTGATCAATCACACTCTGTGCATACACCAGTTCCACCGCTCGCCCTAGACCACCACACCCATCACGGATGATGGCTTCCAGTCCGTTCTCGGCCTTGGCTCCTCGTTCGACGAGGAGGGTGTTGCAGCACTTCCCACTCTTCATGCTTCTCACTCTCTGCAATCTGCCAATCCACAATTTCACGTTTTTCTTTCCCATTCTCTGTCCAAAATCCTAATGCCACCAAGATCACCATCTTTTTGCCACGGCGTTCATGACGCGCACGATCGCGTCGATCAAGCACCACCACTTCGCCTTGTTGGGTAATGGTGACCCAAATGCCATCCAGTTGGATCACTTGGGGGATCTGCTCCAAGGGTTTGGTATGAAACTGCTGGACCAGAGGCTCGATCTGATTGATCCGCTCGTTGATCGTTCTCAGTCCGACAGAATGGCCAACGGTGGCACTCCAGCGGTCACAGATGTCACGCAGGCGGTTCCCTACATCCGCTACTCCATAAGGCATCTTGCGCTAAATACATCCAATATTTCTTATACTTCTCCAGAATGCTATACTCACAGATCACATCATGCTTGCAATGCTGACATTCCAGCATGGGCACTTGCAGGTTTTGAACGGTTCCCCAGCCTGTTTGCAGTTCACGCCGATAATGACCGTCTCGTATGAACTGGTTGGCATCACTACATCCACAGTTCCCACATTCCCAGTCAATTTCTCGTGCTTGGCCGTTTGCCTGCCGTGGCTGGCCTTTCTCTCGCCCCAGTTTGGCTGTGACCTCGGCCTCCACCACCTTGGTGGCTACGCCTCGAACCGCCTCTTGGGCCGCTCTTTGCATGTGGGATTGGACGTGTTGCAGGATCGTTTTCTGTTCTTGATCTTGTAGCTTCCCTTGGCTAAATTGTATACTCATGGGGCTGAAGACTCCTTGTGATAATGATGTTTTCTTTACCTTACCACATAGAGATACTCTTCAGACTCCTTTTGATGCCTCCTTTCCTCCTCCTGCTTCACCCTTAGGCATGTGTCAAAGGGAGCGTGGCTTGACTTGACAGTGTGAGGAAAAGTGGCAAAGACCCTCCTAGGTAAGGTAAGAAAAAGCAACCAATCCTTGCAAGGAGGAACCAATGCATCCCCATCATTGTATCCCAGTAGCACAACGGGTTGATCTCGCGAGCCGAATGATTGTGCATCAGGGAAAGTATGGACATGTAAGCTAGTTGAGTAGAGAGAGTAATATTTCGCGCCAATCGCTCTACACGTTGAAATTGAGAGGGCAGGAGGCGATGGAAAGGGTATTCAGACCAAAGCAGGAAGCTACAGAATGGATGACGCAAATAGAACGAGCAGTCCTGATTCTGTTCACGGATGGCCATGCAAGTCGTGAGGGGATCCAGATTTGTCTGAAGGAACTTCTGGAAATCCACGTGAGTACAGGCAAGATCTCGTCCATTCTTCATGAAGCGGGCAAACGAGCTCAAGAGTGGCTGGATCAGCATGTTTCTAAAGATAGAAGAAATATCGCCATTGATGAACGATATAGCAATCAAAGAGCAGAAGTCTATTTGAATATCGTGGACGCACAGACATCCTTCGTCTATGCCAGCAGTCCTCCAGTGGCCGTAGATGGGGAGAGTTGGAGCATTCTGTTGTTGCAGATGAGAGATCACGGGTTGCGGTGGCGTGTGGTCGTTTCCGATGGAGGGAAAGCGATCGGACGTGCAGTGCGCGAAGCCATCCCAGATGTTATTCATCAGCGGGATGTTTGGCATGTTCTACATGAGTGTCAAAAAGTGCAAGAAAGAATTGATAGGGCAGTGAAGGCGTTGCATCAACGCACTCCAGCGGTAGAACGCAATGCCAAGCGTGTGGAGGCGAAAAACCGCTGGGTCGCAATCCTCAGACAGATGTGCGAGCCCATATCTCGGACGTGCAGCACATGGAGTATGTAGCAACAAGCTTGCACTATCTTTGTACTGAACTCCAACGGTTGCTCGAGATCGTCGTGCTCACAGATCATGGCATTCTTACCAGTCAAGAAAGGTCTGAAGAAATTCATACCCTCTTAGAATTATTCGCTGAACTATATGAAGTCACTCCATTACCCCTCAACAAGCATGTGAAGAAGCTGCTCCGTCATGTGCACTTCGCGCTTCCAGGTCTTTTGGCCTTTTGCCCGGATTTGGATGCTGTTCAGCAGGAGACCATCGCGCAGCTTGGGGAGACGGCTTGCCATCTGATTGGCTGGGCATGGCTCCACCGAGCGATCTTAGGGTCACAGACCGAGAAACTGGCCGCTGATTTTGCCCCCGATTGGCAACCTGTGGTAGCAAAGCTGTTTGGAGCTTGGGATCAAGCTGTTCGATCCAGCAGTGCGGTGGAGAACTGGCACGGTGTCCTGCGCCCTTTCATTGCTGTCCATCGCAGCCTCTCAGCTGATATGCTCGCCATCTTGGCTGTCTGGCACAACCATCGGCTCGCTTCACGTGGTTTGCACAAAGGACTCAGCCCTCTCATACGTAGCGGCTTGGCTCAAGAGTCTACCGACTGGCTGGTCGCTTTGGGCTATTCATCTGCTTCTTCCTCTTGCGAGCAACAACCATGCTCGATACTCTCTTGTGAACCTGAGATGGAGAACATTGCCGCCTAAATTTAGATTTAGGGTATATTATCTCTATTACTGTTTTGCCAATTTTTCACGTTTCATCTGGAAAGGCTTCTACTCCTATTCCTTTTTCTCGAAAATAACTCCACGTCTAAATTATTAATTCGATTTAACGCATGCCGTTATTACAACTAATGCTGCGAAGGCCTTGCGCATTGAGGATCGCTACGGGATCGAAGAAGGCAAACCTGCCGATTTTCTCATCCTCGATGCTCCCTCAGCTTTTGAAGCCTTGCGACGGCTCCCGGCACGACTCCATGTCTTCAAAGGAGGACGTGAGATCGCTCGAACCATACCTGGTAGGAGTATTGTGCACCGCGCAAATACTGAGGATGAGCAGAAAGTCACGTTTTGTCCCTCTCCATCCTGATAAAGGATTTACCATCCGATTTTGTCTTGTGTTGTTCACTGGTGTTTTTGGGGGTCATTCTCGTGCTCATTTGAAGATGCCGTTGTTCACTGAGTTACACCAGAGATGTTGACAGCATTTTGAGAGTGCTGTCAACAATGCTGCCATGACAGCAAAGGAAAAGGCATCTGGTAGGCTGCTCTGCTTGCTAAATCCAGATGCTTTTTAAATGGGTGAGAGGATTTGAACCTCAGTAACAATAGCTTTCGAGGTAGCTTGGTATCTGCATTGATGGTCATCTTGGGCACAGAAAAGGGCTCATTTTGTCCATCAATGTTAAACTGAGTTAGTCGGTTTTGCTCCCAATTTTGCTCTCATTTTTGGCTGAGTTTTATTACAGGGCGAGTAATGAGACGATTACGGTATACTTTCTGTGAGCTGTTGCATAGCTTTACTGCTCAAATGGAGCACGTTTATATTGCAGGATTTTTCGCTGTTCTCTATTATAGTACAGACTGTCTTGCCAAGCAGCTTTATAGGTCTGTAGCAAACGGTGAGCTTTTAGCATTCATTATCTATCAAAAAGAGTATCTCCTATTCCAACATATCTTCCCAGAATAATATACTTTGGAAGAAATTTTAATGTATTTTGATCTATTGGAGTCAATTGTGATTTATCAAGCATTAGGCATTTCTCAATTTCAATGGAGCTATTGCGAGGCAAAAGAACTTCACTTTCACCATCAATAAGAGGCGATATGCCGCCTAGAAGTAAACCAGGTGATCCTTTGGGTACCTTTATAAAGAATAGCGATGTTGCTGGATTAACACCGTATACCTTTTTATAAATGTGAGAAAGGTTAAGAGAAGTGGAAACAAATCCCTTATCTTTCCAGAAGCTACCGTTCTCCAGTTGAAAGGTTTTGTTTCCCTGCGGCCCCTCTAAAAAGGGAGTTACTCTCTCCATGATCTCACCATTCGCACAATCCAGAAAGGGGAAAAAGCCATTCTTG
>DASYAN010000548.1:0-7178 GCA_036501345.1 Ktedonobacteraceae bacterium
GCAGGATCTTAGGCCAGAGAGAGTTGTGCTAGTCTAGACAGGGACAGCCGTGGCTGCTATACTTTGAAACCGAAGAGGAAGAGAAAGAACTTCCCGCAGGAGCAAACAGATCAAAGGGAAAGGCAGATCCATGGAAGCCAAAGAGGAGCAAGAGGCCAGGAGAAGGCAGATGGTCAAGTTGGGCTCTCTATCAATTAGGGTGAAAGAGGTCTCCCATTTAGGTATCTGCTCCAAGTAAAATACGCATACGAAGATTGTAGTGACTACGATAGCCATAGGCTTGTCTCATCATCGTTTTGGTTCGATTATTCTTTCCTTCAACAAAACCATTCGAAACAAGTATGGGCAAAAAGTGAAAAAAAGCGAGAATCTCTTGCCTCCAGTTTTTAAAAGGAGAAAGAGCCTCTCGAAGAGCAGTTGGCCCTTCTTGTTGAACGTGCTTGTTCCAAGCATCGAGCCGCCCGGCAGCATTGGCCACAGTTGCGGTAGCATACCACGTGCGCAAGGCTTCTTTCAATTGCCATGCTTTTTCAAGAGCGGGAAGTCGAGTCCCAATCTTGTCCCGTTCCCGTGTTTCTTCTTGTGTCAAATCCTCCTTTGCCCTCAAAAAGAGGTGCTGTTTCCGATGCAAGAGGATCATGCCTTCTTTTCGGTGCGCCCAACTGGAAACCACTTTACGGAACGCTTTCATGACATGCTGAATCACGTGAAAATGATCCACGACGATTTGCGCGTTTGGGAGTGCGGCGGCAACTGCTGGGCGAAAAGAGGCGCTCCTATCCATACTCACTGCTCTTACGGCATCAGGATCGCTCAATCGCTCAAGCAACTTCACCACCTCTTCCTTTTTTCTGCCCTCACACACTTCGAGAACATCCCTGCTCTCAAGATCGCACAAGATGGTATTATATCGATGTCCTTTTCGCAGTGCGAATTCATCAATCCCCAAGATCTGTGGGGTTGGAAGCTTGGCCTGCTCATCTAACGTCCGTCCTTTTTTTTCGAGCTTTTTCTCGGTCCATGCACACAAACAAGCATGCACGAAACGAGCGCCTACTTGCATTTCTTGTGCCACATGGGTCAGTGGCCGCTTCCATGCCTGTTTTGCTATGTGGTCTCGAAATCGCTCGGTTGTTCGCTGATAGCGACCACAGGCATGATCTACTTCCGTGAATGGCCTTCGACAGGTCACACAACGAAATCGTCGTTTGTGCACGATCAGATCGACTTGATATCCCCGAAGCTGGATATCTCTTTTCACACGCTTGCGGCTATCATGGATCTTGGCACTCTCTTGTTCACATCTTGGGCAAACTGCGCTCTCTTTTCTCGCTCTCACCTGCACCTCAATGCTTTCATCTGCTCGCATGCATTGGCTCACAATCTCGAATTCAGGGAGATCCAGGGGCACGATGATCCCTTGGTTTGGTTCATTCTCTCTTGCTCTTTGTCCATCCGTGGTATGCTTGTCTGGCATCGCTTGTCCTTTGTTCGATTGGAATTGGTGTTTCTACTTCATCGAACGAAGGACAAGTTCATCGCACTGTTCCCCTCTCTTTTTTTCCTACCCTCCCTCTGCTTTCACCCTAATTGGTAGAGAGCCTCGCAATCATATTATGACGGTTTTCAAGGTTGCTATGGCAAATCTCGCTATGTGGACGCGTGATCAGTATTTCCCTGATATATATTCTGCTGCTACCTGGGAGCGCTTAGCCCCTTTCTTTCGTCTTCCTGGAATGATCACATCAAGCCAACAGAACGTGACTGTTTCCCTGCGCCCTTTCAATGACCGTCAGCTCAATCATGACCTCATTTCCTTGTGTCACCGTGTGAATTCATCTTCGCTCCATTTGCCAGATGGCCGCTCTTTACTCTTCACTGTCCAAGAGGTTGCACGTCCCATTCTAGACTAGCAGAAACGACGCGTGGCCTGAAACCCTGCAAAGGTAAATTTATAAAAATACAAGAAGCTATCCTGAAACATTACTGTATTGTTAAATATAGCATTTTACGCTTAATTTATATATTTAAGGCGATTTTCATTAGTAATAAGAAATATGTTACAATCTTATCAGACTGAAGATAGAAAAGAGGCCATCAGCGCAATAGAGACGACTCACTGAGCTTAGAGAGCCATCCGTGATCTGAGCTTACAGTACACTGGTTTTGCACTGACGGAGAATAAGCAAATTATATTTAGGAGGAAGTTACAATGGAGAACGATTTTGCAAATAACGCGAGGAGTGTTATCGCAAATAATGTATATTTGTGTTTAGCGACCACAAGTGACTCACAACCCTGGATCTCTCCAGTATATTATGACTTCGACGAGGATTTCTCGTTTTATTTCGTATCCACGCTAGATTCACTTCATGTTCAAAATATGCTCGCTAATCCACGGGTAGCTGTTGCCATCTATGATTCTACGCAACCGACGCATACAGGAATAGGAGTGCAAATCGAAGGTATTGCAAGTATGGTTAAAGAAGATGAGATACCAAGGGTTATTGAGCTTCTTTATAAAAGAAGTTTCCCAGCTAACGCAGACCAAAGTCAGGATGATTTATCACCAACCGACTTCCTTGGTGAATCAATTTTCAAGCTGTTCAAGATTGTGCCACAACATATTTATACTCGTGATACCCGCATTAGCGATGTGGACCATAGGATCGAAGTTAAACTGACCCAATAACGATACTGTCTCTCTTGAGCAAGAGCTCAGTCCGGGTTTAGAAATTGGCAGATCAGTATATGTCCTCACATTCCGCAGTCTTTTTTGCAAAGCCACTTAGGAAGACATTCCAGATTCATATTGCGGAATGTGCGTGTACACTCTCTTTGCAGTACTTTGAGGAATGAGGAAATAATGCATAGTAAGAACATAGAAATACGAAAAACACTTGGTACCTTTCCAAAAGGGGAGAAAGTTACAGGCGCAATTGTTAATTAGAGGAAATGATATATTTTTTTAAAAAAGAGATTGGATGATATGATTCTTTAGCTTCTCTCAGCCCTTCTATACCCGAATCTTGCTCATAATTTAAGTAGAGAATACCTAACTTATATACTAATTCTGCTGTAATATGCTTTAGATATTGAAAGACTCCAGTATAAGATGTATCTGCTTTTTCAAAATGAGTCATAGCATAACTATCCTGAACTAGTTCATTGATAGAAAGAGCAATCAAAGAAGAATTACAGTAAATTCCTACTGAATATAAATTAAGTAGATTTGCATCATCTAGTAACCTTTTAATAGCAGTTAACTCATTTACAGTTAACTCAATTTCAGCCTCTGCTCTAAGTTGATTTTTTTGCTTTCCCCATAAATGAAATAGATTTATAATTTCATCTCTAGTTGAATCCTTTTTTAAATCTAAAACTGATATGCTATGATTGTCATAGTTTTTTTTAAATCTATTGATACGATTTCTTTTTACCAGATATTTATGACCGCTTAAGTCACAGAGTACTTTTGCTGATAAAATATAGTCAAAATTATCTCTATCTTCAAAAATAGTATAATTTTGACTATCCTTGAGTGTGCCTATACACACTTCTGGTATAAGTTTTAGCTCTGAGGGCAATTTATTTTTTTTGGAAAACTCAAGAAGTATGTCTATTGTTTCATTCACTTGATTTGTTCCTAAAAAGGAGTAAAAAGGCTTAGTTGTAATGTAATCTGTGAATTTAATAACAAGGTTATCGTGTAAAATTGATATTTCTATATCTTTTTTTGTGTTAAAACTCCACAAACTTACAAAGTTATAATCAGAATAGGGTAGAAAGCACTTTGTCTTTGTTTCAAATTCTTCTTTGTCTGCCAAATCAAGTTGTTTAAATAGAGGAAAAACAGGTATCATTACTTACTCCTAATAGTTACCACGTTGCAAAGCCTTGCGGTACTTGTCAAATATCCCTGCTGTGAGGGGCTACGAATTAGACGATGTTCACACCACAATAGTCTTTAGGACTTTGGCAGGATTAGTTCTATAATCGAGAAGCACTCCCATATCAAGAGAACTATTGCTCTATCTCCATCAGCCAAAGTGAAACTCTATAATCTAGCGTTTTCTGGAATAATACAGGAGTAGGATAGCACAAGAATATAGATAAGTCAAGTACAATAAAAGTTGTTGGTTGTGCTCTACAAGTGTATCAAGATATAAAAATTCCACAATATTTAGAGGTTGATGGGTACACACATATTAAGAGGTGGGGATGAGAGCATTGGCGCGAACTTAATCCTGCACTAGTGGCAAAAAGAGCTTCCACGTCAATCAGAAGAAATGGGAGCAAGTTTGTCCAAGAGAGAACAGACCTGATTGGACTGCAAACGCCGCTTTCTCGGACTGCCGTACAAAAAGCGTTGAAGATACGGTAGACAGAGATCGAGGCGTGATCTTGTCCAATGTCCCTGAATGGTTATGAGAATCGTTTGAAGACAGATTTTTGTCAAGAGCCATGGACTGAGTTCTCCTTCTGGTATATCAAGAACAGGTGAATCGAGACAGTGATGAACGTGACGCAGAACATCCCGAGCTTCATGCGCTTCTTGTTCTTGTAATGCCCAAACAACCAACCAAGCTAAGAGACTGCTCTCACATCCTTGCGGTGTTTTCGATCGTGTCACATGCATATCCATCATTTGCTTCATTCGTTTAAAGAGAAGCTCAATTTGCCATCGTGCACGGTAGAGCTGGAGAATGTGTTGATAGGACCAAGGACGTTTCGGAAGGTTCGTGATCAACAATGACCAGCCTACCAAAAACAACGTGTCAGGCTGAAGTTGCTTTCCTTTCCTCTTTGCTTCTTGTTCCCTCTTTTTGCGGGATTTTGCTGCTTTCTCAGGTGGAAGTGCCGAAGCAATGATCCGTACATGATACTTTTTCCCTTCATGGATGCACCATGCATTTCGGCAATGTTTCCCTTTTTTCACCTGTTGAAGCCATGCAACGACATCAAGGGGTTGACCATATCGATCCAACAGCGGACAGGTACTCGGAACAAATCGAAGAATAACATACGCTTGCTGTTGATATGCATACGCGATATTTTTGCGGTAGCCATATCCTCTGTCAGCAATAAGAAGATCAAAGCGTTGTAACTGAAAATGCTGGAGTGACTCCGCTGTATGTTTATCGGTGACATGCACTTGGATCAGACGACTTGCACGCAGATCGTAGGCACAATGCATACGCCAATCATCACCTGTGCCACCCACTTGTTTGAGACGTGTCCCATCCACTAAGATGACGCGCCCAAATGCAGAGCTGGTTCTCTGCTCACAGGCCACCTGTGGACCGCAAAGCAATGCTCCCAAGAGCCAGAGCAACCAAGCGTTGGCCCCATGTAGCCGCTTGCGCCAAGCTGTATCAGAAATGTTGGCTACACCAAGCAATACCGCCCAACTCCCTAATTGTCGGAAAGAAGATACACACAGGACATAGGCCAGCAATGCACGTAAGAGATCTCCCACGCTTGTGATTTCTCGGCAACGCACAAAGGCTCCCAATTTAAATGCCTGTTCTTCCGTTTCTGCAGGAATCCGCGTGAGCACTTGCTTTTCCCATTCTTGATCGATCAGCTTGATCCCTTGTTCCGTTACCTCTGGTGCGCTATACTTGGACATGGTCTCCTCCGGGTGAGTATCACTGTTTTTTTCTTACTCTACCACAGAAGGGACCTCCTCTCTCTTCTCAGATTCCCGCTCTCTTTCTCCTTTCATTATCCTTTTACCTCTCACACCCTACTAAGTTCGCGCCTATGGGGGATGAGAGTGGCCTATTTTTTGGAGTTTGTGTACTTTTGGTGGTCACCTAACAAGATTTCATGAGTTTTCCCGGAAAAATGAAGAGTCCGACTATTTATGATCGTTGACGAGCTAACTAAGTAATCTCGATGTAATTTTTGCACAATTATTTAGTTAATTACTATTAATGGGCTATAGAGATATTGATCAGTTTTTTAATGATATTTTAACTTTTTTTTGGCCATTTTAATGTTTTTTTTGGCCATTTTAACGACATTTTAACTATATCTTTAGTCATTTTAATGCCATTTTAACTATATTTTTAATCCTAAGCTATTGTATTTTTTCATTACCATATTGTAATCTTGTCTTGTGCTACTGTTTCTAGAGCATATGCTACTGTTTCTGGAGTAGATACTGTAACATGAAATGTTCAAAATACAGTATCGGGATGCGTTATCAAACTGAGGAGAAGAAATATGGTCTTGCAATACCCTATGGTTGACTGGGGATTCACGTCGTTTATCGAATCAGCTCACAATGAAGGTCTCTTGTACGATATTCCAGTCTTGGAGGGTCCTGCCAATGCGACTATTCATTTAGGGCAAAGAGAGTTTGTGAACTTTGCTGGTATCAACTTTCTTGGGCTCCAACAGGAGCCAGAGATTCTTTCTCATTTTACAGAAGCTGCGCGAACGTATGGACTGGTAACAGGAGGTTCTCGACTGTTACAAGGGGTATGTGCAGCTCATGCTCAAGTAGAAGAGCTGCTATGCCGTGTTACAGGCAAAGAGCGAGCCATTACTTTTGCCTCTGGCCTGCTTGCGAATTTGGGTTTTCTTCATGCCATGAGCACTCGCTTTTCGAAGAGTGATGACTGCTTTATTGATAACCGTGATACAGTATTCGTGCTCGATCGCGATAGCCATTGGAGCTTGCGCAAGGGCGTTGAACGTTTTCCCCTCAATCAGCAACTCTTCTACTTTCGGCATAATGATCCAGCGCACCTGAAAGAAATACTGGCCAAACTCACTGGAGCGAAAGTAGTAGTTGTCTTTGAGAGTGTCTATTCGACCGATGGTAGTATAGCCCCCATGGGCGAGCTCATTGATGTATGCGAGGAATATGGTGCGGCCAGTTATGTTGATGATGCCAATGGTTTCTTCATCTACGGACCTTCACACAGACCATTTGCTCAGGAGTTTGCTCATCTGCAACGTGCCACCTTCATCATGGTATCCCTTTCAAAGGCTATTGGTCTAGAAGGAGGCGCCATCGCAGGTCCATCTGATGCAATACGCGCCTTTGAGCTGCTCTCAGGAACCTCGATATTTACTGCAGCCATGCAGCCACCTACGGCAAGCACTGCAGCTCTCATTATGCAGAAACTGCTTGACAATCCAGATCTGATGGATCGCTATTTGAG
>DASYAN010000549.1:0-17202 GCA_036501345.1 Ktedonobacteraceae bacterium
GCCAGGGTAGCCCATAGACACGTACTTTTCCTCCTACCAGGTCAACATACGATCCCAGCATATTTTCGGGTTTCCAGAGAGTCAGCTGCGGTGCTCCATCTTCCATAATAGGAGCTAGGAGAATGATATAGCCCTGGTAGCACAAAAATTGCAGCCAGGAGATGCCATCTCGGTAATAGCTACGATCATGGTTTCCCTCAATCGTGATCACCGGGATGTTATGCTCTTTGAGCCGCTTTAAGCCCTCAATTGCATGGATGAGGGTTTGTGCATCTATAGCTCGCTTGTTGAAAAGATCGCCAGCAATGACCATGAAGTCGATCCTGCGATCGATAGCGTCATCAATGATCTTCCAGAAACTGCGACTGAAATCATTGAAACGTTCACGTAGACCGTATTGCTCATAGCCCAGATGGGTATCTGCTATGTGAATAAAAGAAGCTCGCATATATTTTTATTCCGTAATTGTTCAGACGGGCGCAATGATGGTTTTTGACACATTAAGCCGATGTCCGCAAGCCCCACCCCACCCCACGGGCGCAATACCCAGAGGGCACACGGTGAATTGGGCCCCTACGACACGGGCAACCGTGTGCCCTCTGGGTATGAATTGCCGGATTAAAAAGTCAAACATCATAATTGGGCCCCTACACTCGGGCAACCGTGTGCCCTTTGGGTATAAATTGCCAAATTTGTGGTTATTCAGGCTGGACCGGTCATCCAGGCACGAATGGCTGCTGCGACTAAAACTAATGTTGCAATGCTGTAGATCAGTAGGTCTTTGCGCTGATTCTTGCCGTTCGTGGTAAAGCTCAGCCATGTCAGAGGAATACCTAGAGCAACAATACCACCATAGACATAATGCAAATAATACAGGTTTTTACCACCATCTGGTTTCAGTCCCGAGAAAACCATGATCAGTCCAAATAATCCCTGCAAGATGCCCAATGCGAGTGTAATGATCAACATGATCCGCCAGGGCTTGATCATTACTTTCCGCGCAAAGTATATGACGAGCCCCCATATACTAGTAATTGCCGCTGCAGCTACTATCAGATATACATTATACTGATGCAGCAATAAAATAAAGTCTGTCAATTTTAAAACTCCCTCACACGTTGTGGTTCTACAATAGACCTATGATAACTGTCCTTATTCAGTGTTCAAGAAATAGAACCTCTCTTGCCTTACTATAGCGTGTACAGGTCTGGCTGACAAGTGCGAGATTTTTTTTCTGTTAGATCGCCCAAAAGTGAGAACTGTCCCTGTTTTCCCCTATTATGAGCGTACAAAATCCCGTTACAATGTGCTTAACGAAAGGTTCCTGCTGAACTAGAACGGAGGATATAATGAGCAGAAACAAACTAATCCTTTATGCCATAGGGGCAATCTTTATACTGATGTTCTTAATTATCAGCGTGAAATCTTGCGGTTCCTCTAAACATACAAGTACACTTCAGCCAATAGCCCAGGGTTCTAAAAAGCTGTGTGGCAATATCATTCTAACAATAGGCGGTACAACGTTGAACATGATCAATGCGCAGCACGTTGAGAAATGCTTCTGGCAAGCATACCAGCAATGCCATTCAGCCTCGTTAGTACTTACTGCCTATACTATCGATGGGATTACCACACGCACTTTTAGTACTGAGAATCAGAAAAATGGTTGTATAGTCTCAGATGCACAGCAGGTCTCTATACCTTCTAAAAATTTGGTATCACATTATACTAATACATGCGATCGAGTACTGAATATCACAAGCGGCTTACGCGTTATCACCGGAGCTGACTTACGCTTTGTCAATTGTGGAAACGATGGTACCATCGATATTACTGGTTCTTAATTCGCCGCCATAATCCCATCCAGACATCCCTCGGAAAACTGTCCTCACCGCGTTGTTTTTTAGGTACATTTCATAACTTGTCCCTTATTCGTCCTCGCTTGTCCCCTATTCGTCCTTTTGTTGTCCTCACGTTGTCCTCGAAAAAGCGAACTTTCCTTGGTATACTTTACGCATACACAAGATCGAGAGAGAGATATCTCTCATCATCAGGGATCTCGTCCTAATTGCTTCATTAATCATTTAGATATGATTCAAACGAAGGTAAAAGAATTTGACAGTTTGAGAGGGAAGAGGATGAAGCACTCCCTTTCCAAGCCACCTGCGATTACGTTTTGCTACCATTTGCGTTCTTATCGCAAATGGTAGCAAAACGTGACACAGATATAGACATAATGGTTCTCACGAGGTATCTTAGAACTAGTAGATATTGCCAAAATGCTCAATTCACTAGCAAGCAGGTCAGCAGTATCCAGACTTCTTTGTATATCAATACGTCAAAAAATTTTTGACAGAGTGTGAGAACCCAAACTGTCAGGTTCTCCCCTGGAGAAGCTTTAAGTTCGGGAACACCCTCAGGTTATTATTGAGAGTGATTAGTAAGAGTTTTCACGGCAGAGGTTGATAGAACACATATATCATCCTTTGGTACCAGAAAGCTACAACGACTTGCCGAAAATTTTTGAGTTATGAGAGAGAATTGAGATATGAGACCTTACCCACCAGATCTGAGAGAACGTATTCTTTATGCAGTAGACCAAGGCAAACCACGTGCCGAGGTTATTAGGGTGTTTGGGGTATCGAGAGCTTCTATTAAGCGATACCTTAAACAACGACGAGAGACAGGGAGTCTACTGCCCAAGCCAATTCCGGGACGTCCTCCCAAGAAGCTTGGGCTATTGCGAGCAAAGCTACAAACACAACTGGAGGCATACCCTGATGCTACTCTAGAGGAGCACTGTCAGCGGTGGGAAGCGCAAGAGGGAATAAAGGTCAGTACAGCCACGATGAGCCGTGCAATCCAGCATTTGGGATGGGCACGAAACAAAGATATCAGTGGCAAGTGAGGGAAGGGTTGCTCGTTAGTCGTAACCAGTGACGGCATTAGTTGAATTCTTGGGCTCATTTTTAAGGCAAAATGCTCTTAAACAGAAGAGTATCTTACCTTAAATTGAGCTCAAGCGTCAGAGAAGTCTCTAGGCATCCGTGTGCTGAGCTGGCTTGGTTGCATAGAGGCGGAAGTTCTGTCCCCACTGGTCCACATCGTGTTCGTACTGCATGTCAATCTTCTCTGCGAGAGAGATAGAGACCTGATTCTCAGGTGGAATCAGCGAAATCAGGCGAGGAAAGCCTCGCTGCTGCAAGCCATAGTCCTTGAGCGCCTGAACACCTTCCACGGCGAGCCCCTGTTGCCAGTATGGTCGTGCCAGTACATATCCCAGTTCCACTTCTGGCTGCCCTTCGACCTCCTGATCTAGCAGTCCACATTGCCCAATAAACTGCTGGTCGCTCTTGTGAATGATGGCAAAAAACGCGTGTCCATAGATCTGATATTCTCGGATATACCTGTTTAGCACACGCTGCACCTCATCTGGAGTGCGCGGGCCACCCAAAAAGCGCATTACTTCAGGATCGGCATAGAGTGCTGTCAAGTCATCCAAGTCGGAGTTTGTCAATGGCCGAAACTGCAAGTGCTCCGTCTCAAAAATAATCATTGTGTATCCTCACATGTATCATCAAAATGAAAAATGAAATTTAATCCCCCCTGATCTCCTCCCAAACATCACCTTTTCATTATAGCCTTCTCTTGATGATCGTGGCAAACGAGAGATATGGGTCCTTACAATTATACAAAAGCGCCTGCTTTTTTTGCTAGCAAGCGCTTTTATTAGTTATTCACACCTATGTGAGTTTTCCAATCTTTCGTGACCTAAGGACTCAAGATGGCTTGATGTTGTAAAACCACACTTATTACATCGATAGCTCTTTCCACCGATTAGTGAAACGACCATGACAACGAAGAATCCGACTGTGACCAATCCAAGAAATGTCATCGCATCCATAGTTATTTAGTTGCGGCATGGGGAGATATGCATATCCTTTCTTTCTCATAGCTAGAATTTTTAATTTCAACGAGTGGCTAGAATTTGTATTTCAAAACGTGGCATGTGGCAACTTATTAATTGAAATTATATCAAAACGTGTCAATATGGATGAGTACAAAAATGTGAAGGGGGCCTGCCTTTTCCTATCCTTTAGTCACATAGCAAGGGCTCATAGAGAGCCCCGGCATCTTGTACGGTTTTGTCACTCTGTTTTTAATGTCTGGCGTATATACTCACGTAGTGCGGGCGCAATATCAGAACGTTGCAAGCCTATGGCAATCGATGTCGTCAATAAGCCGATAGGAGTTCCCATGTCGTAGCGCTGCCCGGCAAAATGAATACCATGGCAGCGTCCCTGGCATGCTTGGATCTGAAGTGCGTCCGTGAGTTGAATTTCTCCACCTCTGCCGGGTGGCAACTTCTCGATCAGCGCAAAGATATCTGGTGTAATCACATAGCGGCCCGCAACAGCAAGATCAGATGGAGCTTCTGCA
Organism: Ktedonobacteraceae bacterium; assembly: GCA_036501345.1. GTDB lineage: Bacteria > Chloroflexota > Ktedonobacteria > Ktedonobacterales > Ktedonobacteraceae > DASYAN01. The sequence goes on from DASYAN010000549.1 coordinate 4,441, forward strand.
GGTTTAGGCTTCTCAACCAGATCAGTAACCTGGAATGTATTGCCTTCTTGCGTCTTTACAGAAGCTACGCCATATGCAGAGACCTGTTCGCGCAGGACCGTAACAAGAGTAAGTATGGAACTGTGATACCGCTCATAGGCCTCAATCAGGGGTTGCAGGCAGGGCTCGTGGGGATAGATCTCATCACCCAGCATGACGACGAATGGCTCATCGCCTACTAGTTCTTTTGCACAGAGGACTGCATGACCCAACCCAAGAGGCTCTACCTGGCGTACCACAGCATATTTTGCTAGTCCCTGTATGCGCCGCAGTTCCTCCAACTCCTTCTGCTTGCCTTTGCGCTCCAGCGTTTGCTCCAGTTCGGGGAATGCATCAAAGTGATCTTCGATGGCACGCTTACTGCGGCTCGTCACGAAAATAATCTCTTCAATACCAGCGGCGACAGCCTCTTCTACAATATATTGTAAAGTTGGCTTGTCAACAATAGGAAGCAATTCTTTCGGCACAACTTTGCTGGCAGGCAATACTCGTGTTCCCAGGCCAGCAACTGGTAACACAGCTTTACGAATGTGCATCGAACCTCCTTCAATATCACAGCAGGCGGACCCTATTTGACGCCATGTAATATCTTCTCAGATATTGTATGAGATAATCTTACGGTGGTCAATCTATAGAAGCTATGAAAAGGGTAGGCATGAAGAGTAATACTTTCTATAGACGGGTAAAAGAATATGAGTTGAGTCTGTAGGGATAGAAGAAAATACTATTTGATTTATAGATAACAGATTCCATTATGAGGTGCAAAATCTAAATTCACAACTATTATCTCCAAATAATTAGAGGCTAATTGTAGAAATTCACATTAGCCTCTAATCCCTTATTATCAAGGTTCTAAGCGTCATACCCATCGCCAATTTATCAAAATTTACAAGCAAAATTCTCCCTACATTAATTATAACATATAAAAAATTGTAAATCTAGACTAGTTATTCCCATTTGTTACTGCTATAATGCAATAAAACGTTAATGAGATTTATTGGGGAGGTATTATTATGGAAAAAGGAATTGCCAAAGGAGGGAAACGTATGAGTTCCTTTGTGCTTGGCTTTCAGGATATTGACAAAACAAAATTCATGGTTGTTGGGGGGAAAGGCGCGAACCTGGGGGAACTTTCCAAGATTGAAGGAATACGCGTACCGGATGGCTTTTGTATTTCTACTGAAGCCTTTAAAAGAATCATTGGGGAAACATCGTCGATTAACGAATTACTTGATCAGTTATCGCTTCTAAAGGTGGAAGACCGGGATAAAATCGGTGAACTTAGCGGCGAGATTCGCAGCGTCATCGAAGGGATAGCCATCCCTCAAGACATTCATGAAGAGATCACCCGCCTCCTCTCCAGGCTTGATGAAAAAAATGCCTATGCAGTACGATCCAGCGCAACTGCAGAGGATTTACCGACGGCTTCCTTTGCCGGCCAGCAGGATACATATTTGAACATTATCGGAAAGGAGGCAATCCTAAAGCATATCAGCAAGTGCTGGGCGTCGCTCTTTACGGACCGTGCGGTGATTTATCGGATGCAGAACGGGTTCGACCACAAAAAGGTCCATCTGTCTGTGGTCATCCAGAAAATGGTCTACCCGGAGGCAGCAGGGATCATGTTTACAGCTGATCCGATTACTTCTAACCGAAAGCTGCTATCAATCGATGCCAGTTTTGGACTTGGAGAAGCACTGGTCTCTGGCTTGGTATCTGCCGATTGTTATAAAGTGCAGGAAGAGGAAATCGTCGATAAGATGATAGCAACCAAAAAATTGGCTATCTATGGACGAAAAGAAGGCGGAACAGAGACACAGCAGATCGCTCCTGATCAGCAAAAGACTCAAACGCTTACCGAACAACAAATTTTACAACTTGCACGCATAGGAAGACAGATCGAAGCTTATTTTGGTTGCCCACAAGATATCGAATGGTGTTTGGTTGATGATACATTTTACATTGTCCAGAGTCGGCCAATCACTACTTTATACCCCATCCCTGAAGCAAATGATCAAGAAAATCACGTGTATGTATCTGTCGGTCATCAACAAATGATGACCGACCCCATGAAACCATTGGGAATATCTTTATTCCAGTTAACAGCCGCTAGACCCATGTTTAAAGCTGGTGGAAGGTTGTTTGTTGATGTTACACCTCTGCTGGCTTCATCGGCTAGCAGAGAAAGTATATTAGATGTTATGGGAAAAAGCGATCCGCTCATAAAAGATGCATTGATGACCATCATAGAACGGGGAGATTTTATACAGTCGTTACCAGATGATAAGCAAGGAAAGACTCCCGGTAAAAGCAATCAAGGTCCGTCGCTTGCGGATTTTAAAGCACTAAACGAATACGATCCGGCAATCGTTTCTGACTTGATCAAGCGTAGTGAAACATCGATAGAAGAGCTAAAACAAAACATCCAAACGAAATCAGGATCGGATCTGATTGATTTTATTTTGGAAGACATTCAGCAATTAAAGAAGAGTTTATCTGGTCCGCAAGGTTTCGGTGTGATTATGACTGCTATGAATGCTTCATCATGGATCAATGAAAAAATGAAGGAGTGGTTAGGTGAAAAAAACGTAGCAGATACGCTTTCTCAATCTGTCCCAAACAATATTACTTCGGAAATGGGTCTGGCGCTATTGGATGTCGCAGATGTAATTCGTCCTTATCCGGAAGTAATCAATTACTTACAGCATGTAAAAGATGATAGCTTTTTGGATGAACTGGTTACGTTTGATGGTGGACAGGAAAGCCGGGACGCTATCTATGCTTATCTCAACAAATACGGAATGCGATGTGCCGGGGAAATCGATATTACGAGACCTCGTTGGAGCGAAAAACCAACTACTCTTGTCCTCATGATTCTCAGTAACATCAAAAACTTTGAACCAGGTGAAAGCAAGCGGAGATTTGAGCAAGGGCGACAGGAAGCATTGAAAAAAGAACAAGAGTTATTAGATCGATTGAAGCAATTACCAGATGGTGAACAAAAAGCCAAAGAGACAAAACGAATGATCAGCCTCATCCGAAATTTCATCGGTTATCGTGAATATCCAAAATACGGCATAGTTCATCGCTACTTCGTTTATAAGCAGGCTTTACTGAAAGAAGCCGAACAACTCGTACAAGCCAACGTTCTTCATGAAAAAGAAGATATCTACTATCTCACTTTTGAAGAACTTTGCGAAGTCGTACACACACATAAACTGGATTACCAGATCATCAGCAAACGAAAAGACGAGTACAAATTCTATGAAAAACTAACTCCCCCACGTGTTATCACGTCTGATGGTGAAATCATTGCAGGTGAGTACAAACGAGAAAATCTCCCAGCCGAAGCTATTGTAGGTCTACCTGTTTCTTCCGGAGTTATAGAGGGACGAGCACGTGTCATCTTAAACATGGAAGATGCTGATCTAGAAGAGGGAGATATAGTAGTCACCTCATTTACTGACCCTAGCTGGACACCATTGTTTGTATCCATAAAAGGCCTCGTCACCGAAGTTGGTGGACTAATGACCCATGGAGCAGTTATCGCACGTGAATATGGTTTACCTGCAGTAGTAAACGTAGAAAATGCCACCAAGCTGATCAATGACGGACAGAGAATCCGGGTGAATGGAACGGAAGGCTATGTAGAAATCCTATAAAGTGGGGAAGTTGTTATCTTCCTCCTGGGGAATTAAACCCCATAAATTCCTTAGATGTTTCGGAGCATTCGGACCGTAACAGAAGAAGAGCATTTTTCCATTAGGCATTGCCGAAGATATATGCAGCTAGGAAGACCAGGATGCCACTACCGACGACCTGAAGAATGGATTTGAGCCACTGCGTACCAAAGTAACGATGACGAATCGCAGCAATAACCACCAACTCGACGGCCACAACGACGTATGCCATGATCAGCGCGATCCGAATGTTGCTGAGTAAGAATGGCAAAGTGTGCAGCGTACCCCCAATCAACGTCATGATGCCTGTAATAGCGCCTCTCACCATTGGATTACCACGGCCCGTGATTTCTCCATCATCGGAAAGGGCCTCTGAAAAAGCCATACTAATACCCGCTCCCATTGCAGATGCTATACCTACCAGGAAAGCAGCGAACGATCTATGGGTGAAGAAGGCAGTAGCGAAGATTGGGGCCAGTGTTGAGACAGATCCATCCATCAGACCCGCTAGGCCCGGTTGCACTACTCGCAACAGGAACGCGTGCGAAGTATCATCATTCCTACGGATGGCACTAACAATTTCTTTAATCTCCTGCCATGCTGTATTAGATGGTAAGGGTGGATTTCCTGCTAATGTATCTGCTGTATTATTCATTACCTTGACATCTGATCCGCTTTCCATGCACTCAACTCCATTTGTAAATTACTATAGATTACTTTAGGTGCACTGTCTGTCCTTTGCTCGTATTGCATAGTAGGCAGCGTCCATAGAGACGCAGCTCATGCGAGCCCAATTCAATGCCTGCGGCCTCTGCCGCAGCTTGTAAGACATCTTGGGGCAATTTTACCTCAATGGGAACATCGAGTAGCGCACCACAGATGATGCAGATTGCATGATCGTGGCGCTCTATATGAGCATCATAGCGACAACTCTCATCACTGTGCCGCAATTCCTTGATATAACCTTGCTCAACTAAATTGTGCAATATACGATAGACACTCGCAATGCCTATGCGTGGTCGTTTCTCCCTCACCACTTCATACACTTCTGCAGCTGTCGGATGACTGTGGAATATCTGCACGACGCTCAATACTGCTTGTGCATTCTCGTTGAGTGTTGCTTTCATAACATTAGGCCTCCCTAAATTAGGTTGCCCTAAGAATAATAATCATTATCATTTTCTAATGAAAGAATACCTCATGAGGAGTATGTATGTCAAGACTTGGCTGCTCTGCGTCACTTTTGCCCAATACAACTTTATAACTTTATAACTTTAATCTATATAAATATAATGATAGTAGTACTTGTGCGATTATGATTTGTAAATAATCGTGAGATCATGTATAATTAGTCTGGAATTGGCATGATGCAATCATGATACATGCTATACAAGCTATCGTACTTTTATGGGTTTGTATCACGCATTCTGTCAAATTAATTGGTAATGGGTGTAGTGGAAGAAGGAATTTTGTATGCAGTATCAAACGAAGTGGATGAGGATTATGTTAAAACGCTTTGCCTCTTGGCCATCCTCGCTTGTACGTACTCTTTTAGTAGCTGGCCTACTCATTGGCTGCCTCGGCATTGCCTTTGCTAGCCTCCAGCAGTCTCTACTGAACGCAGATGCGACACCTGCGAATACTAAAGCCCCAGCGGTATCTATAAAAATCTCGTCTCATATCGACCAGTTGACAGTGACCTATACGCTGACCATGCGAAGTGCAACACATGCTGGCACAATCCATAGCGGAGTACCGATTACGCTTATGGATATTCTGCCACAAGGGCTAAGCAATGTCAGTGCAAACGGAAATCACTGGAATACTCAAGTAGGTTTTAAGTATACTCGATTCGAGGTTTCCGGCACTTATAAGGGAAACTACCCTATAGCCCCTGGTGCCACTTTACCTATTGTCACTATCAAGGGCACAATCACTAGAGATGCAAGCAATGTAATTACCAATACTGCTTTGGTGAATGTTCCGGGTAACACTGACAAGGCACATGGTCAGGCAGTTATTAATAACAATATCAAATCTATACTTGATAGCGCTTGTGATAGCAGCTGTAATAGTCAGAACAGTAGTGCTTGCGATAGCGGCTGTAATAGTCAGAACAGTAGTGCTTGTGATAGCAGCTGTAATAGTCAGAACAGTAGTGCTTGCGATAGCGGCTGTAATAGTCAGAATAGCAGTGCTTGCGATAGCGGTTGTAATGATCAAGGAAGTAAGCCTTGTAATAGTGCATGTGGTCAGCAGAGTGTACATACAGCTGTTTATCAGCACATTCACCAGAGTGTAGACACATCTTGTGAGTGTACTACAGGAGATGGCAGTGTTAGCACACCAATACCAACTAATACTACCAGCGATGATAGCAAACATGATCCCACTGGTAAAGGATCGGTTAGTCCTTTCCCAGCCATGCCGAATACAGGTAGCGATCCAAGCTAGGATAATGGGCAATCAGTAACTCTACCGCTTCATAGTGGTAAGATCCGTGCCTGTAACGCACGCAGCCCGGTTATGATTGAAACGGGATTGAAGCGGGATAAAAACGATAACGCGGTTCACCACTCCTTGCATAAGAGGAGCATGAGCCGCTCTTTTATCCTGAGAATATAGCTGTTTGCAAGCTTGCATATATTTCTATCTTTCATCTTTGATGGAACGTATTTGGTGTCTATCCTTATAATCAAATTGGATTAGCATAATACTAAGATAGTTGAAACTGCGTAGAGTATTACCTTTCATCTATCTTGATTCTTGCTAACCATCACTTCTGTTGGAGACAGCATAGTGAAAGAAGGATTTTAAGTGAAGCATCAAAAAAGTTTTATCAAAAGATGCCGAGCGCTGCCATGCTTGTTGCTACGAGCCTTCTTACTCGGTATGCTCCTCACGGAGAGCCTTGCGGTGATGGCTGGTTTCGCATTGCCCACGGCGGCTGCTTATGCCTACGGGTCCAAATCTGAGGAGGGAAAGGGACAACCCAATCTCTTTATTAGTAAGAGTCATCTGGGCGGAGATCATTTTCAGGTGGGCGATGATGTAACCTTTATCATCGTGGTAGGTAATGACTCCCACGCTGGTCCGACAACCTCTACTATCACTGTCTCAGATTCTGTCCCGATTGGGATGCACAACCTACGGGCAAGCGGACATGGTTGGGATATTACAACCAGTGATACGAAGAGTCCGGCAATAATTATTGCAAAGTATCTCGGTAATGATCCGGTGTATGGCGGTGAGATCTTGCCCGCTATCAAAATCTCTGGCAAGCTGACTGAGGAAACGGTCCCGCGCCTCACGAATACGGCGAGAGTGCATACCGGATGTGACTGCGATACAAGCAATAATAAAGCAATAGATACGATCTTCGTTGCAAAAGAAGGGAATAGTCAGGAATGCAACGGGTGCGAGGAGAAAAAAGAGCACCAGGGTTGCAAAGAAAGAGAGGAATGTCAAGATAAAAGTGGAGATTCTACACAAGGAGAGAGCTCTGCCACCAATACAGCAAGCCCGACAACGACACCGGTAGTACCATCTTCCATCGCAATATCATCTGTAGCTGTCGCTTCATCAAATACCTATAATACCTATAACATATTCGGTGGAGTAGAAGGCGTATCTGGATTTAACGAGACAGGAGATACATCTGGCTCCGGTGGAGTGGGAAGCGTACCTGGATTGCCAAATACTGGCAGTGATCCGAGTGCTGGGGGACAGCAAACGTAGTAAATCAGGCACCATTTGCTAAAGCGCGATGTAACCTATTAGCAATCATCTAAAGGTGATACAGTTAATCGCGTTGATTAGCCTGATTGGTATCTGAGTAGTTAATGCGACAATACTGGTTCGCTATTCTTCTATTCATAAGGAGAGTGGCGAACCAGGTTACTTCATATATCGGACCATGCGGCAGAGCCAAGCTCGCCAGAGTAACAAGGTCAATGTATAGCTTTTAATTGGTTGTTTTAGGTGATATATCATATCAGGGATTGTATATGGGGAGGAATTTCAATGCAATTCAAACAGCGTCGTTGGTATGTAGTAGCGTCTGTGCTTCTATTTCTGGTAATGAGTGTTAGCATCAGCGGTTATCTATGGGGCAGATCTTTTTTTTCTTCACCCACGCCATCACAAGACCATATAGTCAAGGCACATCAAAGCCCAGAGGCAACGCCCACGCCCCCACTGAATATGGCTGCGAACGCGCATCTGATCATTGCTAAAATAGGTGTGGACGCACCAGTCGAGCCAGTGCAGGTACAAGCGGACGGCTCATTAGGTGTTCCCACGCGCAATCAATGGGAAGGTGTTGGCTGGTATCAAAAGGGTCCTATTCCTGGCCAACGTGGTAGTGCAGTGATTGACGGTCACCTAGATCGTCCCGGTGCTACGCCTGCAGTTTTCTGGCGGCTTCACGAAATGAGCGTGGGTGATATAGTCACAGTTGAGGATGCAAGCGGACATACACTGCATTTTCAGGTAATCAAAATTGAGTCCTATCCTCCAAACAATGCTCCCACTACTCAAATCTTTGGTAATTCATCAGGCACCTTCCTGAATCTGATTACCTGCGCCGGACAATGGATTCCTCAACAACATCAAACCTCGTTGCGCCTTGTAGTTTACACTACGCTGGTGCAATGAGCAGAGCAGCTTAAATTCCGCCAGCGGAAGGGCCCGCATGGCTTGTTATTAGGAGGCAGGCTCCCTCTTGAACACCAAGGGGTGAGCCTTTTTCGGATTGGTGCACCTGAAAGCACTGTACATAGACTGAAAATTATGTTAAGATTCCCTTGGAAGCTGATAAGAAATCTTGGAAATGTACTAGAGTATAGCAACTGATAGACGAAAAGCTATGAATTATAACCTAACAAAGTCTCAAGCTCCCACGATTCTCGTGGTTGAAGATGATGAATCTACTGGTGAAGTGCTTACATTGGCAATCTCACAGGAAACACCTTACTGTCCACTCCTTGTGCGAAGCGGCCATGATGCTTTGCATGTGTTCCAAAAGCACAAGTTGAATCTGCTCATTCTAGATTATCTTCTTCCCGATATCACTGGTATTGATTTGTATGACCGCATATATGCAATAAATGAAAGCAAAGCTATCCCCACCATTCTGATGAGCGCCACCAATCCTAGCGAGGAAATCGCACCCCGTGACATTCTCCTCATAGAGAAACCGTTTGAACTGGATAGGTTACTCGAGGCCATTAACAGCCTCATGGATCAGGAATGCCCATCCATTTAGATCTAAATTTTGGAATTAAAAAGGCCCCAGCGATTCTTAATGATTCGCTGGGGCTTTTTTAACATGTAGCCCTTTTTACTTGCACGTCAACTTCCCGATCCTGGTTCCTAAGACAATCGTGCACTTCGACAGAGTGGCGGGTGTCTTGGGAATTTTGATCGCTATCGTGTTCAATACAGTACCCTGACACGTGTGATCCTTGAAAGTTCGCATGCTGCCAATGTCTCCAGGATTCGCTACATCAACAAAATTGATTGTAGCCGGGTGCTGATGGATGTGGGGATGGTGTGGATTATTACCATTAATGTTTATGGATACGCAGATGATGGACGAAGATTGTACGTCAGCACTTAGAGTAACCGTACCACTTCCCTTAGCATAGAGGTAAGCCGCTGGAGCTATCATCTGAGCAGCTAGAGCTACAAGTCCAAAGAGAGCTGGGAAAACAACTTTCTTGATTGCTAGTTTCCTGATCTTGCCGAGGAAAACACTGTTCATCCTTGAATCTCCTTTTTTCAATACAGAACCTCTCTGTTAGCACGTACCGCTACGGCGATTTTAAGAAAGGTTGAAGTTACTCTTCTAAAGATAACCAATAGAGATGGACTTTACTAGGAGTACACAGGGACAAAGTTTCGAAAAATGCCAAAGTTTGTCATCATTGTCTCTAACCATTTGTTATCTAGTCTAGTCTAGGCTAGACCACCATCTGGTAAGTTGGTTAGGCACATATCTGCATAGCAAATTGACACATATGACAGTCGCGCAGAGAGAGGTACCTGAGTATTGGGTTGTCAATCCTGATGCTCAAACAGTTGAAGTCTTGGTCTGGCAGAACTGGAGCTATTCCTCACTTGGTCTTTTTGGTGGTCATACGGCGCTTCCTTCTCAGGTAGTGCCTGATTTTCCTGGCTTCGCAAGAATTTAGTCTAAACTCCAATCATGGTATTCTTACAATATTTTCTATTCCATCTATTTACTAATTATACTTTTATTATCTTTGCTGTATGAAAAGAGCATATCAACCCAAAGCTGGCTCTGACGGCAGTGCCTTCATCGCATGGTTCCCCGGTGGGAGCCAGCCAAGAGAAATTCAGAGCTTCCTATCGAGCAGACCAAGGGCTTTTGCTCGTAGTATCGCTTGTACCCGGTTCTTCACACCCAACTTGGCGAAGATGTGGCTGACATGACGTTTGACGGTATCAACGACAATGACCAGTTCTTGGGCAATCTCCTGATTAGAGGCTCCGGCAGCCAGCAACTGCAGAACCTCTCGTTCTCGCTCACTCAATGTCTCTGGCAACTCAGAGGCCTGAGCGAGCTTTTCTGCCTGTGCAAGTGCCTTCCTCTCTTGCTCAAATGCAGTAAGGAGCCCATCCAGATAAGGAGTGGGTCCGTCTTTGCGGTTGCGCCTTTGCAGTTGAGAGAGCAGAGCCTCCATCGGAGCCCCTTCATCGACAAAACTGCGGATGTAGCCCTCTGGCTCGGCCCTTGACTGCCTCCGAAAGGCAGTCAAGGGCCTGTGGCACCTCATGGCTCATCAGATGAGCCAGGGCTTGTAAGAGCCGAACCTCAATGACGTGGCTCCAGCGCTGCCCCTGAGTTGCTCTCTATAGTACAGGCTCTAGTCTCTGCAGGGCAAGATCAGGCTGCTTGTTTGCCAGCAGGACACGCGTGCAAGCCACCTCTTCCCGTTCGCAGGCAAAGGGAGTGCCATGCCGCTCTCTCAGATCCAACTCCTCAGCCCAGCGCGTGGCACGCTCCAGTTCCCCACGGGCGAGCCAGAGTCGGACCTGATCGACCGTGGTGTAGAAGGAATAGATATAGAGAAAGAGAGGCTGGTTCATGGTTATCCCAATGCGTTCAATCTGCTGGAGAGTAGAGCATGCTGCATCCAATGCTCCGTGCGACAGCTGGACGCGCAGCAGCACTGCGTACCCAAAGAATACAAACATCAGCGTTGCCATCATTTCAATCTGTCCGCACAGAGAGAGGCCCTCTTCTACGAGTTGCAACGCAGCATCGAGTTCATTCCACTCGCGCAGGATCTCCGCTTGAAAAAGAGAGGGATAGCCTACTTCTGGCAATGCTCGTTGTCCCAACTGTGTCTCCAGCTCTATCGCTTGTTGGATCAACCGCTGAGCCTCACGCAACTGCCCTGTCCCTATTATGTACAGAGCGGCTGCGGACATGCAAGAGATCACGACAGTCGTCTGCCCTGCTGCCTGGGCAATGGAGACAGATTGCAGCCCGTTTTGGACAGCGGATCGAGCATTATTGGCAGAAGACGCATAAAAAGCAATTTGATTAGAACAGGCAATTTGCATACGACCGATGAAATCCTCTGTGGAGAGCAGGGAGAGAGCCTGCTGGCAGAGCAGGAATGTTGCTTCTTCGTTCCCCTCAATGCTGCGCAGAAAGGCACGGAAAGCGATTACTATTCCGAGCAGATTCTCTTGTTCTGACCGTTCTTCTGAGGCAGGCATCACTGGTGGGGCATCCGGTATCTGGGTGGGCAACGAAGCAGTGAGCGTTGCTTCAGCGGCATCGAGCCAGCCATTGAGCACGGGAGAGGAAGCTACCTCCAACAACATCGGGACGCAGGTCAGATAGAGACGAGGCAGGGAACCCATGACCTCTGCTGGCAACTGCTCCAGCCACTGCCGAAGCGTGGCCAGGGTATGTTGACTTGCACCCCAGGTGAGTGTTACCAACTGGAGCAGCTTCTGCTCAATCAGGTCAGCAGCCCACTGCCACTGGCGGGCACGAAAGGCATGCAAGATGGCCTCAGCCGTCTGGTTATGCTCGGCATACCAGAGGCTAGCGCGATGGTGCAAGGTAGGCATCAGATCACTGTGCGCCTGCTCCAGCCGGTAGCGCAAAGCTTCAGCAAAAAGGGCATGATAGCAATACCAGCGGCGCTTGCTGTCCAGAGACACCACAAATAGGTTGGCCTGCTCGAGCCATTGAAGGACCTGCTGGCTGCCAGTCTGCTGCAAGACAGCGTCACAGAGCGAGGCGCTGAGGCGATCGAGGATGGATGTGGAGAGCAGAAACGTTTGGACGTCCTGCGGTTGCCGTCGGAGCACCTCCTCGGTCAAATAGTCCAGGATGTAGCGCTGATCCCCACTGACCTCCTGCAGTAAGGTGAGAGGATCAGCCCGCTCTGGTAGAGAAAGACCCAACAATTGCAAGCCGACCAGCCAGCCCTCCGTGCGAGTGGTTACCTCCTGGATCGCCTCATCCGGGAGCTGAATGCCCATCACCTCATTGAAGAAGGCCTTGGTCTCCTTTACTGTACAACGCAACTGTTCGGTGCGCACTTCCATCACTTGCCGATGTGCCCGTAGTTGCGAGAGTAGCAAAGGGGGGTCAGCACGCGTTGACAGGATAATACGCAATTGAGGAGGAAGATGCTCCACCAGATACGAAAGAGTAGTATGTACCTGCTGCTCGGTGATCACCTGATAGTCGTCCAGGATCAGCAGAAACTGCTGCTCACTCCCCACCAGGAGGTTGATAAGGGCTATCAGGAGGTCCTTCAGTGGTGGTGGAGGCTGTGATTGTAGCTGCTTCAGCAAGGGAGTAAAGCGTTCGGGCTGCTGCATATTCAGGGCGGTCAACACATAGGCCCAGAAGAGCCGTGGGTCATTGTCTTCCTCATCGAGAGACACCCAGCAGAGCCGAGAGTGGCTTGCAGGCAGCGATTGTGCCCAGCTAGAGAGTAAGATCGTCTTGCCGAAGCCAGCGGGAGCCGAGACCAGCGTGAAGGGACGT
>DASYAN010000550.1:0-3875 GCA_036501345.1 Ktedonobacteraceae bacterium
AGATACGCGTGGCACCAAGACTGAGTAGCTTTTGTATTAGCTGGTCTTGCTGCTGATAGGATGCCTGAGCGCTTGCTATTTGACTAAATGTTCTAACCGTTCCTTGAACAAACATTAGCAAGATAAGTAGCAAAAGCGATCCTCGCACGAAAAAAGATGCGATAACTCGCCAATTGGTTGATATTCTCCATCTATCTATCCCACTCCATAGTGGCCAGAGTGTAGCTGGTGTGGCAACGAGTAAGCAGACAAGGTAGCGTGACGTGACATCTGGCAACAAAGCGGCAACAGGGCTAGTTGCATATAAAATGATAGTGCCACCTGCACTCACCAGTAGCATAAGCTGACAGCACTGGCGTATCATACTCTGTCGCTCAACAAAATCCCATTCGGGCTTAAATAGAGATTTTCCTCTCCGTCCTTGCCAGATCGTACGTGCCGCAAGGAACAAGGCAAGGACCAATAGGATTAGGTAACCTAGTCCCCAGCCACCTTGCAGAACAATACACTGCATGTTTGGCACTCCAAGGTAAGGAAAAGCTTGAGGAGGGCAGAGAGGATTAAACCCTGTCACATTTGGCAAACTGACCATAAGCGTGCCAATAGCCTGTGCAAGGAGCTGTAGATGAGTATGAGCCTGATGAATATTGAGCATAGCGGCAATTGTACTGTCCTTTAGGGGCACAGTAACATTATAATAAAGCAAAGGGAAAGCGCCAATCATGATACCTAGCAAAAGACTGATGCCAGCCCACGACACAAGTTCGCGGCGGCAGAATAATAGCAGGAGCAAGATCCCGGTAGCTAGAAAAGGTAAGATGAGGAAATCAACCCAAACAGCAACTCCTATTACTAGGCCTAGAACCGCGTAGGTAAAGATGCGGCGTGCAGTCGTTCGTGATTGTTCACCGACTGTGTGATAAGAAAGGACCAGCCAGCAGATGACCAAGCTAATAAAGGCTGCGAAGAAGAGCAATTCTGGGTATTCACCAACTGCTTTGAGCTGGCGTGAGATGATGTCTTGAGAACCAAAACAGAGCAATATAACAGTAAATATAGCTAGCTTCTGAGTATAGAGCAAACGAGTCAGATAGTACATGCAGATCAGAAAGAGCGGGAAGAATGGCAAGAGACCGAGCCGTAGTGTGAATGTCGAAGGACCAAAGAGATGAAACAACGGAGCCGCAAGATAGCCCTCAACTGGTCCTAGATAAGGATTACCATAGAAAAAAATGGGCCATTCCCCATTATAGGCAACATGACGCGCTAGAAGGCCCATATTCCCTTCATCGCTATTAGTGGTTGGCCAGTGAAAATAGATCAGAATAAGGCGTAGGAGTGTAGCCATGAAAATGAGCGCAAAGATAGAGAGATCCTCTTGTCTCACGCGCAAGCGTTTTCTATTTAAGCGATACAGCATGCAAGTTGGGTGATCCTCTCTCCATGGTCACGCTCTAAGAGATACTTCTTTATTTTACTTTGCGGCTGGCTCGATTGCAATATGGCTACGGTTCGAGTCTGTTGTACGCCGTATAGTGCGAATTAGGTGCATCACAAAATAAATTGCTTGTCGTTGGAAACCATACTTGCGTTGCAGGGCTCCCTTCGCAATGAAGATTTCCTCTGTGTCTGTAACGATCCGTGCTTGTCCCTCGATAACCTCTCCCGTCACTTTGCCGCTTGCCGTACATTGAGCAAGGGTGACGCGCTGCGTGTGGCGGATACGCTTCATCTTGCCAGCAGTTGCATCTGTCTCAATATAGATAACCCCAGTCGGTTCATATATCGCAAACCACATAGGAGTAGGCACTGCGGCTCCGTTCCTGCGAAATGTGGTTAAGCTAGCATATGGGGCTGAAGAGAGTGGGTCAAATGTTGTTGTGCGAGTTTGCATAAGTTACCCTATCGTTAAAACTAAATTGAACGAGCCAGAACACATCCGATTTGCAAGGGGACTCTAGTTCTCTACTATATTACCAGGATGAGGCAAGGCCCTCTATAGGAAATTCTATGTTCCCTGATATTAGTTGACTGTTCATTCCACAGTCGCCAAAGTACTAATATGTCGCGGGGACATGGAAATGACATTTGTCCCTTTTTCCCCCTTGTAGGATCGTGTGAATGTCCCCTAAAATGTACTTATGTGGCGGATAAGCACAAACTGTGCCTTGGCTATACCCACTACTTGCTAGTTTTGATATGCCAGCACTCGCGAGCAATCTCCCAATCTTCCTCGGTATGGACAATTAGGGCACGTACAGCAGATTCAGGGGTCGCGATATCTTGGTCGGGAGGAGAAGCAGCGTTCTTGGTCTGATCTAGCTGCAGCCCAAGAAAGTGAAAGGCCTCACAGGTTTTTGCACGTACCTCCGGCGAATTCTCCCCCACTCCGCCAGTAAATGTGAGGATATCTATCCCTCCTAATGAGGCGATCATGGCACCGATAAAGTAGCGTAGTCGGTACACATACATCGACAGAGCCAATTTAGCACGTTGATTGCCTTCTTCTATCGCTTGCAAAACTTGTCGCATGTCGCCTGATACACCAGAAATACCCTTGAGTCCTGACTCTTTGTTGAGTATCTGATCGAGTTGTGTAGCAGAGTAGCCGTGCTCTCGCTGCAAGTAAAGCAGGATGCTAGGGTCAATAGATCCTGAGCGGGTCCCCATCATCAGGCCTTCAAGAGGAGTAAAACCCATCGTTGTGTCGATACTCTGTCCTGCGCGGATGGCTGCCAGTGAGCAGCCGTTGCCCAGATGGCAGTTGACGATGCGGAGCGACTTCAACTCTTGTCCGACAATTTGGGCACTGCGCCGTGCACAGTATTGATGACTGATGCCATGGAAGCCATAGCGACGAATACCCTGCTCAAACCAGCTATAGGGACCGGGATAGACCATCGTTTCCTGTGGGAGATGGCTGTGATAGGCTGTATCGAAGACGGCGACCTGAGGGATATTGCCCAGGATACGTTCAGCAGTCTCGATCCCTTTCAGGTTCTCAGGGTTGTGCAATGGCGCAAACGATGCAAGATGTTGAATTTCAGCTTTGACATCTGGTGTGATGAGGACGCTTTGATGATAATGTGGCCCTCCATGAACGACGCGATGTCCAACGATATCGATATCTGTGGGTTGTGTGATGACCTGGTTTTTCCCGCTCCAGAGCGTTTTGAGCATCGGTTCGATAGTATTTGGGAGTTCCTCGGTTGGCAATTCTTGCGTGATTGTCTGACCATTGGCTGTGACCTTGAGTTCTGCCATGCCCTTTTTCTGCGTCCAGCTTGTATCAGCTGCCCACAACGGTGTAGGGGGGATGGTTGACGGATGGTCTACGATTTCGTACAAGCGGCTTTTCTGGCTACTGGAGCCAGCATTGAGGACAAGTAATTTCATTGGGGCTATTCTATCACATCTGTCAACGTGGTTACATTTTGATATAAAAGAAAAGGTGTATTTCGAGTAATCGTAAATGTCGTGTATTCGCCATTTTGCCGTGGGAATTTACTTTTCTGCTTGGCGCGAGTATACTTTGAATACAATTGTATGGAGGATACTGGGGTTTGGATGAATATCGTATTGTGTATACAGACCACGCCTCTGACATGATGCGTGATAGGTGTATTGATGAAAAAGAAGTTTTTTATGTTGTTAGTCATGGAATAGTTATCAAAGAATATCCAGATGATACTCCTTATCCGAGTGTGCTGCTTCTTTGTTGGTGTGAAAATCGACCATTGCATATAGTTGTTGCAAAAGATGAAGAAAATATGGTACAGTTTATTGTTATCACATATGAGCCAGACCCCCATAAATGGGAAGAAGATTTCAAAAGGAGAAGACGATGAAATGCATCGCTTGTAAAACTGGAGATC
>DASYAN010000551.1:0-2995 GCA_036501345.1 Ktedonobacteraceae bacterium
TAGTCTCAGCTTCTTGCCGAAACTGTTGTGTGTTAACTTGCGTGAGATGCAGGACTTTGATGGCCACTTGTTGAGCAACAATCTGCACGTGTTGTCCTAGATACACGCTAGCGAAGCCGCCCTCGCCCAGGAGCTTGACGAGGCGATAGTTGCCCAATTGCCGACCGATGAAATTGGTTATCATGTGCCTCGCGTCTTTCGGATTGGGTCATCTGGCCAACCATGTCTGTGTTTGAGGTTGTCGCGACTGGTGAAGAGGTCGGCATGGTGGCTGTAGATTCATCAGATAGTGGGAATATAGCACGGATAGGGGAATAGTGCAAGATTGTGATCATCTGATCATCTGATGGGCACAGTTCATTTTTTGGCAATGAGAGCGTTTTGGCTTTTCTTTGTCAGGGGACCATTCCGGTCACTCTTTGCCCTTGACTGCTCTCTTGTACAGCAGTGCAGAGCCAGTGGTCTGCACTACAGTTGCACTTCTAAACTCAGCAATAAGTAGGCCAGTAATAGCCACAATATAAAAGTTATTGTTATTTTATAGTGTATATGGGTTAAAATTACTTTTCTATTTAAAAAAACATCAATGAATATATAATTTTTGTGATTTATTGTTAGTACTATTATTTCGATTATAAGCTATTTTATTATTTATTTTTATAGAAGGCATGCTAATTTTTATTTTGACAATTTTTAGATAAAATATAATTTAAGAATATAAATGATTATCTTTTTCACTCACTTCTCAAAGATCCAGATAGAATTGGAAAAAGCCTCACCATGATCTTCTTTCTCATGTGGCATTCTATAGGTAGAACTACTTCAGCCAAAGGAATGCAACTGAAAGGAGAAACAGATGAAGCCTTCTCAAGATATCACACCAAATGACACCGCAACGACTCTGAAGCAGGTTGCACAGTGGGTCCAAGCCCTCTGGGATCTGCATGCTCGCATTGCCCCTCGTTTCGCCCGACCCGAACCACGCCGCCGGGCCTTAGCCTACCTGCAAGGGATTATGAGTGAGATCAAGCGCAAAAATGGGTGGCAATTAGCTGAACATGCCAGAGAAGCGACTCCCTACGGGATGCAACGGTTGCTCTCTGCTGCCATATGGGATGATGCTCTGGTGCGTGAAGACCTGCGCGATTATGTGTATGAACACCTGGGAACTCCTGATGCTATCTTAGTGATCGACGAGACTAGCTTTCCCAAACGAGGTGAGAAATCAGCGGGAGTTCAAGTGCAGTATTGCGGAACAACAGGACAGATCGAGAACTGTCAGGTCGCCGTGTTCCTGGACTATGTCAGCGCTCTTGGACATACCCTCATCGACGTTGAACTCTATATTCCCCAGCAATGGATAGACGATCGGCAACGGTGCCGTGAGGCGGGCATTGCCGAGGCGGTTGGTTTTCAAACCAAGTGTGAGCTAGCCCGAGAGATGGTTGAACGTATCTGGAGAGCACAGATCCCTATCTCGTGGGTTGTGGCCGACACGGTCTATGGAAACAACTGGAACCTGCGCATCTGGCTAGAAGCTTATGGATACTGCTATGTGCTTGCTGTGGCTTGTCATGAGCCTGTGGGTCTCCAAACCTCCGACGGACGCCAGTATGTCGAAGTGCGCTGGGTCGAAGCTCTTGTGCTCCAAGCCCAAGATTGGCAACGGCTCTCGATGAGTGATGGCACAAAAGGCCCAAGACTTTTTGATTGGGCTTGTGTGCCCATCCTGCATCGGTGGCTCGATGATGGACGTCATTGGTTGCTCATTCGTCGGGGCATCACCGATGCCAAACAGAAAGCCTATTACTTCGTCTTCGCACCGCTTGGAACAACATTGCAAGAGATGGTCAAGGCGATTGGGGCACGATGGCGTATTGAGGATGATTTTGAAACCAGCAAAGCTCTAGGACTTGCTCAATACGACGTGCGCTGCTTTCTCGGATGGTATCGTCATATTACGCTTGTCATGATAGCTCATGCTTTCTTAGCTGTCATTTGTGCAGAAAACCTGAATACTACCATTATAGAGAAATCTGCTCCCCCCACTCTCTCTTCCTCAGCTACTAGTAGAGATGCATCTCCCTCTCTTCTCCCTCCTTCTGTACTTCCCATGATCTCCACTACAGAGAATCGGAATAGCACCATTGTTGATGCATCCGCTCCCACTACCTCTTCCATGGTCACCAGTAAAGATGCATCTCCCTCTCTTCCCACTCCTTCTGAACTTTCTATGATCACTCCTTCTGAGATATCTCTCCCTTCTCCAAGCGTTGATCCTGTTGCTCTTCCCACTCCTGGTAGACCCTCCACTCTCAGAGTACTTCCAGCACCTCCTCTTCCCACTCCTGATACAGCCTCCTTGTCCCCTGTTGCCATGGCATCTCCCTCTCTCCCACCTCTTGCTCCTCTTACCATTCCAGAAGTTCGTCATCTGCTTGGACGCCTTATCTGGCCTACTTCTACTAATGCCAAGCTGGTGCTCGCTTGGTCGAGGTGGCGAAGACACCATCGTGGGATGGCTTGTTACTATCATACCAAACGTCGCCTGGAGGCCGGATAACCATCTTAATGCGTCTCTTCACCTCTAAGCCGTGGTGGATCCGCCCAAACACGTGCTCTCGGCTTCGTGTGAACCCGTGGTGTTGCGCTCAAAGATTCCCTGGGAATTCTCAGGGAAAAGAGCCACTCCCTGGGAATTTTCCCAGGGAATCTTGCCTGCTCGAAAGGAGTATTCATCATGACTGCTGTCCCTTTTACTCAATGTTGTAGTCTGCTTGCTGTTGACGCCAAGACGTTACGCCAGTGGCTCAAACACTCCAATCTGTCGCTGTATTCCCATCCAACCGATGCACGGGTCAAGTGCCTGACTATCGAGCAAGTGCAACAATTAGCAGCTTTGCATGGTCGTTCGATCAAACAGGACAGGGTTCTTCCCCCCGAACCAGCGTCAGGGTCTGCATTGCTCGTTCAGCCTGAGCAGCCGACAGAAGAG
>DASYAN010000552.1:0-4394 GCA_036501345.1 Ktedonobacteraceae bacterium
CTGGGATTTTCTACCGCTGAAGCACAAGCCGCACTTGCCAAGATCCCACAAGATCAATCTATGACATTAGAGCAACAAGTAACCTATGCCCTCCGCACCTTTTCGCGCCAGTAAAGTGCTCGTCGTCAAACCTAGATAGCACTACAAATGTGCTGGATAAATTCATTGCGTGGGATGTAAAACCTGCCGTTGTTTGAATAGTAGGTTTGTGCCTAAAGCTTTCCGGTATCATAACACTTTTGACGATATATCTAGCACATTATCATTATTTTCTCATTAAATATTTACAGAGGCGATATTAGACTATGGAAGAAAAACTACCACCAGCGTGTGCCTTCGCTATTTCCGTATTAGCGGAATATAAACATGATCCAGATACAGTTCCCGAAGAGGCTATAGAAGCTGCTCAGGAGCATGTTGCAATATGTCCGCGTTGTAAGGAAACATCTCATACGCCTACAACAGCTACAACTACAATGCCGCCCAAAAAGAAAAGGTCGCAGAAGACTGCAAGTTCGAGCAATGGTAATCAATCAACTTTACCAACCGCTTTCCAAGATGCCTCTTCCCTTTCAGACATAGTAAAACAGACGGGAGTTCAACAGCCACCACTCTCAGCAACAGCTACATCTCAAGAACAGTCAGTAGCTACCATCGGGGATGATGGACTAGTTTCTGACAGTGATACCTTGGGCTGCCAGCAATGCCGAGCACTCTTCCCTGAGTATATCAAGGCACTGGGCAGTGGACAGAATGTGGTGCTCTTGTATCCAGAACTACAAGAGCATCTATTGACATGCGAGTCTGGCTGCCTGATGCTGCTGGAACTTCTTCTGCAGGAAGCCAAAGAGACCCGTAAACATTCCCACTCCCCTGTCTATAATCCATTCAAGGTTATTGGTTGGGAGCTAACTGGCTTCTTTCGCAGTGGGCAAATTCCCATGTCCTCCAAAGCCCTCGCTTACGGCACACTGATGCTCCTGCTCATCGCAGCATCACTTAGCGCTTTTCTCGTCTTTTTCATTGATCATCAGCCACCAGCCCATCTGCTTCCCACACCCGATGGCATTGGCTTGAGCGACGGGCTTAAAATTTTTGACGCATGCAATGCGATAGGCTATCAGGATAAACGTGACGCTGCACAGGCGATGCAAAATGCCGATTTCTCTAGGGCAGGTAATTTGCTTACATCTGCGATTAGCACAACACAAGCCGATACAACGGGTTGTAATGGTGCAGAAGCAGCCATCTATCACGAGGACCTCCAAGTACGTCTTTCAAAACGTCCATTTGAAAGTGTAGTGGTCAGTTTTGACAGCGGTCCAGGAAATGTTGATCCCCAAAGTGGCACAGACCGCCATACACTCTATGCGGCAGACACACAGGAACTGATTGGAGCCTACATTAGTCAACAACTCTACAACAAGGATCAGTTGCAAACACCAGGGGCACCATTACTCTACCTTGTGCTCGCCAATACGACTGGAGAAGAGTCAGGAGCCCTACAGATTGCCAATACGGTAGTCGATCTAGCACAAGCAACGGACTATCAGCGCTTTGGTCTGCAGGCACAAGGTACTCACCCTCTGCTGGGTATCCTGGGCTTCGGACCAAGCAGTCTAGCACAGGTTGTATTGCCAACCATGTGCAGAGCAGGGATACCATTAATCGCTCCCAGTGCAACAGGACAATTTGTAATTGACCAGATCAATCAAATATCGCTCTACCATCACTGCACACCCGGTTTTAGCTTTGTTCGTATCTCAGCCGATGACACAACACAGAGTTCTCTTGCCGCTGGCTTTGCGTATACTAAGCTGAATGCTCAAAATGTGGCCATCTTCTATGATCCAAGCAATCCATCTTCAAAGGGGTCAGCCCAAAGTTTCATTGATAACTTTACCACCAACTCAGATGCTCACATCGTAGCGCAAGAAGCTGTTACCGCTAGTGCATTGCAGAATCCCAACGAACAAAAACAGGCTTTGAGTAATGATGTACAAGCAGCATTACAAGACGCCTTACGGTCTGATCCACGTCCCGAGATCATCTTTGCGCCATTACCCACAAGTGCCGTAACTGTTCTAGGCCAAGCGATTGCTCATCTGCCTCAGGGCAAACAGCCTATATTGTTGACCGGGGGAGGATTCGTGCAGCCAACAGCCCTCCAGAAACTGGTACAGTGGGCAAGGCAAAATCAGTTGACACTACCACCCTTATATGCAACAGAAGCTGCTGCTGCACAGCCATCAAGCAGCTCCACTTGGCAAAAGCAGTTCTACGGTAGTTTTTGCAGATCGTTTGCAACACCAGGCAGCTTTTGCAGCGGAGCAACGGTACTTGATCAAGGAGCATTACTCTTTGGAGATAGTATCCGGCTGATTACCAGAGGAATCGGGTCAATGACCGATAAGAGTAAACTTCCCTCAAGACAGCAATTTGTACAACGGATCAGTAGTGACCAGTTTATAGGGGTCAGTAGTTTGGTAACACTACAAGCACAAAACAATGTGATTACAAGCACAACATTACACCCAGTGGTCCTGGGCATTCAGCAGGATGGTAGCGTCCAGATTGCTGGATAATCGCACTTGGATGGACTTTCTCCTACTTCAACGAGAAAGAGGAGATGGTCCACCCTAATGCTTCAAATGATCCCAACTCTCCACAACTAGCCGCTCCTCACGCCCATCAGGATAAAGCAACCTCATGCCCTCATCTAGCGGGAGAATTGAGCCAATGACTGTTACCCGTGTCCCTGTAGCAGATTGCACAGCCTCAATTACCCTACGCTCATTGCCAGGAGATACGGTGAAGAGCAGTTCGTAGTCTTCGCCACCATGTAGAGCCCACTGGAAAGGGTCATGGGACGCACTCGCAGCGACTATATGAAGTTCTGGCGAGAGTGGGAGACACGCTAGATCAAGTCTGGCTCCAACGTGACTCCTTTCACAGAGATGACCCAGATCACCACTCAGCCCATCACTGATATCAAGCATAGCGGTCACAACTTGCGGTCCCAACAGGCTAAGCACACGTCCCTCGTGAATTCTCGGTCGAGGCGTTCTATGGATCGTTCGTAGGAACTCCTGGGCTTCCTGTGGATATGAGAGATCGGGGTGCAGCAATGTGTGAAGCCCGGCAGCTGAGTCACCAAGCAAACCAGTCACACACAGAATATCGCCTACCTGTGCTCCATCACGCCGTATGGCCTGACCGCGCTCAACAATGCCTAAGAGCGTGATGTCGATAATGAGTTGCTCCGATTTCCCTGCACTTGCGATATTGCCACCGATAATCGCGGTATCATACTGCTCTGCCTCCAAGCGTAATCCAGCATAGATGCCATCAAGCACAGCTATGGGAAGCTGTGGTGGAAGAATGAGAGAGACAAGCGTATAACGAGGGACTCCACCCATGGCAGCAATATCACTGAGATTGATGGCAAAGGCCTTACGCCCAATCTGTTCAGGTGTAGATGTATGCAGAGCGAAATGAATGCTCTCAACCTGACTGTCGCAGGTAGCCAACAGTTGTTGATCATCACCTAGGTCGAGAATAGCACAATCATCTCCAACACCCAGACCAATATCCGTCCGCGAGGTTAGACCTGCCGTCAGACGTGCAATAAGTTCAAATTCTCCCAACGCTGAAATATTCATGCGATCCCACCTTACTTACTGATCTCTCTCTATTCTACCCCAATTTCATTGCCTTCCCTGACCAGATCAGCTTCAAAGCAAGGATGGTTCCACTGATCGAGTTTGGCAATGAAGGAGAAGTTGGTGCCCACCAACAAAACTCTGGAGTTGGTCCTAGAACCATCTGCCGCTGCCATAAGGTTCCCCCACTCTGTGAAATGAGAGGAAGCATAAGCGCAAAAAAAGCTTCGTAGGTCATTCCTACTGGCTTATCAAACCAGCAGGCTAGATGAATACGAGTTAGGTCCACCTCACCCGCACGGAGCCGATACAAGCCTGCTATTCCACCAGCCGCATTATGAGCAATTTGATCATGAGGAGCCTTGCGAGCAGCACTGACAGCTACTAGATTGAGAGTATCAAGGACGGCGGAGCTTTCCATAAAATACCAATCTTCGTACAAGAGCAAATTTTGAGGTACCCAAGGAGCTTTGTCCAGGTGAAAGATATGGGAGAAATGAAATCCAGGAATGGAAGTAATCTGTAAAGTGGAGTGAAACGCAATAAGGTCATTGATATACTCGAACACATTAGCCGTTGAAGTAGGCCAATGCCAAAAGACATATGCAAGCATAGTATTCATTGATTCAGAAGCAAACAAATGTGCAACGACTTCCAAATCCTTTTTAGAAACCAAAAATAAAAAGGCGTTGCTGAGAGGATTTGAACCTCCGACTTCTTCCTCCGCAGGGA
>DASYAN010000553.1:0-5667 GCA_036501345.1 Ktedonobacteraceae bacterium
GCAGCATCCCATTCATTTCCATTCCCGAGTGCTGGAACTCGATAGGAAGCCAATTGATGATATCATCGATGACAGCCATGCCGATGGAACTTTGAATACCATTCATCAGCTGCTTGGTGATTTCAAGCGCCAGGGGTATCATATCCACCTTTCCGTTACTGGAGGTCGTCGGCTGATATCGTTACTGGCAATCTCGGTGGCCTCGCTCAACTTCGATCGTCACGACCACATCTGGCATCTGTATACACCCCAAGCAGTTCAGGAGCGAGCCAATGAAGGCAAGGTAATGCATGTCGCCTCCGATGCAGGCCTCAAACTGATTCAAGGCCCATTTATTGCGCTGGGAGCCTATATTTCCAATACAGGACAATCCTTTCAGATTGTCGAGGCAGAACAGCGCAAGCGTGTCGATGACCAGGAACATGCAAGATGTAAGCAAGTTGTAGAGCAGCTCACATCCCGTGAACTTGAAGTCCTGCAAGCCTTTGCAAAGGGTTTCACCAACCAGGAAGTCGGCAAAGAACTTAATCTTGCCATCAAGACTGTAGCTCACTACAAGACCCGGCTGATTGATCTTTGCCGTGAAATCTGGTCATTCGATCCAGAAGCACGTCTTGGCTCTCTTTTCCTCTACAAAACCTTTGCTCCCTACTTTGATAATGCAGAGTATACCTCAACGAGCTAAAAAAACACATCAGATAAAAGTCCTAAATACCTCAAGTAATTTGAGACATTTATCTGATGCATTGTAGCCTATAGGCATGGTATATTTTCAAAAAGAGTATTGCAGAAAGGAATATGCCCATGCAGGAAGTCACATTCACCCTGCAAACCGTCACTCCATTATTTTTGGCAGGTGCTGATTATAACTCAATACATATTCCTGAGAAGAAACAACAAGGGAGAAAGTATTTTGTTAAGGATGGATGGGATTTGCAACCAGAAGTTCGGCCATCTTCGTTTCGTGGTCTCATGCGTTATTGGCTGCGTGCATCTATCAGTGGTCTCGCTGCTACTACAGATGTAAGCCTTAACGACGTCATTGAGTTTGAACGCAATATCTTTGGTGCTACAGACCATGGCTCAGCAATAACTGTACAATTGGCTAATGTACCGAAGACAGCCAAGAGGTTTAAAAAAGAGGGCTATAATCAAGCAACTATGACCGGAGGTGACTACTTGCTCTGGTCAATGGCGGAAAGTGGAAAAGGCGAAGACTATAAACCGGATCGCTTGTGCTTTCCAGCAGGGACTGATTTCGAAATAACATTGTCAGAGCGTTTTTCCGACCCTGCTGCTCCACAGAAATTACCATATGCCATTGCATCGATGTGGCTGCTAACCCATCTTGGCGGTATTGGTTCACGTTCACGTCGTTGCGCAGGAAGCCTCATGGCATTGCATGCTAGAGGAAATGTTACAAATCTTCCCTTCGTTACAGCCGCAAACAAGGTAGAATTACAAGCAATCTTGCATCAAGGGATCACGGAGATATATAAACTTGCAGCTATTTATTCTCAAAGTCTGGGGAAACAGAGTGGAAATGTACCATTAAAAACCCCTTCTTTTGATAGTTTGTCGTTATTGCATAACGGAGGCAGTCTCTCATCGCCTCATGGTTGCCGTATCTGGCTACTTACCCAGAATAATAGTGTACCCTGGCAGTCTCCGAAAGCTGCAATGGACCATCTAGGATCAGAGCTGCAAGCGTATCGCAGCCGTCTCCTGCCACAGGAGCGAGCAACTTTCGGGCTACCACTCAACATACGCCTATCTGCTCAGGAATCGGAGTTGGAAGCAGCTCTGAAGAATAATAGACGAGCCTCTCCTCTATTATTGCGTCTAACAAAGCTGAGTAGTGGCGGCTATGTCTGTATTGCGGTTCTATTTAAAACCCCTTTCACGCCAATCTTTGATAAATCTAACAAGAAAATTCTTATACCAGCACCCAACTATACGGTCATTGAGAATTGGATCGACACTTTCCAAAGTAGGCTGGAGGTGATGCTATGACACAATATATGCTCATGTTCTCGCTAGGACCCGTACAGCCATTCATCGCACAAGCACGCAAGGCACGTGATCTATGGGTAGGAAGCTTATTGATCGCTAACCTTATGCAAGCAGCAATGAAAGATATTCCAAAAGAGGCTTTTATTTTCCCTGCTGAACAAAAAGTCGAGGCTGTCCCTGATATTCCGAACAAATATGTTGCGCTTTTCACGGGACAAGAAGCAGCGCTGCAAGCTGCAAAGCAAAGTCGAGAAAATATCAAGAAGCATTGGGAAGAGATTTGTCGGGTTGTCTGGAAAAAGATCATTGCTAATCATGGTGATGGACAGGCTATATCTATCTGGACTCGCCAAACGAGCTTTGACACTTTGTTTGAAGTCTATTGGGCCATCACTGAAGAGGGAAAGCAGGAATATAAAGACTGGCTAGACGAAACAGAGCAACTCTTTGCCGCTCGTAAGCGCTTACGCGACTTCAAACCACAGAATGAGAGTGGCGAGAAGAGCGCCACCTCTGGTGATCGCGAGATATTACATGGAAGTAGTATAGATTCAAAGAGTATCAATGCCTTTTGGCAAAAGATTGCAAGTAGTCACTCAGCTAAAGACCTCGATCAAGAGGGTAAGGAACATCTTGACGCTATCGATACTATCAAACGCTTCGCTATGCAGGCAAAACTGCTTTCATCTGAACAGCCTTTTCCATCAACGAGTTCAATCGCTACCGCTTCTTTTATTGAAAGCCTGCTAGGTAGGAATTTTGATCCCCAAATTCTGAACCAGTGGTCAAATGCAACAATAGATAAATTAGCTGATCAAGATCCACGTAGTATTCCCCTTCTTTTACAGAAAGCCCAATCATTAGGTTTAAGCAAATGGGAATGGCTATTACAGCGCGACGGAGATCTCTACTTTCCTTCTATCTTCACTCCACGTCCGTTGGAGAAAAGTTATAACATCAAAGAGCCTTCTGAAGTGGCAACAGTCATTGGGGAAGGTCAAAAGGCACTGCGAAACCTGCTTGCCACGACTTCTGCTCTAGGAATCACCCGCCCCTCTCCTTACTATGCAATAGTCCAGATGGATGGTGACAGGATGGGAGTCTTGCTCAGTGGAGTCAAAGGGGAAGATGAGCATCGATCCATAAGCGCTGCCCTTTCGTGTTTTGCTCGTCGAACGGTTCCACCGATTGTCGAGAAGCAGTATCCAGGTCGACTTATTTATGCTGGTGGAGACGATGTTCTTGCGTTTGCTCCACTTGCGCGAGATACTGCAGAATCTGGGCAACCCAAACACGTACTCGAGTTGGTTGATAGACTTCAATCCAGATATAGTGAGATGGTCAGAGGCTCACTGCCTCTACCGCAAAATAAGGAACGTTTGCAAGGTATTACTGCGAGCACAGGCATAGCCATCGCTCATCACTATACCTCGCTATCCTATGCATTACGCTCAGCAAGAGAAGCGGAAGATGCTGCCAAGAAGCAATATGGCAGAAATGCCCTGGTTGTCACCGTGTTACGCCGATCGGGTGAGCAAACACAGGTCGGCTGCCACTGGTGCTATCCCAATCTAGCCGAGGATGCTCAACCGATACCGCTCTTCTCAAGTTTCTTGACCCTTTTCAAGGAGGACATTCTTTCACCCAAATGTGTCCATATTCTGCTGGAAGAGGCATCTATACTTGTCGGACTCGATTCCTCTGCCCAGAAAAGTGAGATTAAGCGGGTCCTCTTGCGCCAACTCAGCGAAGGAAAGAAGAATACAGAACGAGAAGAAAGATTGAAGCAATTGGCGGGCTATGTGGTTGATCTAGCCAAAGCAATGGATGATCAAGTCAGCGATGGAGCTTCATTGGAAGTGGAGTTACATGCCGATTCTCGACGATATGGTCTGGTCGAAACGCTTGGCTGGTTACTCGTCATGGTATTTCTTGCACGAAAGGATCAGGATCAGGAATAATGCGTATTTTCATTGAACCAACTGAGCCTTTGCTCTTTCGTACTGGACGACCATTTAACGCAGGTGAAGACAACTTTGCAGAATCGGTCTTCCCACCAACGCCAGAGACGCTTCAGGGAGCATTGCGTGCGGCTATAGCAGTGCAGTGGGGACAACAGCAATCTCCACCGAAGACAAGCCTAAGCGAGATTTTTGAGGACAGCAAGCTTAAAGAGTTGATTGGCGATTATAACACCTATGGTCGGCTACGTATTACAGGCTTATCTCTAGGCAGGCGTAGAAAACAGGATAGGACTGTTGAGCGGTTATTTCCCGCGCCTGCCCATATCATTCATGCTAGCTCAGGAAACGAAAAACAACTGGTCTATCTCGAACCCCAGAAGAAGAAACTAGGAACAACGAATGTTCCAGATGAACTTTATAGCGAGAGAGATGACAGTGGG
Source organism: Ktedonobacteraceae bacterium (assembly GCA_036501345.1). Taxonomy (GTDB): domain Bacteria; phylum Chloroflexota; class Ktedonobacteria; order Ktedonobacterales; family Ktedonobacteraceae; genus DASYAN01. Next base: position 4,418 of record DASYAN010000553.1, read on the forward strand.
TATTATTTGCTCTACCCTCAGCAAAAGTTGAATATGCAAGAAAAAGCAGAAGAACTGAAAGGATGGCTCACACCGAGAGGATTACAAGCAGTTCTTCGTGGTGAAATACTCGTGGATAGTGATGATCATCTCGTCAAAGCTGATCAGATCTACATTCGGGAGTCACGATTAGGCATTGGTATAGATAGTCAGAAACAAGCTACAAAGGAGGGTTATCTGTATCAAGTGCAGATGATCCGCATGCGGCAGGATGGCGATTTTGCCTATGGTTTTGTTGTCGACCTTGAACTTGGAGAGAAGAGGAATGGAGACAGGAAAGTGGAGATGCCAGTCAGCGAGCAACGTGAAGATGCCAGAGACAAACTGAGCTTCTTGCAAGAAGGTTGGCTGACACTTGGAGGCGAACAACGTCCCGCTCGCTTCAAAGTTCTCAAGCCAGAAGAGATTGCTCAAGAGCCAGACTCGAGGCAGAATGGAAGCAGAAACTTCCTCTACTTTGCAACGCCAGCATATTTCAAAGGCGGTTGGCTACCAAATATCCCAGACACCTTAACAGTAAAGCCAATTACCGCTGCTATCAATCGCTACCAAACCATTGGAGGTTGGGCACTGGAACCCGGTCATGCTGGTGGGCAAAGCAAACTAGCTCGTCGTTGTATCCCAGCAGGTAGCGTCTATTTCTTCGATCACAGTATTCATGTAACAAAGCCAGTTACCGAGTATGGTTGGCAAATCGGCTACGGCATTACATTGACAGGAGAATGGTAATCATGATTTTGGATACTACGACACTTTATTTATACGTTGAAACCCCACTACATGCAGGCGTCGGCTCAGGACTCAGCAGCATCGATCTGCCCATCCAGCGTGAGCGTACCACCCAGTACCCGATGGTTCAGAGTAGTGGCATCAAGGGCAAGCTTCGTTCAGTCGCAGATGCAGCGACAAAAGGCGAGCAACCCACCTGGAAAAAGGATGATGTTGAAATCGTCTTCGGACCAGAAAAAGAGGGTGCGGACCATGCCGGAGCACTTATCGTAGGAGACGCACGCATCTTACTATTTCCAGTGCGCTCACTCAGTGGCGTATTTGCTTACACTACCTCACGTGACGTGCTCAATCGCTTCCTCCGTGATATCAACCGGACCCAAGTCAATTTAGCGTGGGAAGTCCCGACAGAGGAGCCAAACACAGCTTTGGTCAACAAAGAAGTCAGTAAGATTACTGTAGATGGAACATTGGTACTTGAA
>DASYAN010000554.1:0-13185 GCA_036501345.1 Ktedonobacteraceae bacterium
GATAATAATCCAAACAAACGCCCCATGAAAATCATGTGCATCTTTTTCCAATGATGTCTGACTATATCGAGTCTTACTAGACATAAAAAAATCACCATTTCCTTTCGTGAAATGGTGCAAAGCTAGGCTACATCTGGTACAATTCGCCTAACCTCACACGGACTATTCGTGTACTGGTTATCCCCTTGCAAGGTGGTACTTGGAGGGGATATTTTAAAATTACAACCGAGTCTCTTCTAATCGAGACCGCATGGATTGCGCATCAAACGTCAATCCCATGAAGGTGAAACCACCTGGACAAAATGCAAGAATAGCCAGCCCTTCCACCAACTCATTCATCATCTCTGCTGTTTCACCTTTCTTCTTTGAACGGAACAACAGCATGTCCCCACGTTCAGCAATGTCTTGCCCAATGACTCTTGCTCGATCGAAATGCTCCTGTGTCGGCCCGCCTATCCGAAGAAGTTCACGGATGGTCAGTGGCACCATGGCCGACACGTGGAGCTTCATTAGCTCCTGTGCATGTTCAAGAGACATGTTCGCCCAGGAGCTGGAGTGCTTGCTGCTTCCACTGACCATCCAGAACAGACTGAGCAAGTGCTTCGCGAACAAACTGCTCAAACTGCTGAACACGACTTTTTTTCTTGGTCAGCGATGACTCAAGTTTATCGCTATTTCGTTGTTTTTTTACTATGGGGACAGGCTGAGCAAGCGTCTCGAGATCGCTTTTTTTGATGTATTTCATCCGTGATCCCTTAGGGATCTCATATTTCTGGATTTCCAGCCGCTCAACTGCATCCTGGAACCCAGCTTGTGACATTCCCCACTCTTTTTGCGCCTGCTCGAGTGTAAGATACTCTTCCCCCTTGAAGAGACGGACATCTTTTTGTTTTGGCATAAAACTAGCTCTCTTTCCTCTACAAACCTACACAATGATGTTGTTACCAGTCAATTCTACCATAAACATCTGATAATATCAAGAAACCATCATTTACAATTTCAAACATTACTAAATGTTATCTAGCACTGACTTTGCGCCCCTCCTTGCCTCCGATTGCTGGAGAGATTTGAGATATGTCTCAGTTATACTGACAGAAGCGTGTCGCAAAAGCTTGGAAAGCGTATAGATATCTCCTCCGTTTTGCATAAACATTTTTGCAAAAGTATGACGCAGCGTGTGTGGACTACATCTTACACCCTCAATATGAGCCCAAGCTCCTAGCCTGTCAAGTATTCTCCATAATCCCGTCTTAGTCAAAGGATCGCCACATCTATTCACAAAGACTAAAGACTCCTTGGCAACCTCTAAGGCTATTTGTTTGCGTTGACGGTCAGATAATTTTTTTTGCTTCTGCTGTACTTCGTATTCAATAGTTGGCTCCCGAAACATTCTAATGTATTTTTGCACATACTTCCTTGCCTGATCTCCTAGCCCCACTTCACCCCACTTGTTGCCTTTCCCCAAAACACGAACATATGCATCATTTACATCCAGGCTGATGTTGCCAATAGTCAGCGTACACAACTCTGTTGCTCGTAACCCACAATCCAACAATACCGCTATAATCGCCTTATCTCTCAACTGAAGATGTTCACTTTCTTCTTTCTCACATGATTTAAATAATGATTGGATCTGTTCTGGAGAAAAAGTTTCAATAATAACCTCAATCACTTTCGGGTTTTCTATCCGCTGAATTATTACTGAGCTAGTGTACTGACCGTATTGATCATCAAGCACGCACCAATTGAGAAATGACTTGATTACACGGACATACCCAGCGAGGGTGTAAGTGGAGATCTCTTGTTTGCTTTTCTTTGTTGGCTTGTGGGTAGCCTGAAGATGCTCCAGGAAAAGCTGAACAGCATATTGGTCAATCTGATGAAGCATCAGACCGTCTCCAGAGTCAGCCCGCCTATTCCCCTTCTCGTTGAGAATTTGACGAAACTGGCACCAATCGGAAAAGACTCCAAGTTCCTGCTGGTATTCTTGCTGAGTACGAGGACTAAGGTTTTTCACATGAGGAGAAACTAAATATTCTTGTATAACTTCCTGGACAAGAAAACCATCTGACTCCTCACGTTTTTTTATCTTCCTGACGTTTTTTGCCATCCATGCACTCCAAAAAAAACTAGAACCGTAAACTTTGCATGAGGCAAACACGAAATCGTCTTTTCCGGTCTCTTAAAATGAGCGTGTGCCAAGCCAAGTTTACGATTGTAGGAAAAAAATGGCCCAAATGAGGGAGTTTTGTGCTGCTCTCATTTGGTTTCGCTCACCGTGCAAGGTGGATAGAGTGGCTTGTAGAGCGGGTTGAGAGGAAAAGATGTCTCCGGAACCGGGTGCGCTGGTTCAATTCCAGTCGGGAACACCCTCTGAACCTTATTCGATTCGATAGTCAGAGGAGATTTAGAAAGCTCGTCAGCGATTTCTGAAGGCTCTTCAGCCGCACATGGACACGATTTTCCTCATTCTTTCGATGGTGTCTTTTGTGTGTATGAAAAAGTTGTAGGTGTCAAGCAACCAACCGGGATTGCGTCTGCCAGAACTGGTCAAAGGTGCGATTGAGTTTGGCAGTACGCAAAGGCAAGAGAGCATCCAAGCCCTGAGGGGTAAAGCGCATGCCAGTGCGTTTGAGACGAGCAGTGACCACGGTTTTGCAAGCAGCCTCGGCGATGCCACTGCCCACATGCATGCCCTGTGCACGAAAAGCGGGATAGCGCATGCGCTCTGCATTGGTGGTAAAGTAGCCAACAGCTTGTTCTGGAACACTCTTGCTTTTGCCTGGGGGTGGGGCAATGGAAGGAAGCTTGGAAATCTCAGTCACGAGGTCCTCAATCTTGCCATGAACCAGCAAGTCACAGGCATGTTTTGCCCAAGATCTGCCCTTTTGGGTCGTCCGACCGAAGACCGCATGAGCCACGTCCCAAACATGCTCTTGAGCATGGTAGAGGTCCACAATCTCTACCGCACCGGGAAAGTGCGAAGCCGCCAGATCCCAGATCCAATGGGCTCCATCTCCGATGATCACGACCTGCTCAGCCCGCTTGAGACCAGACTGGTAAGCTAACACGTAGAGGAGCTTGTCAAACTCGCCACAGGCCGTGCGTCGAGCCACGTACCGCTGACTTCCTTCTTTGGGGGTATCGATCCACACATCGGGAGCTAACTCCGACCGTTCGTTTCCGCGTTCTGCGAGAAAAACTGCTCCTACTCTTACCTCTCGATAGACATCTCCCTTTCGTTCTTGTTCGTGTTTCTCCATTGGAACGCTTTCACGACGCATACGCTCCATAATACCATCCGGTTCAATATACAGACGTTTTATATCCTTAATTATGCATTGCTGCTCTTTCTCCTCTCCATGAGCATTCGACTGTAATGCCTTATCAAAAAGGGCCTCCACATCGGTGTCTTCTTTCTTTGCTAGTGCCTCCCCCACTGGTCGAGCCCTCGTTCAGCGCTTGCCGTGCAGACATCTTGCCGGGGAGAAACCGACGAAATGTCTCGGCTGCCTCATCAAACGTGAGCATGGAACGTAAATAGCTGATGTACTGTTGCACTCCTGGTGTTGTCCTTGTCCCTTTTATTCCCCATATATCATCAGTTGGCGCTATCCCATGAGAACATGGATATATCCTGTTTTGCTCGCTTTTCTGTTCCCCATTCGTCTGGCACTGGTAATATGCTCTCTTAAACTTCATTTCACCAAACAGCGTTAACAGCTTCTTTGTTCGGTATCCTACCAACTTTTGATCATGTCCGCATTCACCTTGTAGCTTTGTTGGAACTGGCTGACCATCTTTCTTTTTGTTCATCATGCATTCCATGAGCTGTCTACCTACTTTGAATATTCCTTGATAGATCGTTTCTTCTGCTTCTTTGAGATTTCCTTCTTCTATCCCTTCCACTGCTTCTATTAACTTCAGCAATTCTTTTTCGGCTGCTTGGTACTGGGTGACTGTCTCGTTCGTTTCCATTTTTAGGAGGTCCTCTCTTTTTTCAGGGTGTTTCACTGGCTCGGTTGAGACCTTGCCTTCCTGATGAGGATACTCCCTTGTTTCTCCTTTGCCTACCCCTACCTACAACTTTTTCATACACACGTGTCTTTTCTCTTGCTTGACAGCAACGGAAGGTTCTGCTTTTGTGGAGTGCACGGGATTTCCTTTCTCCGACTCTGCCAAACTGGTGCAAGCTTACTTTCTATATATGATGTGTTGTTAGGTACTCTCCAGCGTGTTCCAGATGCCTTTCAAGTATGCTTCGACGGCGTTGAGAAAGAGCGTTGCATTTTCAACCTGTTCTCTTGCGTCATCCATCGTCGTTTCAAAAAAGTCGACATAGTCGCTGTTATTTCCTAGAAAAGCAATCTTTGGGTGAGGCATGCGTCGTTGGAGCAAGGATAATCTCTTCCTCTCACCTTGTCTCAACCCCAGTTTGCCAATCTAGGTTATTTCTCATGTCGAATGCGTCTCCGATCATAGCAGAGTAGATTTTGTCAAATATATTGGTCTTGATATATTTTTCTCGAAAATATGCGATTACGCCTGAATGCTTTTTTGAATCAAATCCATCTAGAGCTAGCACTGATCTGATAGCATGGAATATGCAATAATATGCCCTGTTGACAGCGGTCGATGCTTGCTGGTTTGCCAGATCGATTGCTACGCTAGTGAGGTTTTCTTTTGCTTTTGCTAATCGATACTTAGAGTATTGGAGTCTGCTGTTGTCCATAGAGGGTAATCCCTTCTTTCTCTGCATTGTGATAGAAAGGTATGCTATTCATGCAGGTGTAGAAATCATGTTCGTTTTGTAGGACGCTGCAAAGCAAAACGCCATACTTCAAGTCAATGTCTGCTATGATCCTGCGGACAGGTTTGCGATACTTGCGAGACAGGATGTTGGCCTCATCGTCGATCAGGAACATAACGTCAATGTCTGATTCTTCGTCATAGTCACCTCTGGCGTACGAGCCGAACAGGATGACCCTTTTCAGTTTGTTGTCGAAGATGGGGACGCTACTTTGTATGAGTTCGTCTAGGAGTTGTTTGAGCTCGGTTTCTGTTTTAGCTGTCAGGTGAACCATAGCACATTGCGCCTTTCTTCCCTTGTCCTTTGAATATTCTACCATCTTGCCATGCTTGCTGTTAAGATCATACCATGAAACGTTGATTTTTGTGATCTTCTGGTCAAGCCGTGCTCGTAGCCATCGCTCACTGGTCCGTTATTCGATTCGAGAGTCAAAGCATAGGGAAGCTGACACACCAGGATAGTAGACAGATGCAAATGTATGTGAACTATTATAAACGAGAGATAACAACTTCTGATGAAAATCCACCAATTGGTATTCTTCTCTGTGCCGAGAAAAATAACACAGTAGCACAATTTATTCTTCCAGAAGACAATAAAGAGATTTTTATCTCAAATATAAACTTTATCTTCCTACAGAAGAATAACTGGTACAATAACTAGAAAGAGAACAGAGAGCACTTGGGCCGTTTATGTAAGATTATGCGATTCAATAGTCACCGGGGCTTTAGAAATTACTGACGAGCTTTATGAAGCCTTTTCAGTGGCGCACTGACATGATTTCCTTCACTCTTTTGATGGTGTCTTTTCTCTTGCTTGACATCAACCATGACAGCAACGAAAGATCTTGAGGAGCAAGAAGAGTGTGAAGAGGTGTCATGGCATTTTCTCGGAAGGTTGGGAGAAGAAGTGAAGAGGTGTCGAGCGTCATGGAAATCTGATTCTGGTCAAGAAACTCTCATACGACTTTTGGATGCTTTTCTAGCGTCAAAAGAGATAACTGTGATACTCTATAAAGCGTGAATAAGTGTTTGTACGTTCGCATGACTGATACGCAGTCAAAACAACCCCCACAATTCCTTGGTATACTTGGTTACTGTTTTGCTAGGTGACTCTCCTTCCTAGAGTGTACCAGGTTTCTCTTCTGCGACCCTCCAAAATCGGGGCAAGGCCACAACTGACCTTGACCCGCTTGAGAGAAGGCCCAATAGAACTACGAGGACAGAGAAATTCCAACGAAATTGGTCCTTTGGAGGGTGATGATGGGTGGTCCTTTGGAGGGTGATGGACGAGAAGCTGTCATTCCCACGATTTGTCCCTCTTTTCCTCTGGACCAATGTGCCATCTTCTTCTATACTCACCTTTGAAGGGCCATGACTCTCTGTGGGCTCAATCTTTCCCAAGACCGCTGTCATGTCGGTTTTGTGTTGACACAGGACTTTTGAGAGAAGTCCGCCTCTAGCTCACACTCCTACCTGAGGAGTGCCTTCCGTGATGACTCGTCGCGTCATCACGCTTCTCCCGAAAAGGAGGGAAGAAACCATGAGGAAAATCATCGCTACTTGCTTATTCGTCTTTCTTGGGATAACATCACCTCTTCCAAGGACTGTTTTTGCTTCCTCACCGGGACTCCCATTCACTCAACTCACCTATATAGGACCAACGGTTCTTGCCCAAGGGCAACCCATCGCACTTTCAGCCGTGCTGAAGGCCAATGGTACTCTTCCTCTTAGCGGACGGGGAGTCGTTGTGAGTGTGGGCAGTCAGAGCTGCACAGGAACCACGGATGCCAGTGGAACAGCCAAGTGCGTGATCACCTCAATCTCAGCACCACTGGGGCCAACCACGGTCACTGCCAGTTTTACTGGGGATACACGCTCTCCATCCGCCAAAGAGAGCAAGCCCGTCGTGATTTTTACGTTCTTGTCGAGCGGTTCTTTTGTGTTGGGTGACCGGACCGTCGCTTCTGCTTTACCAAACACCCCTCTCACATGGTGGGGGGCACAATGGCAGAAACTGAATACCCTCTCAGGTGGCTCTGCCCCGGCTGCATTCAAAGGCTTTGCCACGGCCCTGAGCACGACAGCACCCTCTTGCGGAAATACCTGGACAGCTGGTCCTGGCAAGAGCACGAAACCGCCAATAAGTGCGCCATCCTATATGGCCGTGATCGTAGCCAGTACCGTGACGAAGTCCCAAAACACCATTTCAGGCAATACTGCTTCCATTGTCATTGTCAAGACGAATCCGGGCTCTGCCAATAACTCAGGCCGCGCTGGGATTGGCACCGTGGTTGCGACATTGTGTCAGTCTCCCAATTTGCCCCAAGTTAGTGGCAGCGTACCACCGAGAAAAAAGGACGCGCAGGCGGAATGATGACAAGGCCATACCCTCTTCTCATCCCTTTGCCCAGAGAAGCGGAGGCTCCAAACACTTTGGAAACCAAAGGAGCCTCCCTCACTTTTTTCCTCCACACTTCTTCAAGAGGTCGACCTGCCATCAGCAGCTAGGAATGGGGAGTCGGCGTGCTGGTGGGTTTTCCCCCGGTATTCTTGTTGTCAGAGCTGTGATTGTCTGTACTGGTCCCATTGCCATTAGCATGACTGGTCCCATTGGGAGTCTCTTCTTTGGTACTGCTTGCCGTCGGGGTGGACTGGGAACTGGGGAGATGTCCATTGATGCACGCAGCTAAGGGCGTTGTTCCACAGCTCTGGAGTACAGCAGCGAGATAGGTCCGTGCGTTGCCACTGGTCAGCTTGCCAGCTGTGTTGGCTTTGTCATGACTGGCAAGGTCCTGTGCGGAGGTGAGCAGGTGATCGATTTGCCCATAGCCGAGAACTTGGCCAGAGAGAACGGCTTGTCCGCTCGGTGTTGTGCCTTTGAAGGTCCCGGTGTGTAAGCTACAGATGGCTGCGATGTCATCACTCTTATCAGCAGTATTCAAAGAGAAGTTGGCAGCCAAGCGTTGAGCGTCGGCAAGTCCAGGGCATGGGCTATTATGATCAGTGGCGTTGGCATTCTCATGAGAGGCATCCTGATCTGGAGTGAACCCATTTGGTTCATGCACACTTTTGATACCGCTGGCGAATCCCTGAAAACGTGACGATAAAGAAAGAGAGAAACAAGAAAAGGAAGACACAACAGGAGAAGGAGAGCCACCAGGAGAACACCAATGTCACTCAAACCACAAGCGATCTGTCCAGTCCCTCAAGAAACCGCCCGAGTAGCACGAACAGTATTCTCCAAGGGAAATCTCTCTATGCAGATGCGCGACGTGTTGGGCAGCATCTATACCGATGAAGATTTTGTGGACTTGTTTCCCAAGGAAGGACAGCCTGCCCAAGCTCCGTGGCGGTTGGCCCTAGTCACCGTGATGCAATTTGTAGAGAACCTGTCCGATCGGCAAGCGGCTGATGCAGTGCGTGCAAGGATCGATTGGAAATATCCTAGAAAAGTAATCTTGGGGTGAGGCATGCTTCGTTGGAGTGAGAATAATCTCTTCCTCTCACCTTGTCTCAACCCCAGTTTGCTAATCTAGCATAAAACAGGTGGCTCAAAGAAATTCGATTCGTATCTAATGTGCTATTTTGTTCAAATTAATTTTATTTTCCATGAAGAATACAAATTTACTATATATGAACAAATTTATCCATCCGCAAATTTTAATTGCATTTTATCTTACCATGTCATATTGCTTATGCTTTACACTTTTTATTTGTTTATATCATTTAAATCTACTTTTAATCGAATTTCTGGATGTAGACTCACTGTTCTTTAGACGTTGCCTCCTCCAGCCAAGTGTCTCACATTTCCCTTCCTCGACTCTATCAAAGCGGGTCAACCTCAAAAGCTGGGTCTTCAAATTCAATCCAAGGCAGCGGTTGCGAGCGCTTTTTGGCTAGTCGTCGACGTATAAGGGTGAACGCTAAGCGCCTCCACCTGTCCTACCAAAAGCACGGGAGAAAGCACCAGCTTTTGAGAACGCTTGAAACAGAGGCTCAAAGCAGAGAAACGTTTGCCGATAGCGTTTCGTGCTACGATCAGAGCATTGTCTGGAAAGAATGGAGCGCAAGAACGATGAAGATAGGATTAAGCCTTCCTCCGACAACACAGTCACCAGACCAGTTTTATGCATGGGTCAGACGGGTGGACGCTGGTCCTTTCTCCACCCTGAGTGTCCTCGATCGCGTGGTCTATTCCAATTTTGAACCACTCATGACGTTGGCTGCAGCAGCGGCTCTCACCACGCGTGTACGCCTGATGACAGAAGTCTTGATCGCTCCCATCCGCAATGCCACCCTGCTTGCCAAGGAAAGCGCAACCCTGGATATCCTTTCCAGGGGCCGTCTCACCCTTGGACTGGGTCTTGGTGGAAGAGAAGATGATTATCTGGCCGCAGGCGTCCCATATGAACAGCGCGGCAAACGGCTGGAAGAGCAACTGGAGCAAATGAAACGGATCTGGGCTGGCCAAAGGGTGCATGCCAATGTGGGGCCAATTGGGCCTCGCCCCATCCAGACAGATGGACCTGAACTGCTGCTTGGTGGATTCTCATCGAGAACAATCCAACGAGTTACTCGCTATGCTGATGGCATCATCACGGCAATAAACGACATCAAGCAGATTGACCAAATGTTTCGTGCTGTTGAGCAGGGCTGGCAAGAAGCTGGCAGGGCTGGCAAGCCACGTCTTGTCGCCCAGATCGATATCGCGCTTGAGACGCACGATAGTGGGCAAGGGCAGAAGAACGTTCTGGACTACTATGCCGTTCTTCCTTCCTTCGCCGCATCCAAATCTGCAACGCTGCTTACAACGCAGCAGCAACTCTCGGACACCAGGCACGCGCTTGAGCAGATTGGTACAGATGAGGTGGTGTTCTTTACGTGGAGCACGGACATCGAGCAAATTGATCGGATCGCAGACCTTCTCGGCTAAGGAGAGAGGCAGACATCGAGCCCCTTCAAGAGCGGATCGAGTTTCTCTTTCCACACAGCCTCGATCCCGGCGTGAGGCACTGGCAGAGCAGAGCGTGGACGCTGGCAAAGAACAGCGAAAAAATGATGACGAAGGAGAAAGACATGGGAAAGCTTGAAGGAAAAATGGCCCTTATTACCGGCGGCACTAGCGGCATCGGTTTGGCGACAGCGAAGCAGTTTGTCAATGAAGGTGCCTCCGTTTTCATCACGGGACGGCGTGAACCGGAGTTAGCAGCGGCAATAAAAGAGATCGGAAGGAATGTGATCGGCGTCCAAGGAGACGTGTCGAACCTTGCCGATCTTGATCGCCTCTTTGCACACATCAAGCGGGAGAAAGGCAAGCTCGATAGTGTGTTCGCCAATGCTGGTGTTGCCAAGATTGCTCCCTTGGGCAAGATCACTGAGGAGCACTATGACTCAATGTTCAATACCAATGTGAAAGGCCTCCTTTTCACGGTCCAGAAGGCACTTCCGCTGCTGCCGGATGGTGCCTCGATCATCTTGAATGCGTCCATCGCCGCCAGCAAAGGGTTGCCAGCGCAGAGTGTGTATAGCGCCACCAAAGCCGCCGTGCGTTCATTGGCGCGGACATGGACCATGGACTTAAAGGATCGTCGCATTCGCGTGAATGCAGTGAGCCCAGGCTTCATCGAGACACCCGCACTGGAAGACGTAATGGCTGCTAGAGGAGGGGGCGAGCAAAGCTTGAAGATGATAGCCGAGAGTATTCCGCTTGACAGAGTCGGCACACCCGACGAGATTGCCAAGGCTGTGGTGTTTCTCGCCTCCGACGACAGTAGCTACATCACGGGAACGCAATTGTTTGTGGATGGCGGCGTGGCACAAGTGTAGACCGTTCATTTTTTGGAAGGCCCTGTTCCATAGGCAGGGTACGCGTTTGTGTAAAATAGTGTCTCTCGGAGGATATGCATGGGCATTCTCATGCAAGCAGAAGAAAAGGAGAAGGAGTATCTCTATGAGTTCACAGCAGACCGAACAATCATCCTGGCAAAGGGCAGTGCGTGTCATCAAACCTGACCAGTTTGATAGCAATACACCGCAGACAGCAGGAATGCGGCGCGTCTCAGCAGTTTCCAAGCAGTTAGCTGAGACCAAGGGGGTCTGGGCAGGTGTCACAGATGTAGAGGCACACGTCGGAACTGGCAAACACCATCATGGTGATCAGGAAACGATCATCTACGTTGTTACGGGGAGTATCCAGATGATCTGGGGCGATCACCTAGAGTTCCAGACTAATGCCACGGCGGGCGATTTCATCTATGTGCCACCCTTTGTGCCGCACAAAGAAAGAAATGCCGGAGACATTCCTTCACAATGGGTGATTGTGCGCACTGGCTAGGAACCAATTGTCGTTAATCTGGAAGCAACCGATGCCAATCCGTAAAGAAGATAGTGAAAGGAAAAACCCAAATGCAAAAGACTTCACAACACGACAGCAATCTGATGAATGGGGTACCCCGCAATACTGTTCAAATAAGACCCTCATGGATGGGCTCCACCACCCTGGATGAAAAATGGTAGAATGAGGGGTGGACGTTGGAGCACAGAGATCGGCTTTTTCATTTGTGCTGCGAGCCAGCAAATAAGACTGATCGGGGTGAGGTCAGGCACCACCCATTGTTGCAAGCATGAGCAGGGTGTGCTCGTGGGAAGCACGCAGAAGAGTATCTTGGTAGCACCCCACCCAAGCTTTGGACGTCTGCAGACAACGGGCTGAAGCCCCAGAAGAGGAGAACAGAGATGGAGATTGTCTACCAGTGCTGCACAGGCTTGGATATCCATAAGAAGGATGTGAAAGCTTGTTTGATCACCACAGGGCCAGATGGAGAGATTCACAAAGAGATTCGCACCTATCCGACGAAGACACAGGATCTCTTGCAAATGCGTGATTGGCTAAAAGAAGCAGGATGTGGCCATATCGCCATGGAATCAACAGGTGTGTATTGGAAACCAGTATATAACCTGCTAGAAGGGTATTTTGAGCTACTGGTGGTCAACCCGCAGTACGTCAAGGCACTGACAGGACACAAAACGGACGTCAAAGATGCCGAGTGGATAGCTGATCTTTTCCGACTTGGAATGCTCAAAGCGAGTTTTATTCCATCAACAGATCAGCGGGAATTGCGAGAACTGACACGCTACCGTACGCGTCTGGGAGAAGAGCGTGTTCGCGAAGTCAACCGACTCCAGAAGACGCTGGAGGATACCAATATCAAATTGGGGGATGTGGTCAGCGATGTGATGGGCAAAGCTGCACGCATGATCTTGCACGCACTGGCCAATGGGGAAACCGATCCTCATCGACTCGCCAGTTTCGCTGTGGGACGCGTCCGAGCCAGCCAGGAGCAACTGGAAAGAGCCCTCACAGGCCAAGTCAGTGCTCATCATCGGTTCATGCTGGGTGAACAGCTCAAGCAGATTGAGAACCTGGATGCGGCTATGAAACGGGTGAGCCAGGAAATCGCCAACCGCTTTGGAGGGCCTGAGACCGATCCAATCACAGAGAAGCCGCAAATTGTCCCGTCCAAAGAAGAGAAGCCAGAGCCGACCAAACCGACTCAGGAGTCTGTAAGCTCTGGCACAAACGATCAGGTGGTTGGACCAAGCCTGCTAGACGGGCCAATGAGCCCCTCAAGCACCAGCCAACCAGCAGAGGGCAGCCGAGCCCAAAGGGATGAAGATATCCAGCGGGCTATCCAGGCTAGCGAGTCGGGTCTCTGTGGCAGAGCAACACAGCTCCTCAGTTGGCACCAAGCTATGGAGTTGCTTTGCAGTATTCCAGGTATCAGTGAACGAGCAGCCCAAGGGATCCTGGCAGAAATCGGTCTGAATATGGGGCAGTTTCCTTCTGCCCGCCACCTTGCATCTTGGGCTGGGGTCTGTCCGGGAAATAATGAAAGTGCAGGCAAGCGCTTCAGTGGCAAGACCCGCCAAGGCAATCCTTGGTTGCGACGCCTCTTGGTCCAGGTTGCTCATGCGGCGGCCCACAGTAAGAAGAGCTATCTGGCAGTCCAATACCGCCGCATCGCCAGTCGGCGCGGAGCAAAGCGTGCGGCCATGGCCGTCGCCCATAGCATTCTGGTTATCATCTATCATGTGCTGCTTGAACAGAAGCCCTATCAAGATCTCGGGAGCAATTTCTTTGATGAGCGTGACCGTCAAGTCATCGAGAAACAACTGGTTCGTCGCCTTGAACGCCTCGGCTATCGCGTCGACCTCCAAGAACTCCCTCAGGCTGGCTGACCTGTCCTGCTGGGGATGACTTTTTCAGAAGAGAAGAACGGGTCGGTGTGAATCCTGATCGACCAGAGCAATGATGTGATGAAAGTTCAAGTCAAGTTCCAAAGGAGGAGCATGATAATGCTCAGGTTTCTTGCGTTC
>DASYAN010000555.1:0-18117 GCA_036501345.1 Ktedonobacteraceae bacterium
TCAAGGTCCTTCTGGTAGGTAAGGACATGCTCATTACGACGGAAGTGCCGATCCTTCATGACATTATCAAGCTGTGCAAGAGCGCTTTTTATGACACCTTCAAGATACCATTCTGCTTGTTCTTGTTTCGGCATAATACCATGTTTTCGATCTGGGGACGTCTCTAATTTTTGCATATCCTCTCTGTCCTTCTCCAATCCCTCTATCTCCATTCGAAGATCTTCACCTGCTAAGCATACTGAATGCAAAAGGATTTTTCCAGGACATCTTGGGAACAACTCTCGGGCAAAGGGAACAACTTCTAGGAAGAGGGAGATGGAATATATTCTTTGACAATCTTGAGATCATTTGAGAGCACCAACACAACTTCTAGCGAGGGCTCTGACGCGAGCTATTATTATTCACAAATGAGCCACTATCTACAGGCCATGCTATTGTTATGTTATGTCCCTGCCATGAGCCCGGCTGTAAGGTAGACCAGACTTCATAAATGTTATAGTCCGAGCCAATGTAGATGATATGTTGCGTCCCATTAGCCAGCCAGATGTAGCTAACGAGATCACTTCCCGGCACTGCCGCGCTAGAATTCATTGCTGTATTCGTCAGGTCAGTAAGGTTCCACAAACCCGTACTCGTGGGAGACCAAAGTTCTTGGATGTGGTTGCTTGAGTCCACATAGATGATGTGTTGCACACTGTCACTATAACTAGCCAGAGCACTTTTTGCTGCTGGGATATTAGAAGCGTTAGATACAGCGTTCGTCAGATCATTGCTGCTCCAAGTCAGGGTAGAAGAGTTATACACGAGTTCGTGGATATGAGTATTCGTGTCAATATAGACAACATGTTCCCGTATTTCCTCGGCGTAGTCAGTCAGAGCACTGTTTGATCCTACTGATGGAGCCTCAGTTTTGTTCGTCAAGTCAGTACGACTCCACGGGCCTGTATTCGAGGTAGACCAGAGCTCTTGGATGTGATTACTTGCATCAATATAGATGACGTGTTGCGAACCATCACTCTGCCAGACATAGCTTGCCAGACCACTTCCCGGTGCAGCACAAGGATTCCCGTTGCTCGTCAGGTCGTTGAACTTCCACTGACCAACATAGGAGAGTTCGTCGATATGGTTGTCCGAGCCAATGTAGATAATATGTTCTGCTCCCTGCCAGATATAACCGACCAGAGGGCTTTTTGGTGCAGCCTTAGAAAGGCCAGTTATTGATTTGGTCAGGTCAGTGTCTTTCCACGTGACAGGATTGCCAGTAGACCAGAATTCGTGGAGGTCACCATCCGAACCAAAGAAGACGACATGTTGCGTACTATCGCTATAGCCAACCAGAGCAGTCCCCGGTGCTGCAGTAATAGTGCCATCATTCGTCGCAGTCTGCGTCAGATCAGTATGCCACCACTGACCAGAATTCAGGTTCGGACCATAGTAGAGTTCATTGATATGATTGTTTGGGCCAATGAAGATGACATGTTGTATACTCTCGTAGGTATAGCTGGTAAAATGATATCCTTGTGCATCGATGGAGGGACGACCCCTAGCGATAGGTAGTTGTCCCATCAAAATAGCTAGCCCAACGATAAGCGCGGCAATAATTGGCGACCCCCATTGTAATAGTTTCATTATATGTTGCATTATATTCTTCCTTTCAAAAGTGTTTATGGGTATCGAGACCACCACTTCCTCACTGAAAGATCCTTGCCAAACTGATCTTCTCTGCCAAGTATACTTAAACAAGATAGGACTTCTCCAGGACATCTAAGGACAACATGGAGGACAAAGGGAACAACTTCTGGGGATACGGATAAATACGTCCGACAATCGGTTAGCGGGTTGCCGACTAACGGTTTCTCAGAGGATAGAAGCATCGAACATCCTCAAATCGCAGGTCGGGAAAGCAGTTTAGAAGCGGCTCCAGACTTATAAACGCGTCCAGCAGGATTCGAACCTGCGACAACCAGTTTATCATTATTGAAGTGTATTGCGTAACTGGAAAATTGCACAGCATTTGCTTCTCACTTGCCTCTTCTTCTCCAGAAGCTGTCCGCTTTTCGCATCAAGTTGTCCGCTTTGTCCCTAGAAAAAAATTCTCCTCCCAAGTATCCTTTAGTCGAGATGATTCTTAAGAGTCGAAAGCAAAAGAACGTCTTGCCGAGCTGTTGTTTACACTGGAGTGAGTAAGGAGAAATCGATGGACAGACATCTTACACCTCCACAAGGCCCAGATAATCTACATGAATGGCGAAGAAGGTCAGATGCAACTCAAAAACAACGATCGCTTGACGTTGCACGCTCGTTGTTTAAGCAAGGGCCAGATGCACAATTACAGGCAAGCGCAGAAGCGAGCAAGAGTTTTTATCCACCATCAGAAACAGAGAAAAGTTATGAGGGAGACGAACAAGAAAGACTGCTTCACAAACTTGAGCTACCTCTTAAAAGGCAAAAAAAATTCAAAAAGCAAATTGAAAAAGCACGTAAGCAGGAATTGAGCCTGAAACAGCATAGAGAAAATACTAAACTAGGAGGTCATACTACGTTTGAGAGAGCACAGCTGACTGTCAGAGAATGGAAGTCTAGCATCTGGATAGGATTGCTTGAAATGCATTTGGAAGCCAATACAAAGGAAATATCCTTGATACATGAGAGAATCGATGATTTACAAGCTTTATAGAGTAAACGTGCATCATCTGTTTTTATGAAATTGGCAATAAATATGGCGAAAGAAGTTTTATAACAGAAATAGTTCGTCGAAATGTATTATCTCAAAAATTAGGGGCGGGAAAAACTTATCATTTGGATGAATCTAGGCCAGAAGCGCCTTCTTTCCCTGATTATCAACGCCTTCAGACCACTTTACCCCAAAATATTGAAAAAGGAATTTCAGATTATTGGTCAGAAGATATGTATTTAGATCATATAAGAAGAGAAATACTATCATCAAAGCATGAGTTGGCAATAGAGCTTCGCGAGCTTAAACCCTTTGATAGTAAAGGATTTAAAAATTACCTGAGTAGAATAAATGCTTATAAAGAGGAACTTTCTAAGTATGAAGGCAGATATAAAGAGCATCTAGACAGTAGACCTCTATCTCCGCGGTCAGATAGTCAAACTCTACCTCCGCTGCCAGATAGTCAAACTCTACCTCCGCTGCCAGATAGGTTTTTAGATTTGAATGATAAATTTATAGAAGAAGAATAGTTCATCCGAATCTTAAAAAAGAATTATTATATTATAAAGTAGATATAAATGTGGAGCATGAAAGAATAGAAATAAATCTCTACCTTCTTTACCGCAAGGAGAAGTGCCTGCCAAAGATCCTCCGCCTTCAGCACTGGGTCTGTCGCTGAATGACGGTAATAAATAGGAAGAATGGGTTCACCAATGGTACGCACGATGGAATTGGCAGCTATGATACAATCCTCTTGAGACATGTTAATGGCAAGCAAAGCCCAGGCGAGAGCATGTAGCTTGGGAACAACAGTGACTCCTTGTGGAGTTACTCATTGGTTGCATGATCGTGACAGAGGAGCTATGATGAGCAAAATGATTGGCTTTGTTGGCCTTGGCAATATGGGACAGGCTATGGCAAACAGCCTTCTCAAGGCAGGCTATTCCCTCACCGTTTTTAATCGTACCTTGAGCAAAGCAGATGTCCTGACGACAAAGGGGGCTCGACTGGCGCATCAGCCAAGCGAGGCGGTCACTAAAGGAGGCATTGTGATAAGCATGCTGGCCAATGATCAGGCCTTGCAAGAGATTGTCGCGAGCCCGGGCTTTCTTGACCATTTAGGATCAGGTGGCATTCACCTTTCTATGAGTACCGTCTCGCCTGAGACATCGCACAAGCTTGCACAACTTCATGCCCTCTACGGCTGCTTCTACCTAGCAGCCCCCGTCTTCGGACGACCTGAAGCGGCTGCCACCCAGAAACTCTGGATCTGTCTGGCAGGCCCACAGCATGCCAAAGAGCGAGTCCAACCTGTCCTCAAGGCGCTAGGGCAGGGCTTCTTCGACTTTGGTGAAGATCCAGGTGCAGCTAACATTGTCAAGCTCTGTGGCAATTTCTTGATCCTTTCTGCAATGGAGGCGATGGCCGAAGCATTGGCTCTGGCAGAGAAGAGTGGCATTGACCGTTCAGCCGTCATTGATATGCTCACACACACCCTGTTCTCAACTCCCATTTATCAGGGCTACGGCGAGATGATTGCCCAGAAACGTCATACCCCCGCCGGACTTCGACAGACATTGGGCTTGAAGGATATCAATCTGGTCAGAGACCTCGCCGAACAAGAGACGATGCCGATGCCTCTGGCAAGCTTGCTGCATGACCGCTTGCTGGCAGGCATAGCCAAAGGACGTGCTGAGATGGATTGGTCCGCACTCTCGCTCGATGTGTTAGAGAATGCTGGGCTGCAGGTTCCAGATTCCTCACCTCTCCAGTAGCATTCAATGCCTGTGATACGCTGTATAAGGTAGACCACCTTAAGCAGCGTATCACAGCTTTATAAGACGAAAAGCCTTCGTGCGATCAATAGGAGTCTTTTCCCTCTTCATTTGAAGACAATTCGATTTTTGGCATCTTTTAGATGCTAGAAAGGTTCTTCTCTATTTGAAGAACCTGTCAGTGCAAAATAAGCGTCCTGTAAGCTCAGATCATAGGGCATTATCAAGCTCAATGAGTCTTCGCTATTGCACTGACGGAGAAGAACTTGGCAAACGAGGTGCCATCGAGCGCTTCTTGCAAACTGATCAACTCTGTTCGTTTTTCGCCCAAGATAAGTGAACCAGCTCACATTCACGTTGTAATAGCGCTAAGAGTGCCTCCATGTGATCTAAACGCGTCCGAAAGTTGACGGGATTGATGCGAAACCATGACTTCCCCTTCAGTTGCGTCGTGGTAATCCAGAATTGCCCACCATCTTCGATGCGTCTTGCAACTTCGGCGTGCAGCCTACTGAGTAGGCCCTCATCTACACTGGGAGGCTGATAGCGGATACAAATTGCTGACATGAGAGGCTGAGCTGCTACTTGAAAATTGGGGTGCTGCTCACACAGCAGAGCGAGGTATTTGGCCTGCTCAACATTGGCATCGATCCACTGGCCAATTTGTTTGCTCCCATATCGCTTAAAGCTCATCCACACTTTGAGACTCCGGAATCTACGGGACTGCTCAAAGCTGTGAATATAGTACTGAAAGCGTTCATTTTCTAGGTCACTTTCATCCAGCAAATAGGCGGTTTGCATCCCAAACGACCTCCTTAACTGAGCCCGTTCCCTCACAAGCAACGCTCCAGCATCCAGAGGCGCGAAGAACCATTTGTGCGGATCAATCGTAATGGAATCTGCCAGTTGTATGCCTTGAAGCAGCCTAGGCCACTTCTGGGAAAGAAGCATGCCACCGCCATACGCGGCATCCACATGGAACCAGGCCTGCTCGCGATCAGCCAGTTGCCGCAGTGCTTCAAGTGGATCAACTGCGCCGGTATTGGTGGTTCCTGCCAATCCGATGATACACATTGGCCGGATGCCATGCTGCCGATCAGAGGCAATTGCATCTTCTAGGGCGTCGAGTCGGATACGAAACTCGTCGTCGACTGGGAGTTTTCGCATCGATTCCCTGCCCACGCCTATAGCGTCCACCGCTTTGTCGAGCGAGACATGACGTTCTTCTGAGACATAGATGGCCCAGTGATTGCGAATACCCTCATGCTGTGCTCGGTTGTCAGAGGCCCAGTCACGGGCAAGCTTTAACCCAACGAAGTTCGCCATCGTTCCCCCACTGGTCAGATGACCACCTGCACTATCACCATAGCCAACTAAATCTGCTAGCCAGCGAACTGTCCGGCATTCCAAAGCAACAGCGCCGGGACCAATCGAATATACACCGACGTTCTGATTGAGAGCAGAACACAGCAAGTCAGCGAGAATCCCCATCGGGGTAGGCGTCGAGGTGATGAAGCCAAAGTAGCCCGGATGATTGACGTGACAACAATTGGGGACGAGCTTTTCTTTGAGATCTCGAAAGACTTGATCTGGGGGCGATGGATCCTGCGGGAGAGGTTCGGCAAAGAGTTCGTCCAGGTCTCGAGGAGTGACCACTGGAAAGAGGAGGCGGCCCTCAACAGTTTCAAGATACTCGGCAATCCAATCAACCAGCTCGTGGCCAAGAACACGAAATTCGTTCATCTCCATGGTATGATTCTCCCTTTCGCAGTCAGAGAAGTATAGCGCTCATAGGTTTCATCAACCAGATGCAACCGTTTGCGGTTTTCCTGTTTAGCTCAGACTGCTCTGACTATCGCGATGCTCCCTCATTTTGTAAGGATGAGGAGACATTTCTTAACTCAAAAGATCCTCTTAACAGCCTTCACCACTTATGTAAGGATAGCTTAGGCCTAATCGGCTACGGCATCAGCCGGTTGACTCATAAAAGGCAGAGAAAAATGGGGGATAACCTCGTTTAGAATTTTTTCCAATGATGATTTATATTGCTCAGTTATATTTTGTAGGAGATGTGGCCCCTCCTGCTTAGCTTCGACGTCCAAGAGCAGACGATAAGTGATCGCATTAAAAATGACGTTGGGAGAGAGAACCAGATCAATCACAAGTACGTAAGAGAGAATGGACGGTTGTATCGAGAAGGGATCAGGTGGAGGAGGTGGAGTATTCTCGTCAGAGCTTTCCTGCTTCAAATACCCTATCATATTCTTTGTTGCCTCTTGGATGTACAGCTCAAGGTAGCGCTGAAGCAATGTTACCGCTTTTGGTGGTTCCTGTCCACTGTATGTGACACCCGCCCAGGATAGATCTATGATAGCATCGAGCCACCATGCTGGTTGGGCAGCTTCCCGCATCGACTTCAGCACGCGAAGCTCGAAATCTCGTTGAGGGTTGCGTTGTTGCTCTTTGAGGTGTGTGGCAAGCATTTCCGCTTGCAGCGCTGCAACGCTTATTCCGTGAGCATAGATGGGATCCAGCCTACAGAATGCATCTCCAATGACCAACAAGCCTGCTGGCCAGTTTGCCATTTGATCAAAGTTTTGAAGAATACATTCTGCGACGCGAAATCCTCGGATGGGCGTGATGGGTTCCGCTTCTGTCTGCAGCATATCGGCTAACTGCGGACCTGTGATCTGGCGTAGTTGCTGATCGAATTTGTCAGGGTCAGTGGAAGGATAGTGTCCAGCAGCTCCAAAGAAGATGATTCCCCACGTATTATCTGATAGTATATGGCCATTGGCCGTTCTGATTCCCAGAGAAGGTTGGCCAGCTATCCGTATTCCAGCCCATTCTTGTGCAAATTGAGGAGACACTTTGTAGTAGCGTGAGCTATAACCAATATCAGATGTCAGGCGTTCAGGTTCTGGCACGTCATACCCTAAGGCTTGTAGCCATTGGGTGAGCTTCGTGGAGTAGCCACTCGCATCAATGACGAGATCAGCCTCCAGAAGTGATGGTTGTTCCATCTGACCACGTTGCCTGACATGCACACCAGTGATCCGTGTATGTTCCGCGTCTCTGTTTAATCCAACGACATCCAGACCGGTAGAGAAAGAGACGTTGGAAATTGCCTGAACGCGTTGGCGAATGGTCCACTCTCGCAATGCTCTGCTAACACTTGCCTCTTCTTCAGCCGGGACTATGAAGTGACCGGCAAAATTCACGACCTGCACTTTTTTATTTTTCGTAGAAACTGCTCCACGTTCTATAAGTTCGGAGGTGAAATTGGGGAAGAGGCGATCCAGACATGATTGACCACGACCCACTACACGGTGGATATGGAATGCTTGAGGCGTGCCAGCACGCAGATTTGGTTGTTCTAGCAAGAGATCTCTTTCAACAATCTGGACCTGATCATAATAGTCAGAAAGTACGCGTGCGGCTATCAAACCAGCAATACCCCCTCCGATCACGAGCGCACGAGTCGCTTTGACCTGGGGAGATGGATGATGATGATTCGTCATATATATTTTACCTCTCTTAGTTCAACTTGTGGTTGACCGGTCTTGCGGTGGACCAGTCTGCAACCCTTCCGTCTAGGATGTTGCATAATCTGACGCGGCACGTCGCTTCAATCGTGCATCATTGTTCCCCCATTGGCAATGAAGAAACGGTAATGGACGCCTTGGGCAAAGGTTGTAATAGAAGATGTGATTAAAAACTCTTTTAGGAGAACAAACACATCTTGTGTCTTTCCTGCTGATCCGTTAGTCGAATTTGCATCTCCTGTAGAAGTGTGACATGCCAAAGCCATCAAAGTACTGTCAAAGGGCAGTAGAGCTAGGGTAAGGGTTACGAGCAGGCTGATAACTTTCGTCATCAGAAATGCTCTGGGATTACTAGAAAAAAAGCCTTTATACAAAAGTCGGTGGTCTTCTGCTAAAGTGTTGGTAAGAGAAGCCATGCTCTCCAGAAGATAGGTTACCAACAGGAACAGAGAGCATACCAACACTCTACTGGAAGACCACCTACGATCTCGATGCAGCAAAATCCCTGTTTATGAGAGCGCTCGATATTTCCCGCAATGTAGGAGATCAGCTCAATATGGCCTGGGCGCTCGCTTTGCTGGGTTCCACCATGTTGCAAGAACCTCAAGAGGCCATGCCTATCTTTCAAGAGAGTCTAGCATTGTTCCGCAACCTGAATCATCAACCGGGAATTGCACAGGTGCTTAACATCATCGAAGAAATAGTCCGTTTCAGTGGCGATGATAATGACCGTGCTAAGCACGCATATGAGGAATATCTCGCCATATCCCAGCAGACGCGAGAAACACGCAGGATTGCCTATATATACCATAACCTTACCTTCATTGCTCTGCATGAAGGCAAAGCTGAACAAGCCAGAGACCTGGGACGCCAGGGGCTACTGTTAGCACGCGCAATGAACAACAGACTTGAATTGGCAAAGGCTCTGGCGATACTCGCAGGAGCTATTGGTGTGTCGGGCCGACCACAGCTAGCCGCACGTTTGCTCGGTGCATCAGAAAGAGCCTTGGAGACATTGGGGGCCGCCTACCAACCGAATGACAAATGGGAGATAGATGGCATGATCGCCGCTGTGCGTGCTCAACTCGATGAGGCGACCTTCCAGGCTGCCTGGGCTGAGGGACGCAAGCTGACGCTGGAACAAGCCATATTAGAGTCCTAACTAATAGGATCGGTGTTTGGACTCGTACTTGCTCTGGTACTCATCGGCCTCGTTATCAGGCGTGCAGTGCTGGAGGAACGTCTGTTGCAAGAGAATCTGCCTAGCTATGATGCCTATCTAGCCCAGGTCACCTCGCGTTTCATTCCCTCCGTCTGGTGATCTTGACCTGCTTCTGATGTAAGATCCATGTAGCAATCTCTCATCAGCCTGCAGAGTGTTTCTCGTCTTTCTCATAGACCAGCGCGATCCTGCGCCTCTTCCCGCAGCCGTTGCACGTCACGCATCGGTGGAACGCCGAAGAGGCTTTTGTACTCTCGATTGAAGTGGGAGGCGTTCTGGTACCCCACGCGATAGGCTGCACTCGCCGCACCGCAAGAGATGGGATTATGAGGCATCATGAGTGACCAAAGATGATTCAACGTGGAGAACATGCAGAAGCGCACACTTGGAAAAAGTAACTTAGAAGTCTCGGCCCTCGGGCTCGGCTGCATGGGCATGAGCTTTGCCTATGGTCCGCCTGCCGACAAGCAGGAGAGGAAGTGGACGTGAACGAGATCCTGTTCCGGCCTACGCGCCAGGAGTTTTAGCTCCCCCTGGCACCCGATCGATGTGCAAGGCGAGTAGTTCGCGAAAGGAGCTAGGAAAGGGAGCCTGACGGTACGCGGCTCCCTGACAAAGAGTTCGTCGATCTCAGGTGCCCCTCTCGTTCTGTGAGATCATTCCTCCAACTGGAGTCCCTAACCTCAGCCGAAATGCTCAATATGGTAGAATGAAAGGGAATTTTGAAGAGAGACGGGGATGATGACACTTATGCCTGTTCTGCACGACTGGCAAAACTTCTCTATGCTTACAGGGGCGGCGGCGGCTACTCTGATAGGACTGCTCTTTGTTGCCATCTCGATCGGGACCAATCTTGCGATGAAAGGAGTAGCCGACGCACTCCAAACGTTTGTAACTCCCACCTTGATCTACTATTTTCAGGTCCTAGTGGCCTCATGTTTGGCAGTCACACCTCTTCAGAGTCCATTCGTCTTCGGTGGAGCTTTGGCGATACTGGGCTGCGTCAATATTGTGCTTGCGCTTCAAGTGCTCTGGCGTATCCGTGTGATTCACACCAATAAGAAGATCGATCTTCGTCATTCGATCTGGCATTTCTTGCTGCCACTGCTTGTAGGCCTGCTCTTCATAGGCACGGCCATCGGTTTCTTCTTCAGTGAACCACTGGCCGCCATAGGCTTCTGCTTAACGAATCTGCTCTGTCTGACCATTGGTTTGCATAATACCTGGACATTGACAATTTGGCTCGCGCTCCGCAGCCAACAACCAGAGAGCAAGAGCATGAACCACGAAGAGGTGGTATCATAGAAGAGATTCTGCGTCATACAGGATGAAAAGTATAAAGAATATGAGAACTTCCAAACGATCATGAACCTGTCTCAGATGGGTTCATTGGATGGGCGTTGAAAGCGAGGTTGGCGCTTCTGCAGGAATGCCTGCATGCCCTCCTGTGCATCAGGGAGCTGCGAAGAGGAAGCCATGACTTCCAGAGCGTAGCGATAGGCCTGCTCCTGTGGCAGGTCAATTTGGGCATAGTAGGCCTGTTTGCCGATGCCTTTTGAGAGAAAGCTTCCACGGGTGGCTGCTTCCAAGAAGTGCTGTGCTTCCCCAACCAGTTGATCGGAGGGAACCACCCGATTGATCAAACCCCAGTCAGCCGCTGTCTGCGCATCGATGCACTCGCCTGTCAGGAGCATTTCAAGGGCTCGTTTGCGTCCAATGCTCCGACTGACAGCAACCATGGGCGTGGTACAGAACCATCCACCTTTGCCGCCAGGGGTTGCAAAGGCCGCATCGGTGGAGGCTATAGCCAGATCACAAGTTGCTACTAACTGGCACCCTGCCGCAGTCGCGATAGCATGCACGCGTGCTAGTACGGGCTGCGGGATGGCCTGGATGGTCTCCATCAAGGTAGTACAAGCCTTGAGCAGTTTGCGCATCGCGGTGATATCCTGCCCCACCATATCAGCGAAGTCGTGACCAGCGCAAAAGGCAGGTCCATTGGCTGCTAAAATCACGCCTAACGCATGACTATCTCCGACATGACGAAAAGCGTCGGTGAGTTCGGTCATGTGTTTGAGCGAGAGTGCATTGCGCTTCTTTGGGCAATTCATCGTGATGGTAGCATAATCGCCATCAATATACAATTCAATAAGTTCGTAAGTCATCGCTCCGGCTCCTTTCTGGAAACTTTCAAGGAGTGTGCACTGCAAACCATCTTGTATTGTACGACACAAAGACAATCCATTGGTCCCGACAACGTGTATGCTCTCTTCTTCTGCGAGGCCAACTTCTCTGAGCAATTGGTTTCTTCCTCACTCTTGCTCCAAAAAACCTTGACATGTCATCAATTCTCAACTATAATAGTGACACGACATCAATTACATATCATCGATGTCGTGTCACAGAAATTGGAAGGAGCACCACACCTCAATGGACCGAGCTAACGAGTTACGTTACCTGATCCTGGCTG
Organism: Ktedonobacteraceae bacterium; assembly: GCA_036501345.1. Classification (GTDB taxonomy): domain Bacteria; phylum Chloroflexota; class Ktedonobacteria; order Ktedonobacterales; family Ktedonobacteraceae; genus DASYAN01. The sequence goes on from DASYAN010000555.1 coordinate 11,687, forward strand.
CACAACGGGAAGGCTCTCGTCTCTTCGCCGAGCAGATTCGCCCGCTGGGTCTTACCCCTGCCCAAGCTGAAGTGCTCACCGTCCTTCATGAAGCACAGCCTCTCTCTCTGATCGAAGTTGGAGAACGTCTCGTCTGTGAAGCTGGCAGCCCGAGCCGTCTCGTCGATGGCATGGTCCATGCCGAACTCGTCGAGCGCATCCCATCCTCTACCGACCAGCGCAAAGTCTCGCTCACCCTCACTGAACGCGGAGAGCATCTCTACCAGCAGGTCGCGCAGATCGAGCAATTCTTCACTCACCTCGTCAGCAGTTGGGACGATCAGGCCACACTCGACACTGTCGTATCCGCCCTCTGGCAATTCGTGGGCGACAAACCCGCTGGTCGCGCTCTCGCTCGACGCCTGAAGCGGGACGCACCATAACCTGGATAACCCCTTGGGGTCGTCCTCAGTCAGCCATTCTCAATACACACTAATCAAAAGGAGAGAAACCACTATGATCCGCATCCATGCCATTCAAACAGGAACCGTTCGCATCAAAACCTCCCAACACATCGGTCGGGGCCAAGGAGTACAGCGGCTCCTCAACGTCCTCACCGATAAAGAATGGGTTGGGCCAGTTCCCATCTATGCCTGGGTGATCGAGCACCCCGAAGGTCTCATCGTCGTCGATACTGGCGAAACAGCTCGCACCGCCGAGAAAAGCTACTTCCCTCGCTGGCATCCCTTTTTTCGACTTTCAGCTAGCCTCTCCGTCTGTCCAGATGACGAGATAGGCCCACAACTCTGTCGCCTCGGCATCGCGCCCCGTGACGTACGTTGGGTCGTCCTCACCCACCCGCACACCGATCACGCAGGCGGCCTTGCCCATTTCCCTGCCTCAGAAATCCTCATTGCTCGTGGCGAATATCAGGCTGCCAGAGGCATCGCGGGTCGCATTCAGGGCTACCTTCCTAACCGCTGGCCTACCTGGCTCCAGCCACGCCTCATCGACTTCACCCACCAAGCCGTCGGTCCATTCACTGCCAGTCTCCCTCTGACCCGTAGCCAAGACATCATCCTGCTCTCAACACCAGGCCACACCCCTCATCATCTGTCCGTCCTCGTCCGAGACGGCGACCTCTCCTACATCCTTGCCGGTGACACCTCCTATACAGAGCACCTTATGCTCAAACAAGTTGCAGATGGCGTCTCCCCCAATCCGGCCATCGCCCGGCAAACGCTGAGCCAGCTCCGATCCTACGCGCAGAGTATCCCAACCATCTATCTCCCCAGCCACGACCCCGACTCAGCAAAACGCCTAGCGGCCCACACAACCGTCTCTTTTTCCCAGCAATCATCTTGCCATAGCTCTGATAGAGGGGTCATCTGAATACGTCCATTCACAAGCATCTCTTCGCTTTCGGGGTATAAGCTGCTTATTCTTCCGCATCTAGGTGCTCGGCAAGCCAACATAAAACCCCCGGCGTATTGCGATCACCAATGACAATCTCCCGGAGCGCTTGGGCCATATCTTTGGTAATTGCTCCACCATGGGCAAGGGTATTGCGCTTCTCTTTGACCTTTCCGCTCTCTATTCGCTGCAGCTGTCCCCGAAACTCATCGATGTTGCTTCCCGATTGGCTGACCAGGGAAAGAAAGATGTTCCAGATGGCCGTTGCTTTTGCTTGCTGCTCCTGATAGGCAAAGACAACGGTCCCAAGCGTAAAGCCTGACTTGCTTGCTGGATAATGAGATGGACACGGATTATACAGCCGTCGTTTGAGTTCGTATTCAAGTGCCCGACAGTATTGAATAGCTGGAGCAGCCCAATCTTGCAGTTCGACCTCTTGATAGTTCGCCCACACGTATTCTCCGCTGATCAGGGCATGCCTTGTTGTCTCTGCAAGGCTGCGGGTATGCTGTTTCCAATACCTGCCAAAAATCCAGCTTTCGAACTGCTCTTCAATCGGTTTTGTCTTGCCAAACAGGGTGACGTACTGTTCTGTCGCCCGGCCAATGCCCGTAAAAATCTGCTGGCGAATATGCTCGGCTCGCTCTTCATTCTTCATGGTTTCGGCCTCGCGTAAGCTGTCATCATTATATTGCCTGAGGGTCGTACTTTGTTGAACCAGTTGGGCTTGTGTTGTCGCTCGCAGAACAAATGGAGGGATAATTGACTGATCGATAGCATGGCAGAGCAGGGGATTCTTCATACAATCTGTTGCCACATTGACGAGGTCGAAGACGCCTGGACCAATGTGAGGCTTGGGGCAGAGAAGAGTATGGGATGCAAGCACATGCTGGCTAGCATTGACCGTATCGGGATCAAGCCAGATTCCCTGACATGTTGGCGTTGGTCGTTCCGGTAGGTGGTGTGTCACATGATCGAGAATGGATCGCAGTCGCTGCTGGAGATCTGCAAAGGGCATGGTTGGGTCGAGGTGATAGAGATGAATGGACTGTGCCTCGTGGCCTCGGAAATAGCGTTTCCCGGTCCTGCGAATAGTTCGCGTGATGTGATGTTCTCCTTCGGGCTCAGCGATATCTGGAAAGAAAAGGGCACCCACCTGCGCTCCTAGCAAGGTCATATCACCCAACAGCTTTTTGATGGGTCCATGGGTATTGCTGGGATCATTGCCCTCGAGATAGTATTTGGCATCCAAGACGACAGGAGGTTCCCGCCACACGAGGGTATCATCGTGACGGACTTCAAGCGGCCTTTCGCGCTCGATAGTGTAATCGGGTCGTGAAGATGGGCCATGCTCCCAGTCAGGCTCATATGTCGTTGAGGTATCAAGCTGACGATTATAAAGAAAGCGGAAGCGACGTTCCTGCCAGGTAAAGGTGAACTGGAGCAGGTCAGTAGCCACCGTCATATCTTGTGGTTGGATAGCTCCGTGCTCCTGCAAGAGATGGATGAACTCAAGGACGATCCAGAGTTCATAGAGCCAAGCATCCGTCTTCTCATCGGTGCGTGTACTCGCTAGAGCTGTGGCCCGTTTCTCTGAGGCTCGACCAATGTGAAACTGGGTAAAACGTTGCCACCAAGCGATCAGATCACGATACGGATTGGGACCAGGCCGCAAGTGAGCCTCGACCTGTTGAACCAGTGCCGGGATGGAGGCGCGGCGTGCCTGATCAAGCAGCGCACGAGCATAGGAGGCTGCCAGTTCACGTTCAGCCTGTTCGTCAACGCTGACAAAGACCTGCTTTTCCTGGGTCCCTAAGGCTTCATCTTCGAAAAGCTCTGCCATTGCTTGTTGGAGTTCCCGCCGATAGGCCAGCAAGATGGCAACGGTGAGCACATTTTCAGGCGTTTCCATACTTCGTTGGCGAAGACGGGTTTCAAATTGTTGTGGAGGCTGACCTGGTGAGTGGTTCCAGGAGCGTTCAATCGTTCGTGACCAGTCGATATCCCCACGTGTTGGAGCATCCTCGTGCAGGCGGAGGTGATTGGTCTTGAGGCTCAATTGACGCCTGATCCGTGGCAAAATCGCTTCCAGGAGTTCGTTGCTCAGCGTCTGCAACTTGATAGAGCGATCATACTGCTGGAGCAGTGGTATCTGAGGCAATGCACTTTTGGCGAAAAAGAAGCGAAATTGTCTGCGGAACAATGGCGCATCGTACTGAAGCAGTAAGCGGATAATACGCCGTTGCAAGTGCTGTGACCAACGTTGTGCCTGAGCATCATCGGTGCTCTTTCCCATGGTCTCAATCATTCCTGCTCATTTCCTTCCTGCAAAAAGAACATAGGCAATCTCTCCTTTACAACCCACGTTCAGCTTTAAATGTCCGCAGACGACGTGTGAATTGTGGCAAAGGAGAGATAGGGTAGTTCAAATGAAAAAGGTCGGTCAGGGCTGCTGCTGGGATCTCTGGCTGATCCAGGGCGGCAATGCGATCAATCTGAGCATCCGAAAGGTAGGGATGGTTCTCTTCATCATGGACACTTGCTAATGCGAGCAGTTGAGCGTAGAGACGCTGGGGTGTACTGGCCAGTCTCGCAAGCAACTGGTGATAGGCAGCGCTAAACGCTGCTGGGTCAGTTGTCAGGTACAAGAACAGGCTTTCAATCTCATCTGGCAGCAAGACCTGGAGTTGATCAGCAATGGTCGAACAGAGAGCGGTATCCAGAGCATGCTCAATCCATGTCTCCTGTGTCGTATGTCCCTGAAGAATACCAGCAATCAACATCTGCCGAAGCAAGCTGATGGCCTGGGCTGTGCCTAATTGACGGTAAATCCGAATGATTTCGAAGGTGCGCCAAGCCATATCAAAAGCTTCGCGGAAGGCGCTTGCTTCATCGTCCCAGAGCATGGAATAATGTCCTGATGGTTCTGCACTGATGGTCACCACACCACTCCAATAGAGAGAACTTTCATGGCTTTCGATGCTGTTACTCAAGTGGCTGATTTTCTTGAGGGCTTTGTATAGGACAATGCCTTGTTCTGCTGCACGGTGTGCCCTGGTTGGCGGAGGAATTTCGATGAAAGAGAAGCGCCGTTTGAGAGCCTCGCTGATCTGGTTGAGATAATTGCGATCAAAGCTGTTGAGTGTACCGATGATGCGAAAATCCTGCGGGATAGGCAGTTCTGCGCTTCCGCTCTCGATGGCAACACGCAGCACATCATGACCGCCGAGCGCTGTTAAGGCATCTCCCAGGGCAAGATCGATGGGAGCACGGTTAAATTCGTCGATGACCAGCCATTGGCCTCTGAAGGTTCGGGCCATGCCGCGCTCAATGCCACTGGTTGTCGTGACACGGGTGCGCTGGAGCGTCAAGGTACTCCACTCTTCAGGACGATCACCTTGAAATGACCAGTTTTTGAGAATGGTGGAGGTGAGATGACCAAACTGGACTTTGTAGATGACAGCACCATCTTTGCTCTGTGGGACAATGCCGCTAATCAGTGTTCGCGTGCTCCAATCATCGGTTGCAGTCACCAGACGTGTGGTATAGGCAGTTTCAGTTGTGAAGCTGGGAAAAGCTCCATCGTTTTCAGGAGCATGAACGGTATCGGCCTCTTTTGCTTCACTTTGCCAGAGTATTTCGGGAATGAGACGAGCTAACTCTGTTTTCCCTGTTCCTGGCGGGCCAGTGAGAATGACATGACCATCGAGCAAAGCGTAATAGAGATGTCGGATGACGGCTTCATCGATCAGAATGTGACGCTGTACTTCATGAATAAGATGTGTGAGGAGTGGCTCAGGTGTTGGCTTCAACGGCTCAGGGTCGATGAGCTGAGCAATCTCTCGTGATGGTGAGGCTGTTGCTCTGGATTGTGGGAGAGACCAGTTGTAGGTTTGCGTGCTTTCTTGAACCGCTGTCTTCGTCGGTTTGGTTGCTAAGATAGCTGAGTCATCTACCTCTTTCACCAGGACAGGTAATGATGCGGCGAATGATTTGGTAACCCAGAGACAAAAGAACTCAATCCAATAGCGATGCATATGAAGCTGAGGTACTTGCTGACTAATAGCGGTTACAATGGCTTCAACTGTTCGATGATCAGCTGCCGTTCGTATTTCAATCGCCGTTGGACCGAGAGTGAGTCCTGGGGATTCCGGTACGGTCCCGGCTTTGATCAGCGTATGGAGGCCTTTGCGCAGGCTATCATAATAGATAATCGGTTGTTTTTCTGGGTCAAGCCAGAAGGCAAAGAGTGAAAGAATAAAGGGGCTTCTACTGGCAGAGACAATCATCGCGCCAGATTTGCCTTCATGTCGCAGTCTCTCACGTTCCTTGAGCAAGAAATCATAGAATTCCTCAATGCGATCCCCAAGGGTCGCTTTATTCAAGCCATGTAATGTCTCTCGAAGGTGTTCTTCTGCCAAAGAGCTGGTTTCATTATGGTATTTATTTAATTTGTTGAGTTCCATCATGAAGCCAAAACTGGTTGCCCCCCAATCTTCATCGGATCGTAGCGTTTTTTCCAATTGTGAGCAAAACGCTTTCATCGCAAGCTCTGCACGGACAAACCGCAGCGTGACATCTTGCAATTTCGGAATACTCGCATCTCGCTTGGTAGCCAGAGAAGACCATCGCTGTTGAAACTCTTGGTCTTCGAGATAGGCTTGAACTATATCAGGTAACGTTACTTCCATATATATCTCTATTCTTTATTCTTCAAGCTTATTCTGGAAAAATGCTAGCGTGTCACGTTCAACGGTGGGCGTAAGCACTGAACGGTCCAGGTATCTATTACCGCGTTCGCAGGAGGTTTCGGGAATGAACATGCAGGCATGGCAGGCGGCACCATGCAGGGTCTGGTCTTCTAAACTGATGTGCTCAGCACAGAGCGGGTCTGAGGCACAGTTTTGCAGGTCTTCTAATGCCCCAAAGATATGGAAACCAAGGTTTTTGCCCAGGCTGACCAGTCCTCCCAGCGTTCCTTCACTATCAGCAGCTGCCGTATAGAGCAGGATACCAGCCATCGCTCCTCCTTCTCTGTC
>DASYAN010000556.1:0-13518 GCA_036501345.1 Ktedonobacteraceae bacterium
ATGATTGGAAAAACTCAGCTTATTCCCTTTCAAGCCCTTCTCACCAAAGAAATGCGTGTATGTCTGCGTCGCGAACGCACGATCTGGGTGCTCATTATCTATATCCTCCTAATGGGTTTGTTAGGCTGGTTCTCATTAAATACAAATAGCAACTATAACAACCCCGGTAGCAAGGGACTCAGCAGTGTTGGGCTCAGCCTCTACCAATTGCTCACCACGGTACAAATCTTGCTTATCACATTCATTCTTCCTTCTTTTACTGCCACCGCAGTCAATGGAGAGAAAGAACGGCAGACATTCGATATGCTAATATGCTCATGTCTCTCCGCATTTTCATTGGTCACTAGCAAACTCATCGCAGGATTAATAAACGCACTGTTACTCATTGGTGCCTCTGTCCCATTCTTCAGTCTTGTTCTTTTCTTTGGAGGAGTTTCTCTCTCACAGGTCATGAACTCACTGGCAGTGCTTATTGTCACCACCTTGTTCATAGGAACTCTGGGGTTGTTCTGCTCAACGGTTTTTCAACGCCCAGCGGTATCGACTGCTATTGCCTACACAAGTAGTCTTTTCTGGGCACTGCTCCCATCCACCCTCTTCTTTGTTATCCTCTCTTCAGAAAATGTGAGTCTCTTCGCCACCCATCCTAGCCACTCCAGACTATTGTTGCTCTGGAATCCCATTGTAGCACTGAGTAGTACCTACCCTGCTTCATCAGGAATAGAATGGATTTACTTCATGTTAGGGCTCGGGAGCTACAGTAATAATGGAGCCAATGCAGCTATTTATGCACCCTATACTATTGGGAATATAAACGTCGCCCCCTGGCTCGCCTATAGCATCATTAGCATCCTGATGACTGTTGTCCTTTTCTTTCTCAGCATTCTGGCCATCAAACCCCACACGCTCTCTCGCTTACGTCGACAGGTAAAAAAGCAAGCGCCATCAGAGAGCTTAGAAACAGAGGTATAAAGATGCGAAAAAGCACGCGGATGGTATATAATATTACTGGAAAGACAGCTACTCTCTCTCTCTCATATGCAAGAGCACGAAGCTGTATCACCTCTTGACGCTCTTTTCGTATGTATAGAGAGAAATATCCTGAAACTCTACAATATTTCGCCAAAGATAAAGGAGTTCTGTATGGCAGTTCTACGTACATCAAAACTAGATTTGCAGGTCAAAGGTACTGATATTAGTGCTTCCGTTATACAACCCGATGATGATGCTAACCATCCAGGGATCGTATTGATCCAGGAATGGTGGGGAATTGAACCGCATATTCTAAACGTGGCCCAAAAACTGGCGACGGAAGGTTTCATAGTCGCCGTTCCCGATCTCTACCACGGCAAGATTGCAACCGAGCCGAATGAAGCTATGCCTCTGATGATGGGCCTGAGAAACAATCTTGACAAGGTTGCAGATGAGATTACCGCCACATTGGAAGCCGTTAAAGGGAGGCCGAATGTGCAGCCAAAGAAACTCGGTCTGATCGGCTTCTGCATTGGTGGCTTCTTAACCTACACTGTCTCCGCCCGTTATCCCAATCTGGCAGCCGTCGTTTCTTTCTATGGTAGTAGCTATGATCCCACCCTAGAAGAGGTTGCAAAGGTCAATGCGCCAGTACTAGCCGTCTACGGTAGACAGGACCAGAGCATTCCACTTGCCCAGATAGAGAAAATCGAGCAGTTATACAAAGACGCCGGAAAGGATTTCACTGTTAAGCTCTACGACGCGGGTCACGCTTTTGTGAATCCAACACACGGAATGGGCAATGAAAAAGCAGCAGCTGAAGCATGGCCGCTAGCGGTGTCTTTCTTGAAAGAGAAAGTTCGCTAGCCCATCTAGCAATAGTCCGGCACATGGAAAAAAGGGAAGTTCAGCTCCACTCCATGTGCCTCTTTTTTAGCTATTCACCAACACATACACTACCATTCCATCCTCTTTTCAGCTATACTTTAGAATATGACACCCCCAAGCATTCTTAGTTTCAGATCATAGATAAGAAAGAGGTGCATGCATTCATGAATCAATATCCAAATCAGGGACAGGATGATCCCACTCAACAAAGCCAATATCCCAACCTGGGCACAGACAATACACCGTATGCTGGCTATTCATCCTCATCAAATATCCCACCTTATGGCAGTCAGCAATCCTACCAACCACCCCAACCGCCATTTCAGCAGGGTGCAGGAGACTACCAACCACCGTTTCAGCAAGGTGGCTATCAGCAGGGAGTTTTCCAACAGCAGATAAATTACCAGCAATCACCCTACCAGCAGTCACCTTATCCACAAAAATCTGCTATCTCACTTGATTACCGCAATATCATCGCTGGTATTGGTGCTATTATAGCTCTTATCTCCTTCTTTCTCCCGTACTATACAATCTCATTCTCATTCTCAGATCTTTCTAGTAGTAGCCTTTCTGAGTCGGGATATAGCGCTGGTGGAAGATATTGGCTCGACTTTATTATTGCACTGGCTGTACTTGCAATTGTCATTCTCTTACAATTCGGGGAGCAATGGTTCAAATCTTCTACTAATCCAACCATTCAACGCGTCATTACATCTTTGACCAGCCAACCTAGAGTCTGGTATACCAGATTAATCGCAGTTGGAAGCTTCGGCATCTTCTTTCACTTCATCCTGGACTTGGGCCACCTCAATGTTTGGGGCATAGGCTCCTGGCTCTACCTGCTGGGTATGATTGCTATCGTTGTTGCTGGTGTGCTCTTCATTAAACCACCTGTGCCCACCACAACGCCACCCATCCGATAATTAAGCAATAGCAATGCCCCTTCCCGTACATTCTTGTTCTACAAAAGGGGCCTTTTGGTAATAGCTAGCAATGCCATCGCGATAAAATTAGCCGAATTGGCGTTCATTATAATATAATACTGACACTCCCCACTCAAAAGAAACGGGGGCTCTTCCTTCATCCAGCGAACTTACCACCTTTCCGGTGGGAGGGAAGAACAGTAGAGGTTCTCTGTCCAGAAGTGTTTAGTAAAAACCAAGTATCGGGAAGTGTACTACGTATTGTTCTTTTGCCAGACAAGGAGCGGTATTGTGATGTGTCAAAGTGAGGTTGAGGAGCTATGCCAGAAAATTGTAAAAGAGTACGAAGAGATGAAGCGCGGCCCAATAGGCTTTGCTCTGGGTACCTCAAAACATGCCTTTATTGATGCAAGATTGAAACGTGTAGATAGCTACCATAGTCAACTCGCCAAATATATTGGGGACCAAGAAGCAACAATAACTATCTGTGAACTCTACAGACAGGTTATGGGGTGACGACTCCCCACGCAGAAATGCGGGGGCTTCACGTAGTAGCTTCTTGGAACGTACCCAAAGAAGCAGGTTCACGTAGGCTCCGTCCGAGCCCTCGGTCAAGAATGTTGATCGCAGCATTTTTATCCCGGTCCAGCACAACCCCACAGAACTCACACACATGAGTTCGTACACTGAGATCTTTGTGCTCACCTTCCTTGTGACAGGCGCTGCAGATCTGGCTGGTTTTCCTTGGGTCAACTTCATAGACGGTGACACCGGCCCATTCTGCCTTGTGCTTTACCAGTTCTATGAAGCTCGCCCATCCAGCGTCCAATAGACTTTTGTTCAAACCGCCTTTAGCGGCTGCCCCATTGGGCAAGTATTTGCCATTCTCGTCTTGCTTAGCCTTTGGTCCCTTCACCATATTATGCATTGAGAGGTCCTCAAAGATGATCGTCTCAAATGTGTCAACTAGGATGCGAGACTCCTTATGATGGAAATCACGGCGCTGGTTACGAACCTTCTTATGAGCTTTGCCAACGAGCTGGGCTGAACGTTTGCGGCGATGGCTCTTGTTCTTCCTTTTCGAGAGCCGTTGCTGCTTTTTCTTCATCCGACCGTGTGACTTGCGAAAGAACCTGGGATTATCTACCACATCCCCGTTTGAGTCGGTCATGAAGTGCTTGAGCCCCATATCAATGCCGATTGGAAGGTCTGTGTATGGCAGCTTCTTTTGTGCAAGAGTCTCGCAGGTGAAGACAATGTACCAGTGCTCACCTTCACGCTTGATTGTGGCAGTCTTGACCTTGCCCTCAAGAGGCCTGTGCTGCTTAACTTTGATATGGCCGATCTTGGGAAGGATGACCTTCTTGTTCTCAATTGAGATAGTCGGCTTGCCTTTGAGTTTCTCGATCTGGGGATAGGTGAAGCTATCGTAGCGATCGTATCCTTGGAAGCGTGGGAAGCCAGGGATTTTGCCTTCCTTACATCGTTTGAAGAAGGCCTTGAACGCTTTATTCACCCGCTTCAAAGTATCCTGCAAAATCTGGGAGTAGATCTCTTTGTACTCTGGCCGGGCCTCTTTGATGGCGGGAAGCTGAGCTGACTGGTCATTGTAGGAGATGCTGATACCACTCATCCGGTACGCTTCGTGTCGTTCCTCAAGCGCCGCATTGTAGAGCTCACGATTCCGGTCAAGCGTGAACTGGAGAGCATCAGATTGCCTGCGTGTGGGAGAGATGCGGTACTTAAACGCCTTCATCATGTTTGTGCTCTCCTTTCTTGAATATGAATATATCATATCACATATGTCAATAAACAAATATTCACACTATAAAACAGATAAATGAACACTTTGTCATACAATGCATACCCCCTGTGCGGCAGCTCCCACAAGAGGCGGCGGTGATAAACTTCCACAGACAATATAAAGAGGTCAGGTTATGCACAAAGCTTCCTGACCTTCTTTCGCCAAGGCAAACTCTTGCCTTGGTATGCTTATTCCTCAGGTATCTTTTCGTGCCTCATCTACATCAGACAAAGCAAAGACAATGGCAACTGAGATGCTTATGATCTGACCTGAGGACAGCCTTTAGCATTGACATCCGTAACCATTGTCAGATCCATGATTGGAATAGCCAGATCCACGATTGTAACCGCCAGATCCATGACCAGATCCATGATTGGAGTAGTTAGAGCTACCTGTCCCAAGAATGCCAACATTGTTAAGGATAGTATTGGGACCACCAAGGACATTGATATTGTTACCATTAAGATTGTCATTCAGAATGCCAGAGCCACTACCACCGTGGATCGCTCCGAGATCAGCATCCGTCAGTTCAACTTCGCCGATAGAATTTACAGTCTGTGCCTCAGTAATGAGACTCTGGCAATAAGCTGCGTTTTTCCAAGTAGATAGAATGTTCATTTTGCGTGAATCCTTTCCCTTTTCAGGTTACTATAAATGGGTTGATTTAGAGTGTCCGAAAAACAAAATCAAAGTTTTATAGCTAAATGTTGTGATTTAATGATTTTTTCTCAAACTTCGGATTTAGATTGTTTAAGAATTTCACTATACAACATTTAACTTTTTAGTTCTCAATCGGAACACCTATATTTATTATACACAGACCTCCAAACCAACCATTCATGCAACTACGATACAAGCACCCGGATCAGGAAAGAACAAGGATGGAGTAATTAGATATTATTAAATCCGCTTGTTTTGCTGCTTAATCTTTGCGCTCGAGAACGGCCAAGCTTTTTGTCCGGTGACACTTTGGTGCGTAAGTAGCGCAGGGAAGAATATACGTGGGTGAAATAGCGCAGTTGGTGGCTTGAGCATATTGAGCACTTCATAAAAGCTCTGGGCTACGAAGGGATCTCTGGCCGTTAAGCAACACACACGCTGAGTATAGCCCTGAAATGCACGTATACCGAAGGGACGTTTGCCCTGTGCATCTGGATAGCGGAAGTCTTCGCTTGCCGCGAACAACCAGGGAACCTCGACAACGCTTGCCAAAGACTTTTGGAAGCGGTGGGAGAAGCCTGTTATATCATCAGCGGCATAGGAATTCAGATGCTGTTGCAGACAATCACGCAACATGCTGGCCTCCAGAGCTGCAACCGTCATACCTTGCCCATAGATTGGATTAAAGCTACAGGCCGCATCACCAAGCACTACAAGACCATCGGGCATGCGTGATAGGCGTTCATAATGGCGACGTCTGCTCATAGGAAACTTATGCAGAGAGATAGAACTCAATGGTTCAGCATCCTTGATGGTCTCATAAATGTTGGGCCTGGACAGACTATGAGCAAACGCAAGGAAATCGACCTCATCGGCGGAAGGATGATCGTACAAACAACCTGAGAGCGTTACCATCCATACATTACGCTCAATGGGAAATATGTAGCCAAGACGTTTCGTGTCCAGCGGCCACGGATAGATAGCCATCGCTTTCCAGTCAGAAGAAAAAGTGCTTGGACGGCGATAGATGCGAGTTGCATAGCCGACGCCGATCTTGACCAACGTTTCCTCGACGGCAGGATAACCTAGCGAGGTCAGCCAAGAGGGTGTTCGCGAACCACGACCACTGGCATCAACGACGAGAGTGGTATCCAGATGTTCCTCGTTCTGCACATTGTGGCAACTGCGTATGTGTACTCCGCTGATACTAGAACTATCGGCACTACTGATAAGGCCGACCACTTCGCTGTACCTTAGTTGATATTAACGCATTGCCTTCATCAGAAGAGTGCGCAGTAGCTCTCTTCCAAGAAATCTGGTCTGACGATGAAGCAGATGAGATAGCATTGCGCGGTAACAGGCGCTACGTAGTCCGGTTGGCACACCATGCCATGTCAAATGAGCAAGAACAAGAGAAGGCCCTCTTTCGTCCAGATAGTACGTACCTGGTTACTGGCGGTCTGGGCGGTGTAGGTCTACGGACAGCACAATGGATGACTGAACAGGGAGCACGACATCTTGTACTTATAGGGCGAAGTGGAGCCTCTGAGGATGCGACTGCGACATTACAAGCTATGCGTGAAGCAGGAGTCAGTGTGTATGTGATGAAGGTGGATATTGCACAGGAAAGACAACTGGCGGACGCACTAGGCCAGATACGACACAAATTGCCACCCTTGCGAGGTATCTTCCACTCGGCCGTCGTGCTTGATGACAGTATTCTGCTGCAACAAAACCGTGAGCGCTTTCTGGGTGTGATGCCACCCAAGATAGAAGGTGCCTGGAATCTGCATTGCCTGACACAAGATGAGCCTTTGGACTACTTCGTTCTATTCTCGTCAGCGGCCTCACTGATCGGCTCACCTGGTCAGGGTAATTATGCAGCAGCCAATGCCTTCATGGACATGTTAGCCTCCTACCGTAGACAACAGGGCTATCCAGCACTGTGTATCAACTGGGGTCGCTGGGGTGAGGTCGGTCAGGCTGTGAAGGAAAATCGTGGGGAACGGCTGGACTTGCGTGGCTTCGCCAGTATGAAGCCAAAAGAGGGGCTAGCAGTCCTGGGAAGTCTGCTGCGTCAGAGCCCGCCACAGGTTGGTGTGATGTCATTGAATCTGTCCAAGTGGAGCCAGTTCTATCCGAAACTGGCAAGGTCCTCGCTCTTTGCCCACCTGCTTGAAGAAGTTGAGATACAGGAAGAAAATAGAGTCAGTGGACTGCGCTTGACACCTGAGATGCTAGCTGAGCTAGACGACGAGCAGCGTCAGCAGACACTTGCGCAGTACCTCAGTAACCAGATTGCTGGAGTACTGGGTCACACTTCGTTGAAACTTGATGCTCACCAGCGGCTCAACCGACTGGGTATCGATTCTCTGATGTCTGTTGAACTGAAGAACCGCATTGGATCAGACTTGAACGTAACCGTCCCGGTCGCGACCCTCCTACAAGGTATCACTTTTGAACAGCTCATCACCCAGGTTCTCAAGCAGACCGAACGAGTATCCTCTGCCCAAAGAGCTGTATCATCAAGGAGATAAAAAATGCAATGATCTAGTTTACAGGAGACTAGCGTCACTTGGCACCTGCCGACACAAATAAAGCTCGTTATGAGGAGACTCAAGTAGCTACGATGACAATACTGTCAATTATCTGCCAGGTCTCCTCTTATGGCTATCAAGATGAGTGAGGATAAACCCGACCATAAACAGAGAAGTAGACACTTAGCGCCTATTCGTTTGCCGCCTGAGCAGGCATATTCTCCACTTTAGGACCGATCCAGACAGTCTGTATATTAACAAACTCGCGAATACCAAAAGAGGAAAGTTCTCTACCAAACCCGCTATGCTTTATCCCTCCGAAAGGAAGACGAGGGTCAGAAGCACTCATGCTATTGATAAAACAACCACCAACCTCTATCCGTGCAGCCAACTCACGAGCCCTCTCAATATCGCGTGTCCAGAGGTTGCAACTCAGACCATACCTTGAGTCATTGGCTAACTCTATAGCATGATCAACATCGCGAGCATGGATGATTGCAGCTGCTGGCCCAAACGTTTCCTCATGGAACATCGGCATATCTGGAGTCACACCAGTCACAATCGTTGGAGCGTAGAAATAGCCCCTACCTTCCAGCGGCTTGCCACCGAGCAATACCCGAGCCCCCATTTTGACGGATGCCTGAACCTGCTCATCGAGAATATCACGCAAATCTCCACGTGCAAGTGGCCCAATTTGGGTCTTGTAATCAAGCGGATTGCCTACACGCAATTTTGACGCAATCTCAACAAACTTACGCTCAAATTCCTCAGCGATCCGCTCAACAACAATAAAGCGCTTGGCCGCGATACAGCTCTGCCCATTGTTTTGGAAACGCGCTGTAGTTGCTACCTTTGCCGCCTCATCCAGATCTGCATCCTCCAAAATGATAAAAGCGTCTGAGCCACCAAGTTCTAAAACATGCTTCTTTAAATTCTGACCACTCATAGCTGCTACTGATACTCCAGCTGCCTCACTTCCAGTAAGCGTGACAGCAGCAATACGCTTATCCTCAATCAATCGAGAGGCTTCGGAACCAGGAATGAGAACAGTCTTCAATACTCCCCTTGGTAACCCCGCCTCTTGCATAATACGCTCGATCTCAAGTGCAACACGAGAAACGTTAGATGCATGTTTGAGCACGACAGTATTACCTGCCATTAAGGCTGGAGCAACAAAACGGAAAACTTGCCAGTAGGGGAAATTCCAGGGCATAATTGCTAGGACAACCCCGAGAGGACGGAAGGCGACATAACTTTCAGTGGCATTAGAGACCACACGCTCATCCGCAAGAAACCACTGGGCATTCTCGGCAAAATACTCACAGTTCCAGGCACACTTTTCAACTTCGGACTCCGCTTCGGCAATCGTTTTACCCATCTCTAATGTTGCAATCCGTGCTAGTTCGCTCTCGCGAGCCCGCAGGCATTTCGCAACATTGAGCAGATAGCTGGCACGCTCCTCGAACGCTAGAGGCCGCCATGAGAGAAAAGCCTCTCGAGCCTCATTGAGTACTTGGTCAACCTGCTCTCGGCTGTACACTTCAAAGGTTTCCAGTAGTTCTTCGGTGGCCGGGTTAATTGTCTGTATGCTCATAGCATATCCTCCTATATAAAATAAAAAATAGTATCGACCCCATTATATCCTACGTGTTCTTGTGCTTCACCAGGGAGAACTCTCACGATTCAGAGCTAAGCATTGTGAGCATATCATAATTCATATATTTAAATGTTTCTGTTCTGCATAAAGGTATAATAATAGTATAAGAGATGATCTTATCATCTTATGATCTTTGCTCTAACAAAGTGCCCTGTAGAACTCTCTCATAGTATGAGGTCATTTGAACATCTATACATTCAACGAAAGGGAATACGCATGAAGAAATTAGCTCAGATGATAGTTACTCTCTTTTTGTGCGCATTAGCAAGCACAACTGTATTGACAACCGGGGCAGAAGCGCATCCACCAAAAATCCTTAATTATGGCCCATTTGCTAGCACTTCAGGCGATTCAGGGACCTGCGGCCCTGATTGGGCAACTGATACGTTCAAACGCTTCTTCACAATTAATACAAGTCATCCGAAAGATGTCATTGAAAATTTCGATGATGGGAGCTTCGTGACTATCGCTGGCCCAAGTCCCAATGCCTGCGTCCACCTTCCAGGACCAAATGGCAATCAAAATACCGTTAGCAAAGGCACCACTGGTAGGTTTAGTGGGTCCTTTGATATCAAGGTCCTCACGGGGACGTTTAACCCAAACGCCAAGTGTAAACCCTCCACCTGCAACACAACAGCGGGGTTCGTCGGCACAGTCTACGGCATTTCAAATCCTCAAGAGGGTACGGACTATACTACCGGTACTACCTTTTTTGAATTCGACTACTACACGCAAAAGAATGGTGCATGGCACAACGGCTCAACGAATCGTGGTGGCGATCAAGGGGATATCACTAGCTAACCACTAGCACTGGATATAAACATCCAACATACCCCATTAGCTTCTTTCAAGCGATTGAAGATGTGTGACGACTTGAGGCCAGCAAAGGAGATTTTTTAAAAGTAGAGCCCTCATCAAAAGAGGCACTGGTTGGCAAACCAATGCCTCTTTTTAGGCTGTAATACCTTTCTGTCATAAATGTGCTCCAAAA
The DNA here is from genome assembly GCA_036501345.1 of Ktedonobacteraceae bacterium. Lineage (GTDB taxonomy): Bacteria > Chloroflexota > Ktedonobacteria > Ktedonobacterales > Ktedonobacteraceae > DASYAN01. Next base: position 10,433 of record DASYAN010000556.1, read on the forward strand.
TTGCTGGGTAGAGAGAGTGCAAAAAAGTTCTCTTCCACGCAACAACAAAGCAATTTTCAGATAAATGCTTTTTAAAATATTATTTCCGCTATTTTTAATATTTCAAAACAAATAAAAATATTTACTTTTATTACATTTTTAACTTTTGATTATCCTTATACCCAAATATCAGCTTTCACAGAACAAGCAAACAAGCTTTTTTTCATATATTTTTAATAATACAAGCTTTTTTTCAATATATTTTTAATAAAATTAATCAAGTCACTTTTCATATATTATTAACAATAAAATTAATCAAGATCCTTTTTTAATTACTAGTTGACAAAAGGCATATCTATGTGGTATAGATACTTATGTAGGGTATAAATAGAAAGTCATTCTAATGTACCTGTTCTTCAATAACAGTAACCAGATCAATTGTCAGATTAGGGATGGTAGTGGCGGTCCACTCCGTGAATGTAGATTTTCTCCTTAGTGCTTATTCTACCGTAATATATGTCCTTTCTATCCCAGCATGCATAGATAAAGCATACTCGTGATTGAAAGGAGCGGAAGTGGGGAGCAAGACTGTTCCTCGCAGGAGAGAAAAAATGACCACAACTACAGTTATTGTAACAGCAGCTGATCTCGACAACACTTCGTCAGATCCAGCAGTCGTAAGAGTAGACGGACTTAATAAGTGGTTCATGTACAATGATGACACTGACACTATCGACAATATGCTTGGTTCTTTTGTTGTAGGGCCTGGGGCCCCTCATCATGGAAGGGGAAGTGTACAGTTCACTCTTGGAACTAGTCAACAACAACTTGATCGCGAGAATATCGCGACATATCAGTTCAGTGGTACATTGCTTGCTTCGATAACGGAGATGGCATTTAGCGCGTACTCGCATAGCGGAGTAGCGGGACCGACAGAGTCGCCGTTTCTGAACTTTAACGCAGATTTTGACGGTTCAGACTCATTCCAAGGACGACTTGTCTATGTACCAAGTGCCAATGGCGCTTTAGTTCCTCAAGATACGTGGAATACATTTGATGTAATAGATAACGGTAACGCTTTATGGACATGGTCGCATTTTGCAGGCACATGGCCAGCGCCGGATGGCAATCCTACCAACCATTCTAGCCAGTACCGTACATGGAATGACATTATACATGCATTCCCGGGCATACGTATTCTTCCGTCTGACGGATGGCTTGGTATTCGTGTAGGTGAACCAGGACCGACAGGTTACACGGGCAATGTCGATTCCTTCACATTGGGCACTACAAATGGACCTATCACCACATTTGATTTTGACCTTGCTATGACGGTGACGGCGCAGGATATCACCGCCTTCACAGGAGCGGCGAATGCGTTTAACGGACAGGTAGCAACAGGCGCCTATTCGGGGCAGGGCACACTCTCCGCAACAATCACCTGGGGCGATGGTATGACCACAGCCGGGATGGTGGTAACCAATGGCACAACCTTTACAGTCAGTGGGAGCCACACTTACGCCACCGCTGGCAATGACATCTTGGCGGTGACGGTGACCAACACGGTGGATGGGGTAACCAGTGCGCCAGCCTCCGATAGCAGCACAGCTACGGTTCTGGATGTACCGACGGTGATGGCGCAGAACATTACCATCTTCGCAGGGGCTACGTTCAGTGGACAGGTAGCGAGCGGAACCTATTCGGGTCAGGGGACACTGGCTGCAACGATCAACTGGGGCGATGGTACGACCACACCCGGGACCGTGGCAACCAGCGGCACCACCTTTACCGTCAATGGGAGCCACACCTACACCGCTGCTGGCAGTCCCACGCTAATGGTGACGGTGACCAATACGATGAATGGGGTAACCAGTGCTCCTGTCTCCAGTAGCAGCACAGCGACAGTCCTAGCGACACCGACGGTAACGACGCAGAACATCACCGCTTTCACGGGAGTTTCTTTCAGCGGGCAAGTAGCGAGCGGAACCTATTCGGGTCAGGGGACACTGGCTGCAACGATCAACTGGGGCGATGGTACGACCACACCCGGGACCGTGGCAACCAGCGGCACCACCTTTACCGTCAATGGGAGCCACACTTACACCGCTGCTGGCAGTCCCACGCTAATGGTGACGGTGACCAATACGATGAATGGGGTAACCGCTTCTGTCTCCAGTAGCAGCACGGCCACGGTCAGCATTCCAGCTCTGGCAGTAATGACCCAGCCCATCACTGCCACTGAAGGGACTGCCTTTAGCGGCCAAGTAGCGACCGGCACATTCACCTCGGGGATCTCGGGACCTTTCAGCGCGACGATCAACTGGGGCGATGGCACCACCACTGCCGGGACGGTGACAACCAGTGGAACAAGCTTCATGGTGAACGGAAGCCACACCTATGCCGAAGAAGGCAATTATTCCTTTACCGTGACGGTGAGCAATACAAGCGGGCACAGTGCCTCTAGCAGCAGTACGGCAACGGTTGCTGATGCGGCCCTGACACTGACCCTTCTGACCGTGGCTGGATTTATTGGTCACCTTGGCATCCTGGAGCTGGCACGGTTCTCAGATGCGAATACACTCAGCACCGTCGCCGATTTCACGGCGACAGTTGCCTGGGGCGATGGAACGACGAGTACAGCACCGATAACAAGCTTGGGTCACGGGAATTACGCCGTCGGTTCGGTCAGACACACCTACGCGAGTGCGGGACCCAAGACTGTTACTCTCACCATCCGGGATGTCGGTGGCAGTCAGGTGAGTGGCTCACAGACGATTACCGTCTCTTAGAGAAAAGGTACGCTCGCTGTTATGCGCTACTGGCAACCCACAGCGAGCTATATTAAGAAGCAGGCAGAGTGCCAAATTATCAAAACATGGCACTCTGCCTTATTTAGGCAAAATAGAGTCGGAATAAAATTTATACTATTCAGATGTTGCTTTCATTGGTACATTCTCAACCTTGAGACCGATTCAGACAGTTTTGCACATTGACAAACTCGCGAATACCAAAATCTGCGTCCTCAAAAGCAATAAAGGCGTCTGAGCCACCAAGCTCCAAAACATTCTTCTTCAAGACTTGACCACTAACAGTTGCTACCACTACTC
>DASYAN010000557.1:0-6037 GCA_036501345.1 Ktedonobacteraceae bacterium
CCTGTTATTCCAGAGCCATCATGGACAGATTCGTTTATTGAATGGGCTAATAAAAAAGGTGTCTCGATAGTTACATCAGGCCACTATAAAGACGTGTTATTGCTTGAGAATGAAGATGAAAAAATTGATTTGGTTTTTTCAGTCTTTTACGATAAGATTATCAAAAAGTGGTTTATTGATAAATGCGACAAGATACTGAACCTCCATAATGGTCCTTTGCCTCGATATAGAGGTGTATCTCCGATTAATTGGGCCTTAAAGAACAACGAAATTAAGCATGGAATTACTATTCATGCAATTAACGAAGGCGTAGATGAAGGTCCAATATATGCTCAAGTAGAGTATTCAATCTACCCCGGTTTTGATGAAGTAATTGATGTTTATAGAAGAGCGTTAGAATATGGGTGGGTATTATTTGATCAGACTATGCCAATTCTAGACAAGATTGTGCCCAGGCTGCAAGATGATAATTTAGCTTTATGTTATGACTCAAAGAAAAATGATTTACTTCAAGAAAGAAGAGGTTTTACAAAAAAGCAGTCAATAAAAATTTTTAGCTAGGGCTTGCTTGACGTATCAAAGAGTTGTAGGTATCATACAACTACTGTTATGGCTTGTAGGAGATGTCAATATTTGGTATAAGTTCTGCTATCCATAGGTAGAAAGCGGTAGTATATTGTGTCCCAAGCTCTTGTTTTTGGCGGTTCGTGGCAGGGTTCGTTTGCTGATCTAGCAAATATTGTTCAATATATCAGAGGCATACGTGCATTTGGACGTCTATCCTTACGCAATCTCGAGCACATCAATGTGGTCCATTTCTACTTTCGTGCTGGGAAGCTGGTACATATTGTAGGTTATCGTGGTGATGCACGTGCAAATTTAGCCAACATCCGGGGGTGGAGATCTGCTACTCTACGGTTTGATCCCGCCGTTGCAGTTGCCGAAGTGACACTCAGCGATGAATATGAGCAGATCTTATCCGAGGTGCTGGGTTATCTCCACTATCGTGGTATTGTGAGGCCCCTCCAGATTCCCTCGCTACCCCGTATTGTTGAGAGCAAAATCGTGAAGTCATCTGAGGCTAGACAACTGATTGCTCCTAGTGAATGGGAGCTTCTCATAGAAGGTATACGGCGCATTTCTTTAGCTGTTGCTCACCTAGTGGGACCACAAGAGGCGCTACAGGTATTGCAAGATATTCTCGACGATTGTGCTTCTTCTTTTCCTGCTTTTGCCTGTCTTAAGATCGCTCCCAGTGGCTATTTGCAAGTGACCGACCGTTCAGACATGGATCAGATGGCGCGTGAGTGTATTCTTGAGGGCTTTGCAGCTCTAATTGCTATTTGTCAACATTTTTGCACTCCCATTATTGGCGAGAGGGAGGCCCATCAGCTAATGCTTCAAGCATTGAGAGAGCTAGGACCTCCTCTGGCCAATCTGGGTGTCTTGCAGGGATAGTACCCTTATGCGTATCCTTCTAGACGCTCAGGATGTTTCTTCCTCCAGTAACGCATATATCCTTGAACGGTCATAGGGTAGTTGGCCATCAGATCCAGACGTTTCAACACGTTTGGATCTCCTGTGATACGAAGTACTTCGGGCTCAGTCTTTTTGATGAGCAAGTGGATGATTTCCTCCTCGCTTTTCCTTTCGCGCATTGCGTGCAGCACGATATCACCCCATGAGAGGAGTTTTTCCCTCAGGTGCTCTAATATCTGCGTTGGATTGTCTGCCGGACCGCAGTGTGCAAGATAAAGGATGTCAGGGCGCAATTGTTTGAGCTTGTCGATGCTGGCATACCAAGCTTCCAGATCAAGATCGGGAGGTGGTGCTGGTGGACGTACATAATTAATGCGTTGCAAGTGCACGCCAGCCGCATCTCCTGCAAATAGCTCTCCAGTGTGAACATCAAAGAAGATCACGTGGTGGATTGCATGCCCCGGCGTATAATGTACCTCCAGGCGGCGTCCAGCAACGTTGAGTACGTCACCCCCCGCAATGGCGTGGATCCGTTCGGCGGGAACTGGCTCAACATTGCCCCACAATTCATACATCTTCTCCCCATATATACGCGTTGCACTGGCAACGAACTTCGTGGGATCGACCAGATGTGGTGCGCCATTGCTATGCACATAAACTGTGGCTTTTGGCATGCGACGGAGTAGCTCACCTGTTGCTCCTGCATGATCCAGGTGAATATGAGTCAGTAGCAAATGCGTAACATCCCGTGGCTCAAAACCCACCTCTTGCAGTGATGTAAGCAATGCTGGCACCGTAGTGCTTGGCCCTGGATCAATGAGTGCAACTTCGTTTTGCCCGGCAAGAATGTAAGGACCAAGAACCTCATTCTCATTTTGGAATGGCAGAGATAGATGCCATGTACCGGGACGTGTACCAAGACTTAATTTCGTGACTACAGCCATGAGTCACCCTTCCTAGAAATATACAAAATCAATAGACCTTTTCGGTTCATTCATGATATAGCTTCCCCTCACGCAGGTGTATAGGAGTGGCTCAGGGCCTTCTCTCTTTCACAATCCGCTTGGAGGAGTTGCAACTAAAATTCTAATTTGGCAGAGATAGTTTTTGCCTGCGTGAATAGCAGCAAGTAGTCTCTCCCTCCGGCCTTTGAATCGGTACCAGACATGTTGAAGCCTCCAAACGGATGAGTACCAACTAATGCCCCGGTACACCTACGATTGAAGTACAGATTGCCAACGTGATACTCTTGCTTGGCATGCTCAATCCGTTGCGAATCCGTTGAGTAGAGCGAGCCAGTCAGTCCATACTCTGTATTATTAGCAATATGCAGAGCATCGTCAAAGTCTTGAGCTGTAATGACTGTTAGTACAGGTCCAAAAATCTCTTCCTGGGCAATGTGAGCATGTGGATCAACGTCAGCAAAGATCGTCGGTTCGATAAAATAACCGGGGCCATGGTGTCCACCTCCAAGGAGTAGGCGTCCCTCGGTTTTTCCGATCTCGATGTACTCAACGATTTTCTTCATAGCGTTTTGGTCGATGACCGCTCCCATGAATGTCTCAGGCTTGGTAACATCACCTTGCGTCAGGCGCTTCGTCTTCTCGACAACCTTCTCTAAGACTTGGTCATAGACCTCTTTGACAATAATCGCACGTGAGCCTGCCGAGCACTTCTGGCCTTGGAACCCAAAGGCTGAAGTAACTATTCCGGTGGCTGCAGCTTCCAAGTCGGCAGTCTCGTCTACTACGACCGCATCTTTACCTCCCATCTCTAGGACTGAGCGTTTCAACCAGCGTTGTCCCTTCTGATGTTTTGATGCGCGTTCGTAGATACGCAGTCCCACGTCGCGTGAGCCCGTAAAGGCTACAAAGCGTGTCTGTGGATTATCTACCAGAGCATCTCCAACCAAAGAACCGACCCCCGTGAGAAAGTTCAGCACTCCAGCTGGCAAGCCAACCTCTTCCAGGATGCGTACGAATTGGTAGGCGGTTGCTGGAGCTGTGCTAGCCGGTTTGAGGACAATGGCATTGCCCGTGACAATAGATGCACTGGCCATACCTACCAGAATGCCACAGGGAAAATTCCATGGCGCGATCACAACACCAACGCCGAGCGGAATATAGACAAGTTGATTGTGCTCACCTTGAGCAGGTACGATGGGTTGTGGCTCAGCCAGACGTAGCATTTCTCGTGCATAGAACTCCAGAAAGTCAACAGCTTCAGCCCTATCCCCATCAGCTTCAGGCCAGCTCTTGCCGACTTCATAAATCATCCATGCGTTAATATAAAAACGTCGCTCACGTAGAAGATCTGCTGCTGCAAAAAGATAGCTAGCGCGCTCCTCAGCAGGCACACGTTTCCATGTTTCAAATGTCGTTGCGGCAACCTGGACAGCCTCATTAGCTTGTTCGACTGTCGCTCGTACAAAGTGACCAATAATCTGGTCGGGCTGTGACGGATTAACCGACGCGAAGGTCTGTTCGCTGGTAATCTTCTTTCCACCAATGATCAGTGGATAGGTGCGTCCCAGTTCACTTTTGACCTGCTCTAGTGCCTCTGCCTGAGCTCGTTTCAGCTCTTCCTTAGAAAAATCGGTCAGAGGTTCATTGGTGAACGGCTTTTGAGCACGCGATTTGACGTTTGCGATGATTGTCGACATGTCATATGCTCCTTGAAATAAAAACACTTCGTTGTGTGAGGTAGTTTGCTAATCAGCTATTCCTGTACATTGTATCTCATAGCTCACCCAAGTGGTAGGGGCAAAGGCACCAAAGCACCCTGCTCTCTTGACGCATTTCAGCATCTGTGCTATCCTCTCACCATCTGATGTACATGAACAACGCAAGATTATTTACCAGTTCCAAAGGAGGATGTCAATCTGATGATCTTTAATGTGGCGCAGTTGATGAAGTCCCCAGTAGGAGCTTCAGTTGCATCAGATATACACGAAGACCATATTCAGCTCGACAAAGAGCTCAAGGTCGTTGGTCCCATCACTGGTCATGCACGTATGCGCCGTGTCAACCAGGGCCTGCTAGTGGATGGCTGGGTGGACCTGATCATAGAGCAGACGTGCGATCGTTGTCTAAAGCACATTGAGCAGCCGATGCATGTGACATTTGAAGAGCGTTTTTACCCAACTGTGGACGTATTGACTGGGACACCGCTACCTCCTATTGAGGAAGATGATGTGTTCTCAATTGATGAGCACCACCAAGTTGATCTTACTGAAGCCGTACGACAAAGTGTTCTATTGACAGTTCCAATGGTATCTCTCTGTAAAGAAGATTGTGCTGGACTGTGCTCACAGTGCGGCCATGACCTCAACCTCGGTCCTTGCCAGTGTAAACCCGAGGTTGATACGCGATTAAATGTCCTCAAGGCATTATTGCCAAACCAAGATCAATCATAACCAGCAACACAAGTAAGTAACCTGATTAACGTTCAGGACACAATACTGGTGGAAGAGGAGAAAACAACTCATGGGAGCGTTACCAAAGCAACGCGTTTCGCGTGCTCGCCAGGGAAATCGGCGAGCCCACCATCGCCTGAAAGTACCACAATTAGTAGCTTGCCCACAGTGCAAGCGGCCCCGGCTGTCGCATCATGCCTGTCCTAATTGCGGCACCTATCGTGGCCGCCAAATATTCCTACCCAAAAGCAAAAACAAGTAGCAGATAGCACACCTACCCCCTACTTCGTAATCGAGAAGCAGAAGCAGGGGGTCGAAATTCTCCTATCTGGCGGATTGGACCTGTCATAACGTAGTTCCATTCCTCCTTGTGAATTTCGTGATCAAGCGATCGAAACGAAACGAAATGACGAAACAAGTCGCCTTTCTTTTTCCAGGGCAAGGTAGTCAAGTTATAGGGATGGGAGCAGATATTTATGCGACATCAGAGGCTGCTAGGAGCGTCTTTAGAACCTTTGATGAAACCCTTGGTTTTCCACTAAGCGAAATCTGCTTTGACGGGCCTGAAGACACCTTGCGCTCAACAATCAATGCCCAACCAGCAATTGTGGCAGTCAGTTTAGCTTATCTCGCTGCCTTTCAAGAATCCCTCTCTTCCCACGACTCGCATTGGTCATTACCGCTGATCCCCAGTTATACTGCAGGACACAGCGTCGGGGAGGCCACTGCGCTCGTCTCTGCTGGAGCGGCCAACCTTAAAGATATCGCCTATCTGGTTCGCGAACGCGGACGCTTGATGCACGAAACCGGAACAGCCTGCCCAGGAGGGATGGCAGCTATTATCGGTATGGATGAGGAGATCTTGCAAGAGACTTGTAGGGGAGCAACGCAGCAGATCAAAGCAATGCTTGGCACAATGACACAAGCAGGAGAAGGCGAAGTCACTATTGCCAACTACAACGCTCCCGGGCAAATCGTTATCTCTGGCGATCTGCGTGCACTAGAAGTAGCCACCGCGCTGGCCACAGCACGTGGAGCCACACGAGCCATCCCTCTTTCCGTCAGTGGAGCCTTTCACTCACCCATCATGGCTTCGGCAGCTGACAAACTGGCACGCTTCATTATCAACGCTGATATTCACGA
>DASYAN010000558.1:0-4776 GCA_036501345.1 Ktedonobacteraceae bacterium
TTCTTTGGGTGGCTTTATCTCTAATCCTGAAGTAGCCTTAAAGAGCAACCAACCAAGATTAAGGGGTGTGTCCTGTTTCACCAGGGTTGTCACAATCCTCTCGTCATCAGGTTCAACCTCTTCTTGTTCATTATTTTTGGGGAGTGTTAAGCAGCTTGCTCCCCAAGCTTCTTCAAGGATGTCTTTTGTGCTCACCCAGAGTGGGCCCGCCATGGATCTGACGGGAAAGAAGAGAATGCGTGCGTCTCCAATACTAACCGTTCCTGCTTGAGTTGGTCCTTCTGATGGCGTTCCAGAATTACTCGTATCTGTTGCAGTACCGAAGGTATAAATAATGGGACAGCCTACTTTTTGCTCTTTCTTTAAATTTTTATGTTGGCCTGCTGCTTCAAGCTTACCATAGCGCATTGCTGCATAGCTTCGCGTGGCTCCTGCGAGGCTCGTACCTGGGATCTTCGGCAGGTCAGTCCCTGGTTCACGTGCGATAGTCATATCAACTCTGCCTAGTCGATAGCCGCCTGCGCCAATATGTATTGGATCGAGTGCTATAAAGAAATAGCGCTTTTGAGTATATAAGTCTCTGCTTGGACTCATGAGTTTTCTCCTACATCTTTTTTGAGAATACGGATATACAATTCCACAACATCTGCTAATTGTCCGCTTACGGCTGCTTGGTGGAGCAGTTTCATATCATCTTTACTTGGATGCTGTTTCCATTCAGCATCATTGAGCACTTCACCCACAAAGTGTACAAATGGTTCCATAGAGGAACCATCGTTTGGGTCTATCGCCCATTCCATGCGCTTCGTTTCGATAATCCCAATGAGATTGTGTATCTGTGAAGCAGTTAATCCACAAGTTTTGTCAGACAGCCTGTTCCATAACCTCTCAAAGCTTTCTAGTTGCTCTAGATAATAGGGACGGCTGGGGCGTTGCGATCCGCGCCGCTTGCTATTGTCATAACTCACCTCGAAGCGCCGTGCTGCTGTATCCAGGAACTCGAAGTCGAAGCGAGATGGCTTGAAACTAACACTATCACCTTTTAATAAATCATGAACGTGGACCCACTGTATACCATCAGCCCCAGTAAATTGTCTTGTTCGGCTCGATCGTGTAATATTATTAACCTGCCAGTAAGGGTACCAGACGTCTTTTGTCTCACCATCACCCATCACTGTTGGCACTGTTATCATGATGGTCTGTTCATCTTTCTTCATGGTAAGCTTGATTTCTTGGGGACGAGCACTGCGATCAACTTCGTTGATTATCCATGTTTCGTCGTCTGTTGATTGCTTCAGCAGCCTTCGTCCAGCATCAAGAATTGCTGGAAGTGGCGTGCGTCTTCCAGCAAAAACTATGCCGAGGGTAAGCGGGAGCCGATTTCGTACCTTACCCATCTCTTTCTCATATTTTGTCATAATGGCTTTAGCAACTTCTATTGCTTTATCAGCTGGTACGATTGCCATAAAGGTACGTGGTTCGGTAAGTAGAGAGATTGCTGGAACGTAGGGTGTTGGTTCTATGATAACATCCGTAATCTGTAATTTCCCAAGGACATTGTTAGTGCTGCCATATGGTCTGTATCCTCCGGGCTCTTCCAGATCAATTAACCTGTTTTGTAGGAGGTCTTGTATATATGTAGCTGCGCTCAAATAATCTCTACGAGACTCCTTTGGGGCATTTAACAGCATAGATGTTCTCTGTAGGTTATCTACAGTGAGAAATTCTCTATTTGCTATAGATGTAATACTAAGGTTGACATTCCCTATTTTGAGTTCATAGGTATGGGAAATGCCTAATCTTTCTCCTCTGCCCTGGAATATGCCGCGAATTCGCAGGCGTGGGCTAACCTCGCCAACTTGGGTTTCAGCCTTAAAATCAGAGGCAATTTCTTGCCAGAATGTTTGGGTTGTATGCCATACACGAGAGATACGTGCGGGAGTAGGCCATTGTCGAAGGAGCGCTAGCGCCAAAAGTTCTGGATTAGGATGAGAAGTCGCAGCTTCTAAATCTGTATTACGAACAAAGTTCTTGTAAACATCGTTGACAGTATCAAGTCCCCTTGTTTTATGCTCGGATTTGTCTTTTTCTGACAGGATGAAGTCGCTTAGACTACTTTTGAGTAAATCCTCGTCTTTTCTCAGGCCTTCACCTATAATATTTACAAAAGTAGATAACTTGAATGGATATCTTGGCACTTCTGAAAGATTTTGGTGCTTGCCTCTTTTAGTTACGATGAGGTCATGTTCACTAGGATCTATAGATAGTACTGAGTTAAAGGCATTACCAGTTAACCAATCTTCTATACTAAATTGAGCCACAATTAGTGCAAGCCGTCCATTGATATCTGATACCTCATCGATCCACACGGTGTCGATCTTGGCTTCTATGTCGCTCAAGTCTATTCGGGGCTCCATTCTATTACGTATTTCATTATCGATAGAATGTGGTATCTTTAAGATTCCATGAGCCCAGCTTTTTGATCTATCCGAACGTCTACCTTCACAAATCTCACAAACTTTTCCCACCTGTGAAATAGCTTTGCTGCCCTGATCCAATTGGATGGGAAGAGAGGGATGTGCTAGGGTGTGCGGAGGATTTTTGCAATATCCCACCGCCCACCCCAATGGGCTCAATGGAATTGGACCTCTACACTCTTTCTTGTCCTGACATGCTCACAAAATTTGCCAGTAGAGAGTCATTCATCACATCCACTGCCCGGGTTCCTGCATACAAAAAAGACCACATATCCCACTCATAATTGTTGAGTTTGTAGGGGAAGAGAAAAAATGTTATAGTAAGGGAGACCATCTGCATCGATAACAGAGAGGAAGTACCTCTTCTGTAAAAGAGGATCAACACGATGTCAACCAATCAGTCGGAGAGCCAGGAAGTTCTCCATCCTGCCGAGCATGAGCCATTGCCCGGTACCTCTTCGTCACTAGCATCTGCTCAGGCAAATCATTTTCAGATAGCATCGATCAGCCATTTACTGCTACACATCGCTCAGCGACTCAACGCCACATTTGAGGTCAATACACTATTGGATACTCTTATCCAAGAAGCCAAATTCCTGCTAGGCACAGAGTCGGGCTATGCAGGCCTATACACGCCTCAAGGTATGGTCTCTCACCGCTACTTTCAGGAAGATCATGTCTTGCCGCTTGAATACCTCTGGCATCCCAATCATGGGCTACCCGGTTGGTTGATTGTGCATAAAATTCCTTACCTTACCAGTGATGCCCTTTTCGATCAGCAGATCGTACACGAACACTGCCTCCAATTTGGCATTCGTTCCGCCCTTGCTACTCCCATCCTGGATGCACAGGGCAATCTCCTCGGCTTCCTTGAACTGCACAATAAACTAGATGGTACCGATTTTACCCCATCCGATCAGGAAATATTACTCGCCCTCTCACATCTTGCAGCTATTGCTCTCAGCAACGCACTAGCCTCCCAAAGACTCCACGAAGCCAACAGCTTGCTCCAAGCTGAGACAGCCAAACGTCAGAAAGCCGAAGCCAAATTTCAGCAGTTGTTTGACTCCAACCTCGTCGGTTTGTTTGTCTCGGATTTTAGGGGCACCTTTCTAGATGCCAATAACGCCTTTCTCGACTTACTCGGATACACAAGAACAGAACTACTTGCCGGAACCATCCAGCGCAATGCCCTCACCCCACCTGAGTTTCACTTCCTGAGCCAAAATGCGGTCAAAGCGATGCAAGAAACAGGTACGTCAGGCACATATGAAAAGGAATATTGGCATAAAAGTGGAAAACGGATACCTGCCCTAGTTGCCGTGGCACGCATTGAGGATACCGAGACCTGCATGGGCTTCGTCTTAGATATCAGCGAGCGCAAAGAACTCGACAAACGCAAAGATGAACTTATCAGTATGGCGAGCCATGAACTCAAAACGCCCGTGACCAGTCTCAAAGGCTTTATCAGCCTCTTGGAACGGCGCTTGAGCACACAAGGCAATCAACAAGAACTTTATTATATTACCCGCGTCAATGCTCAAGTAAATAAGCTAACCAAACTGATCAACGATCTACTCGATCTTTCCAGGATGCAGACAGGCAAACTTGCCTATCGAGAAGAACACTTTGAGATGAATACTCTAGTACACGAAATCATAGAAAACGTTCAGGGAACAACGCAGACACATCACCTGTTAATTGAAGAGCAAACTCAGGTTGAGACGTTTGGAGACCGGGACCGTATTGGGCAAGTGGTGACTAACCTTCTCAACAATGCCATCAAGTACTCTCCCCAAGCCAGCACAATACTGACACGTATCGCAAAAGACCAGAACAACATCCTCGTCAGCATCCAAGATTTTGGCATTGGCATTGCCAAAGAGCATCAAGATAAGATTTTCGAGCGCTTCTACCAGGTCACCGATCCCGAAGAAAAAACCTACCCCGGACTGGGCATTGGGCTCTACATCTCCTACGAGATTATCAAACGACACGGCGGACAGATGTGGGTCGAGAGTCAGAAAGGCCACGGCGCAATCTTTCATTTCACTCTTCCTATTTCAGCAAAACAGGAAATAGCAGATTGACGAGCTTTTGCTTTTGGTGTACTTTTCCCAAAGCTGCAACCTACTCAGCCTGGACAGCACAGCGAAAGAATAGGAACGTTTGAAAGAGCTGACACTCCCTGGCATAAATGCGCAGGGGTTCTTCCTTCATCCAGGGGGCTTGCCATCTATCCTTATGGTACAGACAGTAGAGGTCCCCTGTCCAGAAGCGTTTCACGGAGCAAGTCCGT
>DASYAN010000559.1:0-8943 GCA_036501345.1 Ktedonobacteraceae bacterium
CAGCCAACGGCTCTCTGTAACGAAACCGCGTTCCGTCAATACTACAGGGGCGTTTGAAAGGCTTGAGCCGGATGAATGAGAAATCTTCGTGTCCGGTTCTTAGAGGGCGGAATGGTGGCAACACCATTCTGCTACTCGACCTCATGAGGGACAGAGTAGGAGACCTCAGCTTCTAAGGGTTCACAAAGTTGGGGCATTCAAACGAGCAAATGTTTGAGTTGAGAAGAAGCTGTTTTGTGCTCAGTGCTTCGCCAGCTTGGACTGCCCATAGATGTGAAGACTTTGATGATGTGGGCTCCCCCAATAGCATCATCAGTCAGCAGAGCAAACTTTGCATCTCTACCAATCATACACACCGTGCCACTTGCCGTTGATGTCACGGTGAGGATACCGTATCCTTCTCTAAGGGTGCCGCTTTTTGTGACTGAGAATTGAGCTTGAAATCCTTGCTTTGGAAAGCCAACCCTTAGCCAAAGATACAGTACCACGGTGAGCTGCCGCTACTATGACTCTTGGTGCGATCCGTCAGAAACCATTGGCAGGCGGACCTCAACCATATCATCTTCAATCTCCCCAAATTTATTGAGCCTCATATTAAGCTTCTCAAGCTCCTTCCTACAAGCCACGAAGCCAGATACCTGAGTAATTATTCGAGACGCGCAGCAATTGCTCCCAACTGGTCTCGCAGTTTGCGATTCTCTTCACGCACCTCATCGAGATCTTTTCGCAACTGCTTGAACTGTTCCTCGCTCTTGTCACTGGTACGTAGCGTGTGATTAGCAACCCGCACAGTCCGCAGAACTCCATCATCAAGCTCCGTCTCAGCCACACGCTCTAACACGCTAATGGCCCGCTTCTCACCCAGAGAGGAAAGCGCCATCGCGCATACACTGCGTGTCGGTGCCCAACTATCGTGCTCCACAGCATAACAAAGCGCTGTCACCGCCCGCTGGCGTGCTTCCTCACTGTAGAGGTGACGATTGTTCCCCACATACATTAAGCCCATAGCAGCCCCACGCCGCCGCAACAGATGATTGAGAGAGTTGTTGAGATAGCCAGTCAGGATATCAATAACATCGTCCTTGCCCGTCAGGGCCAAGCCACGAAAGATACCACGCTGCACAAAATCCATCCAACTCGGTCGGTCCAGCAACGTCTTCAAGAAATCTACATTTCCCTCTATACGCGTCTGACCTAGTGCTTCAGCTGCATTTGCTTCCACCTGATAGCTGACATCGCCCTTCTCCAGCACGGTACGCAGCACCTGAGCAGAACGTTGTGCCAATTCAAGCTGCTGTGGAGCCTGGAAGTGACCCAAGGCATGAGTAATAGCAGCACGCACACGTGAAAACTGCTGAGGATCTAGATCTTGTAATGCTTGGATCAATACTGTCTGCGCCTTTTCATTGCCAAATTTTGTTAGTGCAGATGCTGCAGCAGTCCGCACACCCCAGAACGGATCGGTATTCAGGGCCTTTGTCAGCGCCTCCAAACTGGCATCCTCGTGCTTGTCGCCTAGTACTTCAGCGGCCTCAATACGCCCGAGCACATCGGGATCATAGGCAAGCTGATAGCGCAGCATCTTCGTCGAACGCTCAAATTTAAGCGTCTTGAGCAGCCAACCATTGGGATCGATACGCACCATTAGAGGCTCGCGTTCAAGGGGGATATAGAAGCTTTGCTCTACCTGCTCATCTTCCCCAAGCATGACCTGCATTGCAACTGTGCGTGTCTGAGTCGTCTGCTCATCTTTGGCTGCTTCATCTGATACTGGCACAGTAAAGACAAGATCCAGCGGGGCGTAAAAGCAGGGCGTTAGCTCATCGATCTTTTGTGCCTGCTTGACTTTGACTTTTGCCAGCTTGTGCTCACTATCCCAACTATAGTTCACCTCCAATTCAGGATAACCTCCACTATGGACCCACTGCTGGAAGAAGCGTGCCAGACTGCGCCCAGTAACTTCTTCGAATGTACGCTCTAGGTCAGAGGTGACGACTTCCTTAGTGCGGAAACGCTCCAGGTAAGCCTTGATCGCGCGACGGAAGGTTGCATCACCTAACTGATGGCGTAGCATATGTAGAACCCAGGCCCCCTTACAATAGAGGTGCCCGTCGAATAGCTCAAAGCCTTGATCATGATAAGCATAGTACACGATAGGGCGACGATACACTTGATCTTCGGCCAGATAGCTGTTCTTCGTTTGTAGCATGGAATATTTAAACTCGTCGTTACCCTGGTGATGTTCACCCCACAATTCCTCGAAATAAGTGGCAAAGCCTTCATTGAGCCAGCCATTAGACCAGTCGCGACAGGTAACGAGATCTCCAAACCACTGATGTGCCAGTTCGTGAGCTACCACTGGCACGAAGTCTAAGTCCAATGAGGCCTTCTTATCCATCAGCAGTGCAAAGCTGTGGGTGGTACAAGTGGTATGTTCCATCGCCCCTGTATAAACCTCTACCACGGTCTGGGCATATTTGTCGTAAGGATACTCGACTCCGGTAAATTCAGAAAAGAAGCGCATCATTTCCGGTGTCTGGCCCATATAGAGCGGAGCATCCTCCTGACGATCTTTGCGTACATAGTAGGTAACAGGTTTGCCTTGATAGTTATCCTCAATTACCGCAAAATCGCTGACCACAAGCGAGATAAGATAAACTGCATGCGGAACATCATGCCGCCAGTGATGCGTCTTTGTTGCACCATTATCGATCACTTCGATTAGATTGCCATTGGAAACAGTCAGAAACTGGGATGGGACTGTAGCGATGACTTCGGTTGTGGCCCGATCATTGGGAGCATCATGGCAGGGGAACCAGTAGCTATGATAGCGTGGCTGGCCAAAGGTCCATGCTTGGACGGGACGTGTTGGATCTTCAGGGATGGGCTTGATAAAGTGCAGACCGATACGCGGCATCGCATGATACTGCACGGCAATAGTGAAGACCTCTCCATGATGGTAAATGCGATCCAAGGTAACAATCAGTTTTTTGTCGGTCGTAGTGTGCACCAGTTCCGGACCATTTTCCAGCGATACCTTCTCGATTTGCAACTCGATAGCGTCAAAAGAGATCGTCCTGACCTCTTCGTAAAGCGCCGAGAAGGTTGTATATACCGTACCGGCGATAGTTTCCTGGTCAAAGTCGAGCGTAATAACCAGCTTCACATGCTGCATATCTGCAGGCCGATCTGGTGCGTACTGCAAACGATCGCCGGGCAATTCAAAAGAACGCGATTTGGGTGTAGGTAATCTGCTCTCGCCACTAAAGAGCAGCAGGCCATAGTTATGACCAACGTCGTCGATAGCCTGAGCATGTTTACAATGTGTCATGAATAACTTCCTTCTATTCAATACCAAATTTGCCTAAGGTTAGATATATATGTTATACAACGGGCGCGGGAAAAAGTCAGTCTTTCAAGTAGGGATGAGAACACCTTTGCTCCTTGTAAGGGTGTAGCCTGTGAGGAACCTGTTCACAAGGGAAGTTGCACAAAAAAGGTCGTGCCTTTTCCTTCCGCTGACTCTACCCAAATTTGTCCCTCATGCCTTTCGACAATCTCTTTAGTGATCGAAAGACCGAGACCCGAGCCTAATTTGGATGAGGATTGGGCACTCGCAAGACGATAAAATGGCTCAAAAATAGTCGCTTGCTCCTCCTGAGGAATTGCAGGACCATCATTATGAACCTGCAGGATTATTGAAGACTGCTCCTGACTTATCTGTACACCTATCACCGAGCCTTCAGGTGAATACTTGACTGCATTAATAACTAAGTTAGTAATCACTTGACTGATACGCAAGCAATCAGCTTGCAGAATAAGAGGATCATTAGTTATCTCCAGATCAAAAGGCCGCCCAGAAAGAGCACACTGATCATCGACAATTTCATTGCAGATGCTGCGAATATCACACTCAGTAACCCGCAATGGTAGGTTCATAGCCTGTAAGCTACTCAGGTCAAGAAGATCATTGACCAATGCCTGCAGACGATGGGTTTGCGTATCGACCTTTTTCAGCCGCGTATGCAAAGGAGCAAGTTCAACGGATACGTCTGTAGCATGGTGGCTGAGAAGACGTAAGCCAAGATATACTTGCCCTCGTATGACGGTAATAGGCGTTTTTAACTCGTGTGATGCTCGTGAGAGAAAAAGATCCTTCAGATGATTAGCTTGCCCAAGCTGGTGATTGCTCTCTACAAGCTCCTCAGTACGGGCTAGTAACTCTTGCTCAATGACTTCGAGACGTTTCTGAGCGGTTTCACGCTGAATCGTGATAAGAGCTACAGCAACTTGAGATAACATCCAGGGCCCAAACATTGCTAAGTCGATCCAGCCAGAAAACGAGAGGAGACTAGGCGGAGGAATACAAAAGAGGATAGTTTGAAAAACCACAGAGCAAGACTGCTCAGACTCACCCCTAAGCTTCTGTTTCCACACTAAGCACGGAAATCTCAGGAGAATTGTAACAAAGGCTATCCATATCCAACCGTGCGATAGTTGCCCTGGCATGGGAAAGCCGAAAAGCGTGCTTCCTACACCAGGGCAAGGAAATCATAAGTAAAGCGGGTCACAACTTCTGAGCCGTTCTTGTGCCCATCTACTTAATCTGCGGTATGAAGCACGATACGCCCACGCCCATGACCATGTTGGCTGCGTTCGTGAGCCTGTTGCGCCTGACTCAGCGGGAATTTCTCTGCAAGAACAACTTTGACTTGTCCCTCGTCTATCAACTGAGCAAAGGTATGCAAGAGCTCACTGGAGACCTGAGCTGAAAATGATGCTACGCGTACATCCCGTTCTCGCACTTTCTCCTCCGGTGGCTGGCCCGCTATTGTGACCAGAGTTCCTCCGCGCTTGAGCACGCGTAATGAAGATTCAAGCGTCTTGCCGCCAACCGCATCGAATACAAGGTCCACGTCATGGACGGCTTGCTCAACTGGCGTGGAGGTATAATCGATAACCGTTTCTGCGCCCAGGGAACGCACAAAGTCAACATTGGCCGTCGAGGCAGTCCCGATAACATGTGCGCCCTTCCAGCGGGCAAACTGGACCGCGAACAAGCCGACTCCGCCAGCGGCACCTTGAATCAGGATACGCTGACCAGCTTGCAACCCCCCATGGTCAAAGATACCCTGCCAGGCAGTTGTTGCGCCCACAGGCACAGCAGCCGCCTCGTCAAAATTCAGCGTCTTGGGCTTGAGCGCAAGCTTGTCCACAGGAGCTGCCGTATATTCAGTGTATGTCCCCTTTGGACTCTGACCAAAAACCGCCTGTCCTTTCTGAAACGCTGTTACACCGGGGCCAATCTCCTCCACCACACCAGCCAGATCAAGACCAGGTATATAAGGAAATTGCACTGATCGGAAGTCTTTTAGCCAGCCCGCACGGATTTTCCAATCCACCGGGTTTACCCCTGCTGCATGGACACGAATAAGCACCTCGCCCTCCTGCGGCTCTGGGCGTGGTATCCGTTCAAGCTTAAGCTCCTCTGACCCTCCGTACTGATGGATGCGTACAGCTTGGATAGTTTGTGTTGACATGGTAGATATTTCCTCTTTTCTCTTTAGGCTACGTATCTCTACTATATAGGTGCGTAGCAATAATGCAGAAGTGCGTACCTAAGCCCTAAAGTGCAAAGAACTTCTTTGTAAGCACGCTCGGACCCCTGGGAATGTTCCATTATACTATACTAGTATGTGCCTTGTATTTCATTAGCAGCTTCATTTTTGGAAGTGTGAAATACAGCATCATGATATGATTCACTCCTATACGCTGTCAAGGAAAGCCAGAGACCCAATGCCTAATCTGGCATAAAGCAGGGCATCTACCAGACAAGTTGAGAATCATGCAAATGTCACTTGGTTGTCAGTTCCCAGACACGCATTTGTCGGTTATTCTAACATGAGAGGGTGCAAGTGCCACTCGTTTGTCACTTCTCAGACGCTCCCTCTCTCCTCTTAGTCCTCAAAAGACGCAAAATCATAAAGCAAGGATCGATGAAGAGAATCACATCCCCATTGGCAGTCATTCACAAAAGCATCCCAAATTAGCGGTCAGGTACGTTGCCCAGATGAGTGGTTAGATTCTCGTGTGGCCGAAGGCAGCGTGAGAACAACCGTCGTTCCCTTCCCAGGGATGCTGGTTAGGGTAAGTTGGCCATCATGAGCAAGGGCTGCATTTCGAGCAATCGAGAGTCCGAGGCCTGTGCCTCCTGCCTCGCGTGAGCGAGCTTTATCTACACGGTAGAAGCGCTCTCCCAGGTGCGGCAAGTGC
This sequence comes from Ktedonobacteraceae bacterium, assembly GCA_036501345.1. Classification (GTDB taxonomy): domain Bacteria; phylum Chloroflexota; class Ktedonobacteria; order Ktedonobacterales; family Ktedonobacteraceae; genus DASYAN01. Next base: position 6,274 of record DASYAN010000559.1, read on the forward strand.
TCGGCTGCAATGCCAATCCCAGTGTCCTTTACCTCCAGAAGTACCTGCTTATCTTGCACTGTCATATGCACAGTAACACGACCGTCTGGTCGGTTATATTTGATGGCATTGTCGAGCAACACCAGCACGGCCTGTTCTAATAGCATAGGGTCCCCAACCACATAGGGATCGTGAGAACATTCCAGTTGGACCGTGATGCCGCTCTGTTCTGCGAAGGCCTGCACCCGCCGAACAGTCTCCTGAGCCAGCTCAGCAAGATTAACCACCTCATGTTCTTGATGGAGAGCTACATTATCCAAGCGGGCAAGCGTGAGCAGGTTCGTAGCGAGACGCGCCATATGGTTTGCTTCTGCGACAATATCTTCTAATAAGGCCCCATCTTCTGGCACTAGACGTTCACGATCTCGTAGCAGGACCTCGGCATCAGCACGCAGTAGCGTCAAAGGCGTGCGGAGTTCGTGCGAAGCATCAGCTATAAAGCGCTGCTGGTTGGCCCAGGCCAGCCGCGCAGGCTGCAAAGCACGATTTGCTAGGAAGAGTCCACCTAATCCTGCACCTGCTAGCGCTACACATCCAATGGTAAGCAGAAGTGTCAGCAGCAAGGACAACGCCGTTTCTTGCGCTTGGATGGGCTCACCAACGAGCACGACACCCCCATTATCGCTCCCTGACGAATTTGGGACCACTAATGCATAGCGATAGATTGATCCAATGCTGCCTCCAGCATTCACTATATCTGTGACTGGCTGATCTGTCTGTAAGGCAGACTTGGCCAGTGTATTTGTCAGAAAAGCGGAGGGGAGCTCTGTTGTTCGTTGATTTGACAACAAAGAACCGTTCCGATCAAAGCACACCACCATCTCAGGCATAGGCAAGGAATCTTGGGGAGGAAAGGGAGGACCAAAGTGCCCATAAGGATCAGGTGGCTGGCAAGTATGATCGGACGAGTCCATAAGCCATTGATGCGCATGCATCTGGGCATGCATAGCAGCATCAGACTCAATGGGGGAAAAGAGAAAATATTGAGTCCCCAGGTAGAGAGCTATGCCAAATAGGATCAAAGCAGCGCCTAACACTCCACAGTACCAGAGCGTCAGGCGAATGCGTAATCCATCAAATAGTGCTTCTTGTGAATGGCGATACCTCCCACGGTACATGGGCCACCAGACGAGCTTTCCCCAGTTCATGCTCTATTGCTCCCTCTTGCTATGCGACCCTTCGATCTTATAGCCGATGCCACGCACCGTCTTAATTAAAGGATGTGAGAAATCCTGGTCAATCTTGTCACGCAGGTAGTGAATGTAGATATCTACGACATTCGAGAGTGCTTCGAGGTCATAGCGCCAGACTGCGTCAATAATTTGCGTTCGCGTCATCACCTGACCTGGATGGCGCATCAAGTACTCTAACAAGGCAAACTCTTTGGCCGTTAACTCAATGACGCGCCCGGACCTCTGAGCCTCGTGCCGCATGAGATCAAGTGTCAGGTCGCCCACCGTGAGTTGGAATGTCTCATCAAAACGACGATCGCGGCGTCGTAGTAGCGCATTGATGCGTGCAAGTAATTCCTCCATAGCAAATGGTTTGGTGAGATAGTCATCGGCTCCTACATTGAGACCCGTCACACGGTCTTCGACAGCACTTCGTGCAGTGAGCATTAATACAGGCGACATCACTTGTTCATTGCGCATCTGACGGCAGATCTCAAGTCCATCAATTTCGGGCAACATTACATCAAGAATCACCACGTCATAGGTGTCGCTGAGGGCAAGATTGAGACCAGCATGTCCCTCATGCGCGAGATCGACCGTGTGGCGCTCTCCCAGCAGCACACGACGTAGCAAGTATGCCAGACGCCGCTCATCTTCCACAACAAGGATATGCATTGTTCTCTCCCCCTTTTCCTATCTGGATACCGCCAAGCCATCGGTCGGCACCGCTTTCTCATACTCTATTCTACGAACATTGGAAACAGATTGGAAAGAAAGAGATCGCTCCCTCTTCAACTACTGCAGATAGCGCAGATGAGAAATTTCTCATCTTGTTCCAATGCCTTTCTCATCAACTCTAACTACGCTAGTAAACAACACAATCAGTGCTGGTCTGAAGTTTTGAGCTCATTTTCGTGTGATTTGTTGATCTGACCTGACCATCGCCTCATATGGCTAAACAGGGGAAAGATCCCAGATACCACTATGAAAATACCATCCGTACTAAGGAGAATGTAGAATGGCTACACTATTCGATAGAACCATACCGGTCCAACCAGGACCTGTAGCCGAAGGGAAGACGGCAAGCCCAGCCACCTTATGGCAAAAACTGGCCATGGGCGGTATCATGATCATCTCGCTATTCATGAACTTCTTCCAGTTGGGACAGAATGGCTTCGGCAATCTCTACTATGCAGCTGGCATCAGAAGTATGCTGGATAGCTGGCATACCTTCTTTTTTGTCTCTTTCGATCCAGGTGGGTTTGTCACCCTCGACAAGCCTCCTCTGGGCTTTTGGCTGCAAGCGCTCAGCGCTAAAATTTTCCACCTGTGAAATAGCTAGCCACAAGAGTCTGCTTCAGGCAGCGAGATTGTCAGGAGTAGCAGAGAGCTGAAAGCTGATATCATGGTGTCGTAACCAATGACGGTCTTGGGAATTGCGACGAACAGCCGCCAAGGT
>DASYAN010000560.1:0-6871 GCA_036501345.1 Ktedonobacteraceae bacterium
CACAAGCTTTCCTGGTGGAACAATAGTGAAGATGTGCGCCGCTATTTCAACGTTTATCCGCTCAATCATACTCGCTATAAAGAGCGTTTGAGTCAGCAATATAAAGGGTTCAGTCATATCCTCTTTGGTATTGTGTCGAAAAGTGACAATACGCTGGTTGGTGTTGTGGGCCTAAAGGACATCAATATTCTCAATCAGACTGCCGAATTCTACAATAAAGTTGATCCAGAGGAGCAAGGTAAAGGGTATAGCACCGAGGCAACCAAATTAATGTTGCGCTATGGTTTTCTGGAATTAAACCTCAATCGTATCCAAACTCTGGATGTGGAGGAAAATACTCCTGGTTGGAAAGTTGATGAGAAATTGGGTTTTCGGTTCGAAGGCATTCAGCGCGAAGTGTTTCCACGCCACGGTCGTTTCTACAATATGCGTATTTATAGCATGTTAAAACGCGAGTATATGGAGCTTTTTGCCACTAGCCCAGTATATGCAGACCAGCGCGAGCTTTTTAGGTCTCAAGACGATTTGGTTTTGGCAGCTGTCAAGACCTCCTCTGCTAGAAGTTTATAGCAGCAAGAGGAAATGAATACCAGGGAGAGAGAGATACCCAGGAACTTGTTACGCTTCTGCTGGCAAACATCGAGCCATTTCAGTACGTAACAGAGTTCCTGGGAGCCTTTCATTCTGAAAGGCAAAGGGATGTTACTGTTAGGTTATGCCTTCTGACTGGACAGGATACGGGTCAATTTGGTCCCGCAGACAACACAGATTCCCTGCATGGCGGGTTTACCATTCTTCATGGTAATCTGGTGGGCATCTTTCATTTGCCGCTTATCTTTGCACTTTACACAATATGCTGTATCCGATGCTGGATTTGATGCTGCTTCTGCCATGGTTCTTCAGCTGCCTTTCAAAACGTGGTAAAACGTGTTGATTTCTGCAAGACGGTCACAGATAGACCTCAATAGCCTTACAATCTATGCCAACTGTGCAGCACACCGTCTATTCTGCTTCGGATGGGTGACCCAAACTAGGCAAGAGTCCACAAACCAATATCTTAGTGCGAACAGATACGCCCTTTTCAGAAAAAGAGTGGTTTTTTACGACCGCCCCATTCTTTCACGCACCCGTCAGACATTTTACCACACGTTCCTACAAATTCAAGAGCTGCAATTCAAGACCTGTAAAAGGTTCCTTGCATTACACCATCAATTAGTTTCGAGATCGTGCGCACCCTGTCCTTACGAAGCGCAGGCGTGCGAAGCTCTCATGTATGTAACGAAGCACACTTGCAATAGGACTCACGCAATAAGAACAATGTACGGGGCAACGATGAGAGCGTCACTTGACTTTTCGTCCTCTCCAAGGTATATTTCTGATAGATAGATATATGACCAAATCATCTTAAATAGTCATTTGCCTCATTGCAAAGGGGGAAGAGATTTGGCAAATCAGAGTCAAGAGTCCAACACACGACAGCAGGAAGTGTCCAAGCGCGAGGCCCGAGCGCATCGCATTCTGGATGCAGCTTCCGCATTGATCCTGCGCTGGGGCTACAACAAGACCACCGTCGAGGATATCTCCAAACAAGCTGGAGTTGCCAAAGGCACCATTTATCTGCACTGGAAAACGCGAGAAGAGCTGTTCATGGCGCTCATGAAACGTGAAAAGATAGCGATGGCAGAGGATATCAAGCAACGCATCACAGAGGATCCTGCAGGTTCAACACTTCGAGGTATACTCAAACACACAGCACTTGCTCTGATGAAACGCCCGTTGCTGAAGGCAGTCCTTCTACTCGATATGGAGGTAATAGGTAAATTGGCCCATAGCGAGCATCGTAGTGCTGCCTATGCAGAGAGGCTGGCGGGCTTCAAAACCTACCTCGAATTTCTGCGTGAACATGATCTGGTGCGTACTGATCTCAGCCTGCAAGCACAAGTGTACATGTTTAGCGCCATTTTTGTAGGGTTTTTCCTCGTTGCGCCATTGGTCCCAGACGAATTCACACTTTCTGACGAGGAGCTTGCAGATCTGATGGCTGAGACGGTGCATTGCACGCTTGAGCCTAGTAGCTCTGTTACCTCTGATGAATTACAAAGCGCTTCTCACATCTTTCTGCAGTACCTCAATCGTTCTACGGCGATCGTGCAAGAACAGTTTCAGCAAGAGATGGAGCATGACTCGATAGTCAGAGAGGAGAATTAGAAATGAGCAATGAACAAGGTATCCCTCTTATTTTAGCGCTGGATGATGCCTCTGCCCAACTGGAGCAGGTGGGAGGTAAAGGAGCTTCGTTGGCACGCATGGCTGCAGCTGGCCTGCCTGTGCCTCCTGGTTTTCACGTCACTACGGCGGCCTATCACCGCTTTGTGACCGAGAATGGGTTACAAGAGGAGATCCTAGCGGCTGTCTCGGCTGTGACAGCCGATCATCCGGCAACGCTCGAAGAGGCATCAAGGCAGATAGCAAGACTTTTCGCCAAGAGTGTGATGCCTGATGATATTGCTGAGGCGATTCGTCAGGCATATGCAGAGCTTGGCGGAAATGACCTATCTGTCGCAGTACGTTCCTCTGCCACCGCTGAAGACCTGCCTGAGATGTCGTTTGCAGGTCAGCAGGAGACGTATCTCAACATGCACGGCGAAGCGATGGTACTCGATGCCGTCAAACGCTGTTGGGCTTCGCTCTGGACTGCACGGGCAATTGGCTATCGTGCACGCCATGGCATCGCGCCCCAGGATGTGAGTCTGGCGGTTGTGGTCCAGGAACTGGTGCCTGCTGAGGCAGCAGGTATCCTCTTCACCGCCAATCCGTTGACAGGGGTACGTGATCAGGTGATGATCAACGCAGCCTGGGGACTGGGTGAGGCCATTGTCGGTGGGGAGGTCACGCCCGACACAGTCGTTGTTGACAGAGCAAGCTGGACGATTACTGAACAGCAGATCAGCGAGAAAGATGTGATGACTGTGCGTACCCTTGAAGGCACACACGAGGAACCTGTGCTGTCTGATCGGCGTACCCAGGCAGTGCTCAGTCCTGCACAAGCTGCTGAACTTGCCCGCATTGGTGTGCAGATCGAGGAGCTCTATGACCAGCCAATGGATATCGAGTGGGCTCTCCATGATGGTCACATTTTCATCGTGCAAGCTCGCCCGATCACTGCTTTGCCTGAACCTACCGTCGGTTCTCAGGAAACACGCACAGCAGAGTGGAAACTTCCCAAACCCAATGGACGCTACATGCGTTCAAGCGTGCTGGAACTGTTGCCTGATCCGCTTTCACCCCTATTTGCAACACTCGGACTTCCTGCATGGGACAGGGCCATAGTGACGATCCTAAAGAGCGCAGGCATAGGAGGCAGTTTTCCTAATATGACGCTAGTCACTATCAATGGGTATGGCTACTATGACCTCTCTTTTACGCCTATGCAGACGGCAAAGATGCTGTTCGTCATGCCACGCATTCTCATCATCGATTTCCCACGACTATTGCGTACCTCGCAGCTACGCTGGCAGGAGTCACGCTCCAAGCACACAGAGCTTGTCAATCGCTGGCAAACGACGGATCTGGCTACTGCGTCTGCTGAATATCTATTCAATGGGGCTCGCGACATCACTGAAGAAGCTGCTCAGTACTATCTTTCTGTACAGAGCGGTATTCTGCCAGCAGCATACATGAGCGAATTGTTCTTTACCTTCGTCTACAATAAGTTCCTCAAGGGTCGCCATGCTCCCTCTGCTCTGACATTTATGTTGGGCTTTGACAGCGCTCCGATTCAGGCAGAGAAATCGCTCTATGATCTGGCACAATGGGTACGTGGACAGCCAGAACTGGCTGCTGAGCTGGCAAACATGTCAAGCGAACAGTTCAATACGGTGTATCATGAGCAGGCAGCGCGAGCAGTGATAGTGGAAGGAGCGTGGTCTGAATTCTGGCAACGTCTGGCTGATCATCTGGCCCGTTTCGGACATACCATCTATGATCTCGATTTTGCCAAAGCTGTGCTTGCTGATGACCCGGTGCCAGTGTTAGAAACACTCAAGTTCTTCATAAGCGGTCAAGCGCCAGATCCCTATGAACGCCAACAAACAACGGCTGCAGCACGTGAGCAAGCTGTACAAACGATGTTCACACAACTGCATGGAATGCGCCTGTCGCTATTTCGGCGACTGATAGCGTGGGCTCAGTGTTATGCCCCTTTGCGTGAGAACGCGCTAGCCGATGTCGGTTTGGGCTGGCCTGTACTGCGCCGCATACTGCGCGAGATCGGGCAGCGCTTGGTTGAGGCTAATAGAATCGATATACCAGACGACGTGTTCTGGTTGACCCAGGACGAGTTGCAGATCGCTGCGACTGCGCTTGATACAGGACAATCACTAGTGGACTATCATGCTGTCGTGAGCGAGCGGCGTGCGACCTGGGAGAGCGAACGCGCCATCGCGCCACCTGTGAGCCTACCAATTAAAGGTGGGGCCCGCTTCCTGGGGATTGATTGGAGTGCCGTGATGCCAGCTCGTACCAATCAGCCTGAGGGCGATGTGCTAAAAGGAATTGCGGCCAGCCCTGGTCATATCACTGGTCCAGCACGAGTGATCGCAGGCCCTGACCAGTTTGATCAGATGCGACAGGGTGATATCCTGGTGGCAAGGATCACGACGCCTGCCTGGACGCCACTCTTTGCCCTAGCCTCGGGGATAGTGACCGATGTGGGTGGTCCTCTCAGCCACAGCTCCATCGTAGCCCGCGAGTATCATATTCCGGCTGTTCTGGGGACTGGTGTGGCAACTGAGCGTCTGAGCAGTGGACAGCGTGTTGCGGTCGATGGAGATGCCGGGACAGTCACGCTATCCAGCTAAGAAGAGAGTTTGTTATGCTCCAACCACCTGCATTTCATCATGCGCAGGAAAAAGAAATGAACAAAAAGCTTGTGCTGCGCGTGAAAGTTGCTTATCCACTCGGTGGATCAAGCTCAGCTCTGGATGCAGTTCCAGGCCTTCGACTGGCACGTGTACGAGAGTGCCACTTGCTAGCTCACGTGATACCGTCAGCGAGGAGACGACTGCTGCGGCAACGCCATTGATTACCATCTGCTTAATGGCTTCATTATCTGTCAATGTGAGCAGGGGATGGAGACGCACGTCATACTTTTGCAACTCCTGCTCAAGCATCTCGCGCATCGCACTGCCCTCTTCTCGCAGCAATAAGGCATCTGTTCCTAGAGCTTCTGGACGCAATGAACTTGCTTGGCTCCAGTGATGGTCAGGTGCGACCACTAGGATCAACGTATCGCGTGCAAACACTCGTGCATTCAGATCTGTTGGTAACGTTGATACATCGCCCTCAATCAGCCCGAAGTCTAATTCCCAATTCAGCGTACCATCGATAATCTCACTTGAGTTGAGAATATTCATATTTAGCGTCACGCGGGGATGGTGTGAATGGAAACGGGCAATGATAGGAGGAAGTAAATAGACACCAGCTGTGGTATTGGCGGCCATGACGACTTCGCCGCCTTCTAGATCGCGCAATGCGGTCAGTTCCTCTTCCATCTGACGTTCCAATGCAAATATCTGCCGGGCATGTCTCTGCAACACGCGTCCGGCATGCGTAAGCACAATACGCCGTCCCTGACGCTCCACCAGTTCGAGATGGACCTCGTGTTCCAAGCTCTGAATAATCTTCGTGACAGCTGGTTGAGTTAAATGCAACTCTTCGGATGCACGTGTAATATGTTCTAGCTCAGCCACCTTCAAAAATACGCGTAAATTCTGTAAATTCATCCTGAACTCCGCTCCTCATTGAGTAATATCTGCTCTAAATTCTCTGTTAGCATTATATAGGTTCTTTTGATACCTTTCCACCTCACCACACCACACCCCTAGACAGTTTATCACGTTGCGCCGTAAAACTCCTTGCTTTAGCTATGGGGATACAAGGCGCTTCCTTTTTTGGGGCTTGGGCACTGGGGATACGTTTCTACATGAAAGAATATTCATTCTTTTCTCCTGTATGATGAAATAGTTGTATATTGACATGTGTGATATAATATACCTAAATTCATGCAAGGTAAATAGGCAGTGAGTAAAACGAAGCGAGCATACAAGTATCGGTTCTCTCCGACTGACGAACAAAAGCGCATCTTGGCGCAAACGTTCGGATGCTGCCGCTTTGTCTACAATTGGGGACTTAGCACCCGTAAGACTGCCTATGCCATGAGTCAAAAGCTCACCTACAATGACCTCTCCGCCATGCTGCCTGATCTCAAGAAAACCCATCCCTGGCTTGGTGATGTTTCCTCTGTGCCCATTCAGCAATCTCTTCGCCACTTGGATCGTGCCTACAAGAACTTCTTCGAGGGACGTGCCAAGTATCCCACCTTCAAGAAAAGGCATGGCAACCAGTCGGCGACCTATGTCTCCAACGCTTTCACCTGGGAGAATGGTCAGCTTACTCTTGCTAAAATGGATGAACCACTGGATATCACCTTGCATCGAGCATTTCCCAAAGGATGCAAACCCAGTTCGGTCACTGTCTCCAAGGATTGTGCCAATCGCTACTTTGTCTCTCTGCCCGTTGAAGAGGAGATCAAACCCCTTCCCGTCATGAATGCACAAGTTGGACTTGACCTGGGTCTCAAATCGATGGTGATCCTCTCGACTGGTGAAGCGGTGGGCAATCCCCGTTACTATGCCAAGGATGAGAAGCGACTGGCAAAAGCCCAACGTCGGCATGCCAAGAAAAAGAAGGGCTCCAAGAACAGGGAGAAAGCACGACGCAAGGTGGCCTGTGTGCATGCTCGTATCCAGGATCGGAGACGAGACTACCAGCACAAGCTTTCGACACGCATCATCAACGAAAACCAAGTGAT
>DASYAN010000561.1:0-5177 GCA_036501345.1 Ktedonobacteraceae bacterium
ATCCCAAAATTATGATAGAGTTCAATACTTCAACACTATTGAGAAAGAAACCCAATCACTTGACCAGTGGTTTGCGCATTATATTCCAGATCACAGCAGAGTATCCAGAGAAAACAAGGCTCTATCAGAATTATTTTTAAAGGCTCAAGAAATTAAAGCCTTCATTAATTACTATACTGAGAAGGGGCAGTGGGATAACCTGCAGCGCTCTTTTGATACATATGACGAAGTACATTTTAGTATCCAGAAAGCAGCAATTTGTGTTTTCATTGCTGAATCTAATAATCTGGAGCAAGGTCAACTGCAGCGGTCGGCTCCTCAGGGCTACAGAGGTAATGAGGACGTCTATCACAAGGCAACAAAAGACGTCATAGGAGACAATCCACCACCACCCCCCTCGTCAGCCGATGTAGTTAGGCAATTACAATCTTATGCTGATAGTGTGTATAATAGATTTAAGGCGGATCAGCAAAAAGCCTATCCTTTTTATAGGAAGGCCTATCACACAATAGTAGATTACATACAGGCTCATGGCCCCCAAGGTGTCGATGAAACCCGAAAGAACAAGGCTCTTCAGGATGCTCTGGACCAGATTGGTAAATTATACCATGCAACAGATCTTGAACATGAAGCCAGCTATAGAGCTGATAGAAGTAGAACACAAAGCTAGAAGCAATGATGAGAGCCTCTTTCAATGCAGGACTGTTTGTGGCCCCCCTTTATTTTACCTCTGAGTAGAAACAGAGGCTCGCGTTTTAATCTGCCAACCATCGACAGATCAATATGCTGCAATACTACGCAGACAATATTTCGTAACTGAGAAATTGCATAGGCTCTCCCTCACTTACCCCTTGTTCTCCAGAAGGTGTCCTCTTTGTCCCTAAAGATGTCCTCTTTGTCTCTAGAAAAACCCTCTCCTCTTAGGTATCCTTGATGGAGGAGATTAGTCGCAACAGGACATTTGTGTTAGGAAATGTCCTCTACGCAGTAAAAACAGGGTTTTGAAAGAACACAAGGGGCATAAAAATCAACAATGGATATACGAGAAATTCGCTTTCCTAACGGAAATCGAGCCCAAGCAGTCATCGCTCCGATTGGCACTCGTGCGATCGACCTAGTGCCTGCTCTAGGCCTTCCGCAATCTCAAGCTCTCATCCTTATCACTGGCGGAGCCTCCAAAATGGACGAACAGATCCATGCTAATTTGCTGCAACAGCTTGCCACTGGGATTGCTCACTTCGCGGCCTCTTTGCATGCACTGATCATCGATGGCGGTACGCAGGCAGGCATGATGGCACTAATAGGGGAAGGAATTGCTCGACAACCATCAAAGCCCACGCTTTTGGGGGTATCCCCATCTGGTCGTATCACCTATCCAGGTAAATCAAAGAGCGTAATAGAGCACAAGATGAGCCCCCTCGAGCCCAATCACTCTCACTTTGTTCTGGTAAAAGCTGATGAATGGGGAGATGAAACTGCAACCATGTATGACTTGGCAAAAGTGCTCTCTGAAGAACGACCATCTCTAGCAGTGCTGATCAACGGCGGAGCAATTGCTAAAAGCGAGGTGTTGCACAATGTACGCCAAAGACGGCCGATCATCGTCATTCAGGGGAGTGGACGGTTAGCCGATGAGATAGCCAACATACGACAAGAACAACCCTCTTCTATTGCAGACCCAGCCCTAGCCGAGATCATTACTCAGGGAGATCTGCATTTCTTTCCACTTACAAGCTCTATCCCGGAGTTAGAGCAATTGGCTCAACAGATACTGAGCTCCAACAAAAAAGATTAGTCGATAGAGAAAAGCAACTGCCAGCAACGCAAGTGCCAACCATCTCCTTCCACAGCAAGGGCACCCGCATAATTAGGGTCAGGATGGAGAGCACATAGCCTCCAACGCGCTGCCTCATGTGCATCTTCACGACTATTTAACAACACTGCAGGCTCATCTGGCCGCAAGGAGACATCAAAAGCATCCAGAGGAATAGACAGGCCTTTGCCTCTGGCCTTGATATAGGCTTCTTTACGCGCCCAACATTGATAAAAAGCTTCCAACCTAGCCGAGGCAAGGAGAGCCCGCAGCATCTCATTCTCTAGCGGCGAGAAATAGTGTTCAGTCAGAGACTCATAATCAAGATCTGGGCGCATATACTCTATGTCAACTCCAACCTGTCGGACATAGGTAAAAGCAAATAGCACAAGTTCATCAGAATGGGAAAGGTTGAAGTTCAAGGGATAAGCTTGCGTATCGAGATCTAACGATGGCTTCCCATAATCGTTATAGCAAAAACGCAACTGGTGTGCATCAATAAAAGAAGTATTTAAATAGCGAGCAAGCAGTATTCTCAATAGACCATGCGTGACGATAAAACGATGACGATCTTTTTCAAAATAAAAACGTTCTGCTCTGACTACTTCGTCTTCACTAAGTAAAGATCGTAAATACTGGATAGTTGCTAATGATTGTAATACAGAAGCTCGCCAAACATGTACTTCATCTTTTGATAAGCTTAACTGCTTTGGAGGTATTTCCCACTTCTTAGTATCATGCATTTAGAAATAGACCAACTCCTCAAGCCATTCTTCTCCACCTGGCCCAAGAGTAGCAGCCAGCAAACTGGTTACATCCTCGCTGAGCAATACGTCGCGTTCTACGCGATAACTTGCCAAGAAACGCGGTAGAATATGTACATCGTATCGAGCAAGCAAATCGGACGCAAACTGTTCAAGCAGCAGTTCGTAGCATAGATAATCCTCTGAAGAAGTATCCTCGTACCAATCAAAGCCACGAACGGTTACCGGAGTTTTACCATCCGGCTCCGGCTCAAAAATGTCTGCATACTGTTCATGCAAGTCTTGATTGATAGTTCCCTGCTGGCTATCCAGGCTATAGGAAAGCCAGATAGCCACAAACTTGAATTGCCATTCATCGGCCCACAAAGGACTTTCGCCAGGCCAGGGACGGGGATCTCCTTCCAAAAAAGCCAGAGCTAGCTCATGGTAGAGCATGAACGCGATCTTCTCCCGCGTGATGGTGCCAAAAGTTGGGTCGATATCCGTTGGCACAACAAGAGTCGGAGGAGAGGTCTCATCTGTCCAATAGGGACGAGGAGCATGCTCTTCCTCCAGATCACCGCGTGGAACAAGAGACCAATCTTCCGGCTTGACTACCAATATCTCCATATCTGGCATGGGCCGCTCAAATAACTGAGTCAGCCGCTGGCTAGCTTTCTCAATCGTTTGAACGATCCAATGGGCAAGTTCTTCTTGCTCCAATTTCGACTGAGCATCATCCACCCCATCACCTGATGGATAATAGACTATTAGCGGCCCAGCTAACTTTTCGTAACGATCATAAGGAAAGTCCATGGGTTAACTTAGGCACTCCCTTCCTCCAGAACTTCTTCCTTCCTCGCTATATCTAATGAGGAAGAAAGTCCACTCTTCTCAATTTCCCGCAGAGATTGTTCACCCAATTTTTGTAATGTCTCATCATCCAATCTACGATCCTTGCGGAAACGATCGTAAAAACCACGGTAGACTTCTCGCAAGCGCTTGGGAGAAATCCGTCCATTCCCCTCATAATACTCAAAGGCAACTTGACCGATAGACCAGGTAGCAGCAGCAGCAATAGCACCAGCAACAAAATCGCCACCAAAGGGGACCGCTTTCGCTGCCTGCTCTGCCAATAGGCGCAGACTCAATCCACCTAAGAGCGTTGCCACCATTTGGCGTATATGCTTTTTCGCTGCTTCGTCATCTACAGGCTTGCCATATAAAGCCGCTAGACGCAAAACTAGACGCATTTGTGTTCCCAGGAGAATGGGAATATCGATAAACGGTATAGGCTCTAGGCCTGCCGCAAGACCCACAAGAGTTGCATTACGGATAATCCGTTGCGCAGCTTCACGTCGGTAAGCGGGCAATTCACGTCCGATTGCCAGAGCCGCTTCAGGGCTAGCCTCTATAATGACGGGGATTAGCTCCTCTACAATGTTTTCGCCCGTCTTGGCAGAAATCGGAATTACCCCAGGAGTATCTAGGGCTATAGCGACCTCTGTGGCCAAATGATCTCCACCTTCACCTGCTTTGATCGCGTCAATCTTATTGATAACAACAATTGTCGGCTTTCTTAGCGGTCTGATATGATCAAACAGCTCTCGATCCTCTGCTTGTAGCCCTTTTGATCCATCGATGAGGAACACAATAACGCTCGCCTGAGCCAGTCCACTTTCCATTACATCTGGCAAATGCCCAGGCGTATCTACCAGCGTAAACGGTCCAAAGTCGGTACGCACCAGAGTACGCGTGTTACCTGCCTGTGAGGAGGCGGGAGAGAGATTTTGGCCCTTGATTTTGTTGAAGAGAGTACTTTTCCCCGTATTGGGCAAGCCTACAATTACAATAGTATTGTTTAAGCCTTCGAGGACTTCCTGCTGAGCCGCTTTCCAATTCACAGCTTTCATAAAGCCCTGTGCCATATTCAGGTTGGCTGGGAGATATTTCATGGTTACCCAACCGAATTCCTGCGCACTTCTAGGCCGTTCAGTCTTACGAAAGATGCTTGCCCAGGTATCACCTTTAAGCTTCTTGTTCCGTTGATCATCGGCGTTTGGATGATTCTGTTCGGTATTAGCCACGCTCAACTTCCTTCTTTGTGAACACAATGAGAGTTTGCCAGCATATGAGCCACACTTTCTTGCTAAATTATAGCTAATCTTTACATGCTATAGCAAATCTCTCCCAATCAGAAATAGGAAATTCTTACTCCTATCTCAACCCTTCTATTCTACCACGTTGGTCAGCTAGTTTTAGCTTCTCTAAGCACGAGAAGTCCCATCTCGTTTATGGAATGGGACTTCTCGTGCCAAAAAGTGTTAAACAGTGTGCGTCACTACTGATGAAGCCCATGATCGAAGTTGGAAGGCACGAATAATGAAAAGGATACCGAAGACTATCCCATAGATTCCCACGAGCCACAGAAGAGACAGTAATCCAGCTCCAGGATGTATGATCAGAAGAAAGCCAAATACGAGGGAGAGAATACCAGCAAGCACCAATGGCCACTCTCGGGACACAAACGGACGTATAGCATAAGCTGCAAAGATCTCCATCATGCCAGTCACAATTGCCCAGGCTGCAACAATATAGAGCAGCACTAATGCTGTTATACC
>DASYAN010000562.1:0-9285 GCA_036501345.1 Ktedonobacteraceae bacterium
GAATAGCGTTCATTGGGTTCTTGACGTCATTTTTCACGAAGATCTCTCTCGCATTCGTACAGGGCATTCTGATCATAATTTTGCTATTTTACGACATATTGCTCTGAACTTGCTTCGTCAGGAACAGACAGCTAAATCGAGTATCCATACCAAACGACTCAAAGCTGGGTGGAATACCAACTATCTGGAAAAAGTTCTTCTTGGATAAGATACAACTCTTGTGCTCTACTATTATGAAAAGACAACGAAAAATACAGAGGTTTTCTTCCGCATAAGATAGTAGAAAAAACAGGCTATCTGATATCATCTTTGAACTCTATCCAAAGGCAGAAGTTAGGACCATTGCCTCTCCATTCCTGACATCTAGCGGGAAACCATTTGAGTATCAAGAGGCTTCTCCTTGCTCTACCTGTGGAAGCATTCTATCAGCCAACCTGCTTCAAATTTTAGATGCGTTGGCCCTGATGAGACGCCTTCAATGCGGATGAAGCGATCAATGGTTGTTGTATTATGAGTAAAAAAGAAGGAAATGTTTGCGTGAATGACTTTATCCGTGCAAGGAAAGATGAAGCGTATCTTGAGGGTTTCACAGTAGGGGACCAGAAATCCTAAGGTAGGGCGGGATATGTATATTGCTGAGCTTGCTGCTACTTATGAAGGTACAGCAAAAAATGTCTATAAAACGATGAGGGAGTAAGATACTTATATAAGTCCTATCCTCATCGTTAATGTAGAACCACATCTTCGCGCCGTTAGTCGGGCATGCGTGTCGCTATAGCAAACAAGCTGCGTGGATAGCCTAGGACTGAGCGAGGAACGACGGGATACGGCCAACGGCCAAAGTTTGCGCTCTCCTCCCCAGACTGAACAACAGTTGCGGTCCATCCACGCTCAGCCAGAACAATCTCAGGTTCATCCATGGTAGAGAGCCAAGGGGCGTCTAACTTCTTCAAGAACTCAATCCAGGGGCGAGCCCAGGGAGAGGTCAGCGCTTCATGGTTCACGACATTAAATCCGAGCCAACTGCCAGAAGCCGATAAAGTTGTCACCACGTCGAGGAGGTGTAGGACAGATGGCTCAGGAAGATAGGGGAGAACACCTTCAAGTAGCCACACTGAGTGCTGAAGTGGGTCAAAGCCAGCCTGACATAGGGTATCTGACCAGGAGTCTCTCAAGTCCACCCCGATAGTCTGACGCCAGCAAGTGGGGAAAGCTCCTACAGAGGAAAGTAACTGCTCCTTATGGGCAAGCAACTCAGGTTGATCGAGTTCAAAGAGTCGTGTTTGTGCAGGCCAAGCGAGGCGAAAGCCACGCGTATCCATTCCTGCAGCCACGGTAACGACCTGACGGACCAGATGCTCCGTTGTGGCACGCAAGAGGAAGTCGTCGAAAAACTTTGTCCGGACCACAAGGCCAATTTCGTGTGCTCGGCCTAGCTTTGTAGATATATGGTCGACCCAGTCCCTGCCGACTTGACCCGCCAGCAGATTTGCCCAGGGATCATGAAACAGGCTATCCACATGGTCACTCTCGTTTGCTCGCATGGCTGCTGTCCAACAAGCGGTCGCGGCTAAGGCTTCTTTCCCAGAATTATTATAAGACATAAAATTCCTCCTTTGAGAATATTAGAACTCACATTCCGCTTATCCATATCGCCATCAATTGGATAATATAGGGCTTGAGGAACAGCTGAACGGAAAACCTAGCTTGTGGTAAATGTGAAAGAGCACTAAACATCTGTTCTTAATTGAGTGTACCTCAAGAGATCTTTTCCGTTCAGTGAGGAACACCTACTGTTTGCATGAAATGTTCGATAATTTGGTAGTTAAAATATACCAGCTGCAATGCATTAACAGATGTTACTGCTACATAGATTAGCTGTAAATGATGCAGATAACTCAATAACTCATTAGTACCAGACTTCATTGGATAGAGCATACAGTTATGCCAAGGGATTGGTTGATCTGATCGTGATCCCCCATCCAAGATTGATACTCGATGTCCGCGCTCCGCTGGGCCAGCACACACAAACCGAGTGGCATTTCCATAGCCTGTTGCTCCAGTTGGACTATCTGATACCCAGAGAACCTTCATTTTGATAACTCCTTAAACGATGGTATCTATGTAATAAACCTAAGGCATGCGTCAAATCTACTTGACAGTTTGAATGTTGGGGTATTTTCGATAAAAAGGCACAAAGCTTGAGCTTCGCAAGATGAGAAGGTGAATCCGAGCGAAGCTGCAATTGAGAGCTGATAGCCCAAAGCAGAATTTAAGCGGCGATGCTCTCCATTTTCGGTTCAGAAGAGACGATCGAGCTTTGTGCTTGCCCGGGAGATGAAGAGGCAGATGGATAGCCCAAAGCGACGAACCAGTCCGTGGGCTCTTTGGCCAAGTCAGAGCGCATGAGCGGGCTTTGTCCTTGGTGCAAGCCACGTGAAGGCACCCGATGGTTGTGCCAGACCGCCAAGATGGCCAGCATATCAGCTGAGAGGCTGCGATGGACAGCAATGAAGGGACGAAGGACACTGTGCCAGTTTTCTACCGCACTGCTGGATCGGACCGCTTCATCCCAGGCCCCAAACAGCTCTGCCACCACGGGTTGCCAAGCGGGTGCAAAATCAGCGGCCAGTTTCTCTGTCTTTGGTTGCAAGATCGTTCGCCGCAGCCATGCCCACCCGATCAGATGCACAGCGGCCTCTCCCAGTTGATCGATGGCCCTCTGTAGCACCGCATCGAGGTCGAGGCTGTAGCTTACCAGACTGGGAAGCGCCAACTGCACATGATGGAACAGCCTCTTGACCTCGTTTTTCATGGATGGTGGGGTCACTTCGCATAACTCAACAAATAAGGTGCAGAGTGCGTTCAGTTCCTCTTGCCTTTGCGCACTTGCAAGAATGCCTTGTCTCGTCAGCACGACAATCGAGAGCAGCCGCTGGAGTTCGAAAGTCAGATAGCGCAAGCTGCTTGCCACATATTCCATCTGGTGCAGCTCTGCTGTATGGGCTCGGACATCCGTCTTGGGCTTCCTTCCCAGCGGTTTTTTCCCAGCAGCCACGCGCTTGGCCTGCCGTTCTACCTTTGGTGTTTGTTCGTGCAGCGAGACCACTTCCCGATCGACCCTCCCTTGCACTTTTTGGCATTCATGCAGAACATGCCAAACATCTCGCTGATATACTTGATCTGGTGCGACCTTGTTCACTGCATCTTGAATCGCTTTCCCTCCGTCACTCACAATAAGCTTCCATTGTAATCCTTGTTGTTGCATTTGCCATAAAAGCAGTATCCAGCTCTCTCCATCCACTGCTACCGGGGGAATGCTGGCCACTACCAACGAACTCAGCACATCCACAATGTTGAGATAGGCTTTTCCTCGTTCGCTGCCATATTGCTCATCGAGAGCCAAGGCCCTCTTCCCTTTGGGAATCTGGCGTTTCAGATACACTTGCGCTCGTCTCCCCGCCTCATGGATGATCGCTGAAATTTTTCCTGTGCTCACATGGACTCCTAGCATCTCCTCTATACACTGCTGTATCCCTTCACGGCTGGTGTGACCCTCTGTGAACAACGTCAAGACGGCTCGTTCTATCCATACCTCCCCTTCGGTTGGATGCTCTGTCGGGCTCAATTTCCTTTCCATCGCCTCCTGTCCTCGTGACTTCAATGTGTAGAGAGCTTGACGCGAAATCTGATGCTCTCTGCTCAATTGACTGACGAGCCCGTAGGTCCCCTGGTGCGCAATCATGTGGCTTGCCAGACGAACCCGGTGAGCGGGTGTGGTAGAATGACGGTGATGCATTCGTTCCTCCTTGCAAGGTATCGATCGGTTTTTCTTACCTTACCTCATCAAGGAGGATCTTTGCCACTTTTCCCCAAACTGTCAAGTTCTTTCACGGTTCATTTGACGCTTGCCTAAGGTTCAGATACCATAAGAGTATGCAAAAATAGAGAAAGAAGTACATTAATGACTGTTAAAACAATAAGGTTGTAAATACATTATACACTGGATTTTAAAATCATACAAATCATTTAGTTTAAATGTGCAATTCCTTTACTTTAAAGCGTAATTACTGAGATGGGACCTATATCTAATACTCCAGTTGTAAGTATGGCCTGGGAGCACGGATAACGCGGCTTCCCAGGCCACTAAACTGCTAGGGCTACAGACGGATTACTGAGCGTAATCACATGGTAGTACTAGGAGTACCATTGAGTTCAGTTAGACGTAACCTTTGCCCCAGAGGTTTCTACAAGCTCTTATGGAGCTGAATGTAGATGAATTCTCTGGCTCTGGGTTCTCTGTGCTGACGGATTACTGGAGTTTGCCTGACAAGAGGTATTGTTGCTTACTGTTGGACTATTCGTATTCGAGATGTCGATTATATACAGGAATGGCGGCGGTGTCACTGGCGTATAGCCAGTACCACGGATCTTGTTGTTGGTCATGCTATCAAGATCACCTTGATCAGAGATCCCTGCTTGATAGCCGTAGAACTGACCATTGAACTCAGCTCCGGTGGTATTGTTGACTGCATCATTGCTGATCACATTATTGTGCATAGTAATTCGAGTTGGGGTAGTTGTTGGCTGACAGTTAGTATCCAGATTGGAAAGAAAGCCACCCACATCGTTGCCAGACAATGTGTTGCCGGAGATGGACGTCCTCGTAGTCACAGGACCTCCATAACAGGAGCCTCCAAACACTAAAATGCCACCAGATGAGGTGTCACCATCTCCAGTATAGGAGTTTCCTTCCACCGTATTGTTTGTCACTGTAGCCCTGGCACCCAAACCAACTTCAATACCATTCTGTGCAATGTAGTCGATTGGTCCCTGGCCCTCCACTGTGTTCCTACTCACGTCAGCTGAAGCCGTACTCCCCTTGATGACAATACCGTTTTTCTGGTAACGCAAGACCTAGTTTTGACTTATCGTGCCACGTACAGGCTTCCCGTCACTAGAAATGAAGCTGATACCGACGCCATGCTGAGTTCCGTTGAATGGATTTTCTCCGATGTCGTGGACACTTGATCGGGTAATCGAAACGTTTCCACCATTGTTCAGAACACCATAGTAGTTCGCTCCGGATATCTCGGAGCTGTTAGAGATGCTCCCTGACGAACCTGGGGCGAAATAGACCCCAATATTGCAGCCTTGGGCATCGATTGTGGTATGAGTGATAGTACGAGATTTTGTTACAACTATGGCTGCTGTTAAATTAATACTATCCTGCATGTATCCTGTGGACTGGCAATTGGCAGCCCATGCCTGGTTACTGTGGATAACACCAAGACCGAAAACAGCTATTAATGCTGTTATACAGATGAGACGCACAAAAAAGTTGAAAGTTTTACTCATTGCATTCCTCCCTAGTGTTTGGGTCAAATTTGGGGTATTAATCTACAGTTTCCGAAGGACAACGCCAAAGTTCCATAACTAAATGTTGTAATGTAATGATTTTTTTCTTAAAACTTGTAGCAAGCAAGTTAATAAGAACTATTTGTATAACATTTAGGTTTTTTGGACTCTAAACCGATGTCCTATAATATATTATACATATGAAATAAAATTAATATTTTTTGTTTAATAGCATAAAATTTACATTAAAGGATTTATAAAAGAAGCAATGAAAATATTACGTTTAACATATTTTATGTTATGATGGGGATTTAAAAAGATATTGTGAATATTTGAAGTATATAGCCATGATAAGATTAGTGAATCACCTAATAGTGCTTGAGAGGTACTTTCTTCGTAATAGTCTCTATTAATAACTATTCAGGTGTCTTGTAAATGCCAAGCTAATGACCTTTTATTCGCTAGTCCCTTATGAAGCCAATGCACAGGCCAGTTTGTTCATGTGAAAATGATGAATACTCTGCAATGTGGCACACGGCTTCGCAAGCTAATTTGACCAAAAAATAGCGAATCGTAGGTTCCTTCTTGGTGGACCAGATATAATTCAACGCTCATTAGTGCAATTTGCGCAGATCCTCAAATGGTGGCCTGTAATCGTAGAAACCGCGAAACGTCTTCGTGCGGAAGGCTATCGCTTAGCACTGCCTATTTAAGGCGAATTATTCTCCATTTGCATCTATCTTAGTCTTTATGCACTCATAAGCATTTGATTTTATTAATTTTGAGACCCTTGTATACTCTCACTATATGATCCGGTTAGGGGCTGAAAAGGAAGATGTTGTATGAGAAATTCTTTAACAGATCCAATTGATGGTGAAGTAAAGTAATTCGTAAAAATATAACATGTATTATAGACCTTGCTGTTAGCTTTCGAATACCGTAGATCATTAGTTATTGTACCGTGAGCAAGAGAAGGAAGTGTTCAAATGAACAAGATTGTCCGTGCTTGGAAGGATGAAACATATCGCCAGAGCCTCTCGGCAGAGGAGCAAGCCATGTTATTAGCTAATCCCGCTGGCGAAATCGAGTTGACGGATGCTGAGCTAGAGGCTATCTCAGGTGCATCTGGGGTTAGCCAAGCAGTCAGTCAACATGCTGTTGCTACATTTGGCAATGGCAACGTTATCTCGGGCTCAGTAGTGGTGGGTATTGCACGGAACATTTTCAATGCCCATAATAACACAAAATCCAGCATTAATTCGATCCATTCCTGCAAAGTGCATTAATTTTCGGTGAGACAGACCTTAAGGATGTTACTTCTTGTTGGGCTATGCATATTGCTGAAGCTGCTGCTATTGGTGAGAGCATTGTGAAAATGTCCATGAGATGATAAGGGGTGGGATACTTCTGAAGTATCCTGCTCCTATTTTATTGTAAAATTCCTGATAACTATTTTAATCTCTTGTCATATTTTCAAAGTATAGTCTCTGTAAGCTTACAAATATTTAATTTTATAACTTTATGATTTATATATAATCTATTAGATGGCCCGTTTATGGTCTAATGAAGAGGTGAGGATCATACTGTTTTTTAATTGATAGACCCCTTCGTAGAATTTCATAATTATTATCCTTTTGGCAGAAAATCGTTTCTGCCAAAAGAAGCTTGTTTGTACAAAACAAGAACATTTATATCTATAAAAGGAAAATGCAAATGAGTAAAACAGTGGCGAATTCACACGCCCATGTCTCAGAACATCAACATTATGCGAGCTGGTATAGTGCGATGACCCTTGCGGAGCGTGCTGCATTGTTGAGGGAGCGTCTCTCGGTTCAATCCACTTTTTCTCCTATCAACGACGAAAGAGCTCGGCTGCGGTTCCAGTGTTGGAAAGAGCAGGTTCCCTTTAATAAGGAGAATTATTTTGCGCAACGGCTGGCTCTGGATGGGTTGACAGAAAACGATCTTTTAGTATTGCTAGCGGAGTCACCGGAAGCACTACAGGCTCATGTCTCAACACCTCCTTCATGGCTGCAGGCAATGATCAATGTCTTTGAAGAGTCAGAATCCGAGCCTGATACTGATGTCATATTGACGCTTCCACCAGCGAAGAATGGTCTTAATGCCGCAGCGTATCTTGCCACACTGAGACCCTTGATTAAACCTAGTATGACGCGCCTACAAATCGGTTTGCAGGCACTGACACAAAAATATCCCTCTTTGCCTTTTGACCCAACTGCTATTATGTCCCTGCTTGTTAGGCATCTCTCACCTCGTCTTCTCCCTGGATTACTTAAAACGTATGTGCTTGAACTCAATGTGGCACGAGTGGAAGGTCTTTTACAGGGTGAAACGCCGCAGGAGCGCTTTGAAAATTTTTTACAGCGATTGTCACAGCCGGAGAGTATTCTTCTCTTGCTTCAGGAATACTCGGCGTTGGCACGCAGGTTGGTAGAGGCGCTTGAGAACTGGGTCATCTGTGAACTAGAGTTGCTAGAGCGTCTGTGTACTGACTGGGAAGAGATCTGTAAGATTTTGCCCCAAGCATGCGATGCCGGTAGACTGGTTGATATACAAGCAAACAAAGGTGATGCTCACCGGGGAGGTCGTAGTGTCACAATTTTAGTCTGGAGTTCCGGCTTCCGTCTGGTATACAAACCCAGGTCAATGGCTGTTGATGTGCATTTTCAAGAACTGCTCTCTTGGCTAAATACTCTAGGATACTCTCCAGCATTTCGTACCTGCCAGGTCATAAGCAGGCCGACATATGGCTGGATTGAGTTCATACAGGCTAGTCCTTGTCTCTCCAAGGAAGGCGTTGAGCGTTTTTACCAGCGCCATGGTGGTTATCTTGCCTTACTCTATGCTCTGGAAGCTGCAGATTTTCACGCAGATAATCTAATCGCTATGGGTGAGCATCCCATTTTGATAGATCTTGAGGCCCTATTTCAACCACGTGAGAAGAGACAAACTGAACAGAAGCAGAGCTATCCAGGAGCAGAAACAATCAGTCATTCT
Organism: Ktedonobacteraceae bacterium; assembly: GCA_036501345.1. GTDB lineage: Bacteria > Chloroflexota > Ktedonobacteria > Ktedonobacterales > Ktedonobacteraceae > DASYAN01. The sequence goes on from DASYAN010000562.1 coordinate 8,377, forward strand.
GTTCTACGCATTGGTTTATTGCCTCGGCGTGTATGGTCAAATGCGCAGTCTGAGGGAATTGATGTCAGTGGTCTCGGCGGACAGGCAGGACAGCTCACAGCATCGCCTGTTCCACAATTGACTGGAATTGGGACAGATCAGATGCAATTCAGCAATGAACGGGTCCCATTGCATACAAGTCAGCATCGACCGCGTTTGCATGACCAGGATGTTGATACGGTGGAGTATCGTGACCATGTTATCTCCGGTTTTATCTCTGTCTATCGCCTACTTTTGGCGCATCGCGACGAACTGTTGGAAGAAATGCTACCGTGCTTCGTCAATGACGAGATACGTTGTGTGCTGCGTCAAACCCAAGTCTATGAATTATTGTTGGCTAGCAGCTTCCATCCCAATGTTTTGCGTGATGCTCTCGAGTGTGATCGTGTCTTCGATCGTCTGTGGATGAATGTTGAGCAAAAGCCACAGTTAACCAGAGTCATTGCAGCAGAACGTACTGATTTATGGGCGGGTGACATTCCGATATTTACTACTTGTCCGGGATCACGGGATCTCTTTACCTCGACTGGAGAGCGCATTGCTGAATTTCTGCCTACGCCATCAATGGAGATAGCCAAAGAGCGAGTGTGTAGCTTCAGTGAGCAAAATATGGAGAAGCAAGTCTGGATCATTAGGGCGTCGTTTAGTAGTATGGAGGTGGGTTCAAATCAGCCAGTAAAGCGGGGATTGCAATTACATCCGTCGGACACGGTTGTGAGTCGTGACCGTCTCCTCGCAGTAGCTCGTGCTGTGGGCGATCGTTTGGAACGACTAGCTGAATATCATGAAGATATGGTAGGTTGGCTAGATGTTACTCCGATCAATGAGCATGAATGGAACCTATTACCTACAGACTCGGATTTATATGGT